>DASWTI010000574.1:0-21791 GCA_036402215.1 Pseudonocardiaceae bacterium
GGCCTGCTGGTGGGCGTGCAGGCCGGCGAGCGACTGCAGCGGGCGCTCGGCGTGCGGGCCCTGATCGTCGCCGGGTACGGGCTGATGACCGTGGGCCTGCTCGTCGGCGCGACCACCCGGCTCGGCGCCGGCTACCCGTTCGTCGCGGCGTGGATGGCCGTCATGGGGCTGGGCCTGGGGTTGGCGTTGCCGCTGGCGCTCAACGTCGCGCTCGGCGGCATCGCCGACAACCGCAGCGGCACCGGCGCGGGGGTGCTCCAGACGATGCGGCAGCTCGGCGGCACGCTGGGCGTGGCCGTGCTCGGCGCCACGCTCAACGCCCGTTACCGCGGCGAGGTGGACGTCACGGGCCTCTCGGCACCGGACGCCGACGCCGTCCTGGACACCGCGGCGTCGGGTACCGAACTCGCGCGGTCAACGGGTTCGGCCGACCTGCTGGAATCCGTGCGGATGGCGTTCCTCGCCGGAATGGGCGCGATGCTGGTGGTCTGCGCGGCCGCCACCGCGCTCGGCGCGACGCTCGCGCTCGTGTCGTTGCCGCGCAAGGCTACCGACGCCGCCGACGAGCGGCTGGCCGGCGATGCCCGCCCGGCCTAGCTCGCCGGCCGCGGCGACCGGGGGCACGCTGTTCGGCTGGTTCCGCGACAGCGCGGTGCGGCATGCCGAGCTACCGGCGATCGAGGTCGGCGGCCAGACCGTGCGCTACCGGGAACTGCTCGACCTGGTCGAGCGGTTGGCAGGCCGGCTGGTGCGGACGGCGGGCCGTCGGCCGGCCGCGGTCGGCCTGCTCACCGCACGCAGCCTCGCCGGCTACACCGGTTACCTGGCGGCCTTGCGGTTGGCCGCGGCCGTGGTACCGCTGCACCCGGAGGCGCCGGTCACGCGCAACGCGCGCCCGTGCCGGGCGGCCGGGGTCGACGTCATCATTGCCGACGATGCCGGTGGCCCGAAGGCGGCACAACTGGCGGCGCTGACCGGTGCCCCGGCCGTCGAACTGCGCGCCGCTCGTGGCGCGCCGTGGTACTGGAGCCTGGACACTCCACCATGGTCCGAGCCGTACGACGGTCAGCCGGATGACCTGGCGTACGTGCTGCTCACCTCCGGCTCCACCGGCGAGCCCAAGGGCGTGCCGATCCGGCATCGCAATTTCGCCGACTATCTGCCGTTCTACCTCGATCGCTGTCCCACCGGGCCCGGCGCGCGGTTCGCGGCGGTGCCGGAGCTGTCGTTCGACGGGTCGGTCTTCGGCATGTTCCTGCCGCTGAGCTCCGGCGCGACGCTCGTCGTGCCGAGGCCGGAGGACGTGCTCGACCCGGCACGCTTCGTCGCCGATCGGGGCGTCACCCACTGGTACAGCGTGCCGTCGGTGATCTCGTTCGCGCACCGGCGGGGCACGCTGCCACCGGCGAGCATGCCGGGGCTGCGCTGGAGCATGTTCGGTGGTGAGCAGCTGACCTTCGAGCTGGCGGCGGCGTGGTCGGCGGCCGCACCGCACAGCGTCATGGAGAACCGGTACGGCCCCACCGAGCTCACCGTCACCTGCTCCGCCTACCGGCTGCCGGCCGACCGGGCGCTCTGGCCGGACAGCCCGAACGGCACCGTGCCGATCGGGCCGGTCTTCCCGCACCTGGACGGCGTCGTGCTCACCGAGGACGGGCTGGCCGGCCCCGAGGGTGAACTGTGCGTGCGCGGATCGCAGCGGTTCGACGGCTATCTCGACCCGGCGGACGACCGGGGCGCCTTCGTGCTCTTCGACGGTGACCGCGCTCGCGAGTGCGACGACGGCGAGATCCCACCGGAGGCGTGGTACCGCACCGGGGACCGGGTGTCGATCGGCGCGGACGGGGTGATGGTGCACCTCGGCCGGCTGGACCATCAGGTGAAGATCAGCGGATACCGGATCGAGCTCGAGGAGATCGAGTCGGTGCTGCGCCGCCACCCCTCGGTCATCGACGCCGTCGTGCTCGTCATGACGGACCCGGCCGGCCTCCCCACGCTGCACGCCGTCTACACCGGCGAGCCGGTGGACCCCGACGAGCTGGCCGCGACCGCCGCCGACCGGTTGCCGCCCTACATGCGGCCCGCCGGGTACCGGCACGTCGACCAGCTGCCGGTCAACGCCAACGGCAAGGTCGACCGCCGCCGCCTGGCCGCCTCGGGTTGGACGACCTGAAGCCGACCGTGCGGATCGCCGGCCGCGCTCCGCGGACGCTCTCACGGCTCAGGACACGAGCCGGGTGCTGATGGCTTCGGCGACGTGCCGGACGTTGGGCGGCCACAGGACCGTCTCGTGGTCGCCGGGTACCTCCACGACCTCGAACCCGCGACCGAGGTCACCCCAGCCGAGGTCGGCGGACGCCTGGGCCCGCAGCAGCAGGACACGGCCGGGGTAGGGGTTCGGCCGGTACCGGCGGGCCGCGTCGACGTTGGCGCCGAACACGTCGAGCAGGCGCCGGGGCCGGCTCGGGTCCATGCCCGGGGGCACGACGCCGGCCCGCTCGGCCTCGGCGAGCACCTGGTGCAGCTGCTGCTCCGGCGGCAGGTTACGCAGCTCGTCGAGATCGATGGCAACCCGTCCTTCCAGTAGCCGCGCCAGGGTCGTGGCCTCGTCGGGCGCGTCCTCGATGAGGTCGGGGTGTGGGGTCTCGATCAGCGCGAGCAAGCCGACCTGCTCCCCCGCGGCGTGCAGTTGCTGAGCCAGCTCGTAGGCGACGAGGCCGCCCATCGACCAGCCGGCGATGTTGTACGGGCCGGTGGGCTGCCGGTCGCGCACGTCGGCGAGATAGCGCGCGGCCATGGTGGGCAGGTCGTCGTAGGGCGGCTCGCCGCCATCGATCCCCCGCGCCTGCAGCGCGCAGCACGGCGCGGGCGCGACCAGCCGGGCCAGCTCGGCGTAGCACAGCACGTTCCCACCGACGGGGTGCGCGCAGAACAGCGGCGTACCGTCACCGCGGGTGAGCTCGACCAGCGGCGTCCACGGTCGCGGCTCCGCGCGCAGCGCCGCGGCCAGCCCTTCGATCGTCGGTGCGTGCAGGAGGGTGGCCAGCGGCACCTCGCGGCCGAACACCCTGGAGACCTCGTCGATGACCCGGATCGCCAGCAGCGAGTCGCCCCCCAGGTCGAAGAACGAGGTGCGAACGTCGACCTGGCGCAGGCGCAGAGCCTGCTCCCAGATCCGTGCGAGCCGCAGTTCGTCCGCGGTTCTCGGCGGCAACGCGCCGTCGGCGGTCACGTCTTCCGGCTCGGTCACCACCGGCAGCGCGGCATGGTCGACGAGCCCGTCAGCGGTACGCGGCAGCTCGTCCAGCACGGCCACCCGGCAGCGACCGGCGTGCTCGGGCAGCTGCCGGTGCAGCGCCTCCCACGCCTGCCGCTCCAGCGCCTCGGCGACCCGGCCGCGCAGCGGAACGCTGGTCAGCCTGCCGCCGTCGAGGGCACCGCCGGGGTCACGGTGGACATCGCTGTCGGGCGCGGCCGCGTGCAGGTCGCCGATGCCCGTCGCCGGCTCCGATCCCCGCCGGTACAGCGCATGGAGGCTGCCTCCGTTCGTGATGTCCAGGCTGACCGCGACCGACCAGCCCGCCTGCTCGCCGATGCCGCAGAGGTCCTCAGGGTCCATGCCGTGCGCCGGCTTCTCCGCCGCGAGCCGCAGCTCGCCGGCGGTGCGGGGACCGTCCGGGTCGGCCAGCAGCCGAGCCGCCTCGAGGTCGGCGGCGATCCGCGCGTTCGGGATCGAGGTGATCCCGACGGCGTCGGTGTCGGCATGGTCGAGCAACCATTCGAGTTCTGAGCCGGACAGCATGTCGTGATGCCAGTCGTACCAGGTCACCTCGGCCGGCGGGGATGGCTGCGGGCCCAGCCGCAGCACCGCGTCGTAGCGGAACCGGGTCAGCTCGTTGTCGTGGCGCCCGCGCTTGGGCATCAGCTCGACCCCGCCGATGTGCGGCCGCGCCGCGGCGAACCGGGCGACGTAGCGGGGATCGATCAGCAACTCGCGTTCGTGCTCGAGAGACCGCCTCACCCGGCCGTGCAGTTCGTGGATCGGGAGCAGGTCCACCGCCCGGTGCAGCTGGACGGAGACCTGGAACGCCTCCTGCAACCCGTGGTGTCGCAGATCCCCGAGGAAGATCGCGCCACCTGAGGCCGCGATGCCGATCGCCGCGTCGAGCACGCGCTCCAGGTAGGCCACGCCCGGGAAGTACTGCGCGACCGAGTTGATCACGACTACGTCGAAGCCGCCCGATTCGAGCCCGGTCAGGTCGTCGGCGGTCCGCTCCAGCAGCGTCACCTTGGCTCGCGCGGCCGGGTCGAGGGTGGCGAGATGATCCCGCACGCCGGCCAGGCTCGCCGCGGAGAAGTCGAGGCCGACATACCGCTCGCACGTGTCCAGCAGGCCGAACAGCAGCAATCCCGACCCGCACCCGATCTCCAGGACGCGCAGCGGGTTCAGGGCGTCGACGCGATCGAGGGTGTGGGCGCGCCACTCGGCCATGGCCTGCGCCGGGATCGGGGCGCCGGTGTAGCTGGAGTTCCAGCCGGTGATGTTGAACGCCGGGTCGTCCGCGGGCGCGCCGGACATGGTCTGGTCGTGGACCGAGCGCCAGTGCGCGACGTGCTGTTCGCCGAGCGGGCCGGTGGCATCGTCAAGGGCTTCCAGGTCAGGTACGAGGTAGGCGGCGAACCGCCGTCCGTCCGGCGCGCGGGTCACCGCCACCTCGCCGGCCGGCGCAAGCCCGCGCAGCACCTGCGCGATCCGATCCGCCTCCGTGTCCGGCTCCGTGTCCGGCCCGGAGTCCGGCTCGGAGTCCACCTCCGTGTCCACGGTGCCGGCGGCCGGGACCTGCTCCAGCACCTCGCCGACGGTGCGGTCCGGGTCGGCGACGAGCGCGAGCAGCAGCTCCTGGGTGGCGCGCATGATCTGGTCGCCGGTCTCCGGCTCGAACTGCAGGGCGTCGTACCAGATCTGCAGGAACAGCGCCTCGTCCGGCACGACGAGGAAGGTCAGCGGGTAGTTGGTCTGCTCGAAGGTCTCGATGTCGACGACGGACACGCTGCCGGTGCGGTACCGGGAACCGTCCATCGGGTAGTTCTCCAGGGCCCGGCCGCTGTGGAACAGTGGCTGGTCGGGCGGCACCGAGGTCCAGCCGCGGATCTGATGCAGTGGCGTGTGCTCGAACTTCCTGCCCTCCACCTGATCCCGGAGCAGCCCGGACAGCCAGCTCACCACGGCCTGGTCCCGGTCGACCCGGACCCGGGCCGGCAGCTTGTTGACGAAGAGCCCCACCATCTCCTCGACACCGTTCAGCGCGGGTGGCCGGCCGGAGGAGGTGACCCCGAACACCACGTCGTCGCAACCGCTGCGGCCCGCCAGCAGCAACGCCCATGCGCCGTGCAGCACGGTGTCGAGCGTGAGCCGGTGTGCGCGCGCGAACTCACGCACGGCGTCGGACCGGTCCACCGGCAGCCGCAGGTGCACGCGGCCGTAGTCGGCGTCACGGCGGCCCGCTCGGGCCTCGGTCCCGGCCGCGGCGTGGTCGACGCCGAGCGGAGTCGGACCGGTCACGCCGCTGAGCACCCGGCGCCAGTGGGCCCACGCCCCGGAGAGGTCCAGGTTCGCCAGATGGTCCAGGTAGTCGCGGAACGGCCGCGGCGGCGGCTTCGGCACGAACCGGCCGCACCGGATCGACTCGTAGTTGTCGAAGATCTCCTGGATCAGCAGGGCGACGCTCCAGCCGTCCAGCACGATGTGGTGGTGGCTCCACACCACGTGCCAGCGCCGGTCGCCCAGCCGCACCAGGTGCAGGCGGGTCAGCGGCGCCCTGGTCAGGTCGAAGCCGGTCACCCGGTCCCCGGTGAGCAGCTCGGTCAGCCGCTCCGCCTGCCGCTGCCCGGTCAGGTCGCTCCAGTCGTGCCGGGTGAGCGGGAGCTCGACCCGCTGGTGAACGACCAGGTGCGGGACCTCGAATCCCCGCCAGGCGACGGAGGCTCGCAGCACCTCGTGCCGCTCCAGCAGCGCGAGCCACGCCTGCTCGAAGGCTCCGACGTCGAGCGGCCCGTCGAGGCCGATGCTGAACTGCTCGAAGTACACGCCCGAGCCGGGGTTGGCCAGCGTGTGGAACAGCAGTCCGCGCTGCAACGGCGTGAGCGGGTACAGGTCCTCGACGGCGCCGCGCTCGGCCACCAGCCGGTCGAGCCGGGGCTGGTCGAGCTCGGCGAGCGGGAAGTCGCTCGGGGTCGGGCCACCCGCCCCGGGTGATGTGCAGTGGTCGACGAGGGCGGCCAGCGCCGCGACGCAGTCGGCCGCCAGCCGTTCCATCGCCTGTGCTCGATGCTGCCCCGCGCGGTAGCTCAGGTACACGTGCAGGCGGCCGTCGCGGATGCCGGCGACGACGTCGATCGGGTACGGGCGCGGGTTGTCCGGATGGCGGCCGGCGGCGACCTGCCCGGGGTCGAGCGCGAACCAGGAATCCGATGGCGCGCCGTGGTCGAGCCGGCCGAGGTAGTTGAAGCTCACCTGGGCTCGGGGCAGCTCGGCGAGCTGCTGGGCGAGGTCGTCACCGCGCAGCCAGCGGGCCAGGCCGAACGGCGCGCCGCGGCCGGGCATCGACCGCAGCTGCTCCTTGACGGCCTTGATCACGTCGGCCGGTCCGTTCGTGCCGGACAGGTCCAGCCGGGCCGGGGTGAACGTGGTGAACCAGCCGACGGTGCGCGACACGTCCGCGCCGGGGACCTCGACGTCGCGACCGTGGCCTTCGACGTCGACCAGCAGTTCCGGCGTGCCCGACCACCGGTGCAGGGCCTGCGCCACGGCGGCCAGCAGCAGCTCGTCCGGCCTGGTCCGGTAGGCGTGCCTGGCCGGTCCGAGCAACCGGTCGGTGGCCGCCTCGTCGAGCACGGCCTCGACGATCGCGGCTTCCCCTTCCACACCGGTTGGCAGGGCAGGGAGGTGCGACGGGCTCCGGTCCAGCCACCAGCGGGCCTGCTCGGCGGTCCGATCCGACCGGGCGAGCTCGTGCAGGCCACGGGCCCACGTGGGGACGTCGGTCGTCTTCGGCGGCAGCGTGATCGGTTCGCCCGCGGCGAGCTGCCGGTGTGCGCTGTCCAGGTCCTCCAGCAGCACGTGCCAGGACAGGGTGTCCAGCACGAGGTGGTGCCCGACCAGCAGGACCCGGTCAGGTTCGTCCCCACGGATCACAACGGCCCGCAGCAGCGGTCCCTTCGCCAGGTCAAGGCCGGCCTGCGCCTGCCGGGCGACCTCGTCGAGCCGCTCCGGGGAGCATTCATCGATCGGGACCGGTCCGTGCTCGGCCACCGGCACGATCCGGGCATGGTCGCCGGTCAGCCGCATTCGCAGCAGGTCGTGGTGCGCGACGAGCGCGTCGAGCGCCTCGGCGAGGCGGCCGGTGTGCACCGGCTGCCGGGCGATCAGCAGGACCGGCATGTTCCAGTGGTCGCGGTGCGGCAGGTCGAGCCGGTGGAACCACGCCCGCGCGGGGGTCATCGGGACCTCGCCGGTGACCTCGCCCTGCTCCGCCACGGTCGCCGCGGCGCCGGTCTCGGCCGCCACCGCGGCCAGACCGGCGATCGTCTGGTGCGCGAACACCTGTGCTGGCGTGACGGACACCCCGCGCCGGGCCGCGCGGGCCACCGCCTGGATGGTGAGGATCGAGTCACCGCCGAGCGCGAAGAAGTTGTCGGCGATCCCGACCCGTTCCAGGCCGAGCACCTCGGCCCACACCTCGGCCAGCACCCGCTCGACGTCGGTGCGCGGGTCCACCAGGCCGTCGTCCGGTCGTGACGGCTCCGGGTCCGGCAGCGCCGACCGGTCGACCTTGCCGTTCGGGGTGAGCGGCAACCGGTCCAGCGTGACGAGCCCGGCCGGCACCAGATGGTCCGGCAGCCGATCGGCCAGCCATTCGCGCAGCCGCGGCCAGTCCGGCTGCGATCCCACGACGTACGCGACGAGCCGGCGGTGGCCGTCGGTCCCGGCGGCGACCACCACGGACTCGCGGACCTGCGGGTGCTCGTTGAGGACGTGCTCGACCTCGGCCGGTTCGACGCGATGACCACGGATCTTGACCTGGTCGTCGATCCGCCCGAGGAACTCCAGGCCACCGTCCGGGAGCCAGCGCACCCGGTCGCCGGTGCGATACCAGCGGATGCCGTCGTCCTGGACGAACCGCTCCGCGGTCAGCTCCGGCCGGCCCAGGTAGCCGCGGGCCACCCCGGCGCCGCCGACGTGCAACTCCCCCGGCACCCCGACCGGAACCGGCCCGCCCCGCGGGTCCACCACCCGGACCGCGAGGTCCGGGATCGGTTCGCCGATCGGCGACCGCGCGCTGCCGTCCAGGTCGGCCCGGTTGATCGGCCGGTAGGTGACGTGCACCGTCGTCTCGGTGATGCCGTACATGTTCACCAGCGCCGGCCGCGCGTCGCCGTAGCGGTCCAGCCACGGCCGCAGGCCGGTCACCGTGAGCATCTCCCCGCCGAGGATCACCAGGCGCAACCGGAACGGCGACGGGTCCTGGGCCGCCTCCAGGTCGGCCTGCATCAGCGCGCGGAACGCCGACGGCGTCTGGTTGAGCACGGTCACGCCCTCGGCCAGCACCAGCCGCCGGAACGCGGCCGGATCGCGGACGGTCTCGTCCGGCACGACCACCAGGCGGCCGCCGTTGGCCAGCGCGCCCCACAGCTCCCAGACGGAGAAGTCGAACGCGATCGAGTGGAACAGCGTCCAGACGTCGTCGGGCCCGAACTCGAACCAGCCCCGGGTGGCGTCGAACAGCCTGGCGAGCTGTGCGTGTTCGACGACCACGCCCTTCGGGCTGCCGGTCGACCCCGACGTGTAGATGACGTAGGCGACATCGCCCGGACCGGCCTTGCCCACTGGCAGCTCCGCGGACGGCGGGAGGTCATCGTCCACGTGGACGATGCGGACATCGAGGTCCCCGGCCGTGTCCCGGCACGTCAGCAGCATCGACGCCGACGCGTCGGCCAGAACGGCCCGCAGCCGGGCGGCCGGATGCCGGCGGTCGACCGGAACGGCGCCGCCACCGGCACAGGCCACGGCCAGCATCGCGACCACCAGGTCGATGCCCCGCGGCAGGTAGACCCCCACCAGGACGCCGGGCCCGACGCCGAGCGCACGGAGCCGGACGGCCAACGGCGCCACCCGCGCAGCCAGCTCCCGGTAGCTGAGCCGCTCGTCGCCCCACGACACGGCGATCCGCCCCGGCTCATGCCGGCACCAGGCGGCGAACCGGGCAGGGGCGCTCTGCTCGTACGGGAAAGTGGCGCTCCGAACGCCGCGCCGCAACAGCTCGGCCCGCTCGTCCGGCCGCATCGGCTCCACGTCACCGAGCAACAGCCCGTCGAGCGCCGTCTCCAGGTGACCCAGCAGCTGAAGGACCAGCCGACGGTCCAGCACGCCGGGGTCGAACAGCGCCTCCAGCGCCAGCCGCTCGCCGGGGAACGCCAGCAGCGTCAGCGGGTAGTCGGTCCGCTGGACACTCGACCAGCCGGTCACCCGCAGCTCGCCGAACCGCAGGCCCGGCACGTCGACCGGGAAGTCCTCGACGACCAGGATGGAGTCGAACAACCGCCGGCCCTTCGGCACCTCGCTCCAGCCGTGCACCCGGTCCAGTGGGACCAGCTCGTGCTGCCGCGACCGGTCCAGCTCCTGGTGCAGCCGCCGCAACCACGACGCGACGTCCGGGTCCGGCCGCACCCGCACCGGCAGCGTGTTGATCAGCAGACCGACCACCTGATCGAGGCCCGGACCGGACCGGCCCGTCGTGGTCAGCCCGAACACGACGTCGTCCGTGCCCGAGTACCGCGCCAGCACCACCGACCAGGCGGCGGCCAGAATCGTCTCGACGCCTCGCTCGGCGAGCCGGCCGGTCAGCTCGGGCGTCAGCTCGTGGCGGAGGCGTTCGAACGGCTGGCCCGGGCGACCCACCGTCGCGGTGATGCCCAGCGGTGTCGGCTCGGTGAAGCCGGCCAGCACCCCGGTCCAGTGTTCCCGAGCGTGGTCGAGGTCCTGCCGGCCGGCCAGGTCCACGAAGTCCCGGAACGCCGGTGGTCCGGCGTGCGGCTCCCCCTCGTGGGCGGTGGCCACGTCGCGCAGCACGAGGCCGACGCTCCAGCCGTCGAGGATCAGGTGATGGTGGGTCCACAGCAGCCGCCAGGCGCGGTCACCGACCCTGGCCAGCAACAGCCGGAACAGCGGCGCCCGCGACAGGTCGAACGGCCGGTCGCGCTCCGCCGCCTCGCGAGCGGCCCGGTCGGCCTCGGGCAGCTCCCGCCAGTCCTGCACCACCAGCGGCAGCTCCACCCCGGGCCGCACCACCTGCATCGGCTGCTCCACCTGCCGCAGGTCGAACTCGGTGCGCAGCACCGGATGCAGCTCGCACACCGAGCGCCAGGCCGACCTGAACGCCTCCAGGTCCGGCACGCCGTCGAGCTCGAGCCGGTGCTGCTCGGCGTACACGGTCGACTCGGGCGAGGACAAGGCGTGGAACAACATGCCTCGCTGCAACGGCGCCAGCGGGTAGCGGTCGGGGTGCATGCGGATGCTCCCAGGTCACTTGGCGGTGAAGCCGCAGTCGACCGGGACGGCCGTTCCGGTGATGCGGCGGGACTCGTCGCCGGCCAGCCAGACGCAGGCGGCGGCCACGTCCTCGGCGTCGACCAGGCTGCCCAGCGGGTGGTACTGCACGGTGAGCTGCTCGTAGGCATCGCGCGAACTGTCCAGCACGGCGGCGACGGCGCCGAGCATCGTGCCGTCCAGCGCCGGGTCGTCGCGCACCGACGTGGGGCAGACGGCGTTGACCCTGATGCCGTGCGGCCCGTAGTCCGCGGCCAGCGCCTTGGTGAGCCCGATCAGGCCGTGCTTGGCGGCGACGTACGGCGCGAACGCCGGGAAGGCGACCAGCCCGCCGGTCGACGCGACGTTGACGATGCTGCCCGACCCACGGCGCACCATGTGCGGGAGCACCGCCTTGGCGAACCGCCACGGGCCGTGCAGGTTCACGTCGGTGACCAGCAGCCACTCCTCGTCGCTGTACTCGTGCGCCGGGCGGCCTCCCGGCGCGACCAGGCCGGCGTTGTTGACGAGGATGTCGACCCGGCCCAGCTCGTCGATCGCGGTGCGCACCGCCGCCCTGGCGTCGGCGGGGTTGCGCACGTCGGCGATCGCGGTGACCACCCGACCGCCCCGCTCACGACATCGCCGCGCCGTCTCGTCGAGCTGGTCCGCGGTGCCCATCGGGTACGGGCACCGGTCGATGTCCCGGCAGAGGTCGGTGACCAGGATGTCGGCGCCGGCCGCGGCCAGGGCGACGGCGGTGGCCCGGCCCACGCCGCGGGCAGCGCCGGTGACCACGGCGACCCGGCCCCGCAGGGTCGTCACCCGGACACCTCCGCGGGCTCCAGTGCCAGTTCGGACAGGCGGCGGTCCGGCGCGCGGACGGCGTCGGCGAGCAGCGTGGCCAGCTGATCGGCGAGCCGCTGCACCGTCGACCGGTCGAACAGGTCCGCGTTGTACTCCAGGAACCCGCGGACGCCGTCCGGCTCCTCACGCAGCTCCATGTTGAGGTCGAGCTTGGCCACGCCCGGATCGATGTCCAGCCCTTCCAGGGTCAGCCCGGCCAGCTCCAACCTCGGCATCGGGGTGTTGTGCAGGATCAGGATCGCCTGGAACAACGGCGCGCGGCTGAGATCGCGCGGCACGTCGAGGGTGTCGACGACCTGCTCGAACGGCACCGCCGAGTGCGCCAGCGCGTCCAGCACCGCGCGCCTGGTCCTGGTCAGCAGTTCGGTGAACGCCGGGTCTCCGGTCAGGTCGGCGCGGACGACCACGGTGTTGATGAAGACGCCGACCAGCGCCTCGGTCTCGGGCGTGGTGCGCCCGGCCACGGCCGTGCCGATCGCCAGGTCGGCCTGGCCGCTGTGCCGGTGCAGCAGCGTGGCCAGCGCCGCGTACAGCACCATGAACGGGGTGGTGCCGGTGGCCCGGCACAGCTCGCCGAGCGCATCGGTGACCTCGCGGTCCACGTACACGGGGACCCGTCCGCCGTCCTGGCCCTGCACCGGCGGGCGGGGGCGGTCGGCGGGCACCTCCAGCGGGGGCAGGCCGGCCAGCGTACGGGTCCAGAACTCCAGGCCGGCGGCGTTGTCCGGGTCGTCCTGCTGGGCCAGCGCGTAGTCGGTGTACTGCACGGGCAGCGGGGCCAGCGGCGACGGCCGCCCCTGCGCGAACGCCGCGTACAAGGTGCCGAGCTCACCGAACAGCACGCCGGCGGACCAGCCGTCGGAGACGATGTGGTGCATGCTGATCAGCAGCACGTGCTCGGTGCCGGAGAGCCGCAGCAGCCTGGCCCGCAGCAGCGGAACCCGCTCGAGCACGAACGGCCGCCTGGCATGGGCGCGCGCGAGCTCGGCCACCTGATCCGCCGTGGCGTCCTGCACCGGCAGGTCGACCTCGACGGACGGGTGCACGACCTGCACCGGCCGGCCGTCCTCGCCCGGGTGGAACGTCGTGCGCAGCGCCTCGTGGCGGCACACCACCTCCTGCAACGCCCGGTGCAGTGCGCCCGGGTCGAGCGGCCCGTGCAGCCGCAGCCCGACCGCGTTGTTGTAGGCGAGGTTGCCGGGCGCCAGCTGTTCCACCGACCAGATCCGCTGCTGGGCGGGCGCCAGCGGGACCGGGCTCGGCCCGGCAACGGGTCCGGGGATCAGGTGCAGCCGGCCGTCGGAGCGCCAGCGGGCCCGCTGCCCGGTCGGCTTCGCGCCGATCGTCAGCTCGCCGACGATGCCCACACCGAGCGGCCGGCCGGCGGCATCCGCCACCGTGGTGCCCGGCGGCGGCGCGATGGCCCGTGCCGTGTCGCCGCACCACAGCGCCCACCGGACCGGGAGCGATCCGTCCGGCAGCTCCGGCGCCGGCACGAAGACCTCGACGCCGTGCAGGGCCCGCAGCGCCGCGACCGGCGGGTCGACGTCGGTCACCAGCGCGGTCCGGCCGGTGAGGACGTCCGGGGCGGTCTCGGCCAGCCACGCGAGCGCCTCGGCCGGCCCGGACACGGTGTCGGCGCCGCGGGCGGCGATCGCACGAGCCAGCTCACGGACCCTGGCCGTGGTGTCGGTCGCGGTGGCCGTGGCGGCCGCCTTGGCCCGCTTGGTCTCCTGCTCCACGAGCCGGCCGAGCAGCCGGATGCTGTGCAGCGTCTCCTCGACCGGCGTGCCGTAGTCGATCAACGCGGCCACCTCGTCGACGCCGAGCCCGCGAACTCGCTCCACGATCTCGGTGCAGGTCTGCGGTGTGCCGAACAGGCCCCCGTCCCGGACGTACCGTTCGAGGCCGTGCTCGATGAGCGCCTGCACGTCCGCCTCGGACAGATCCTCCGGCCGCACCGCGAGCCCCTGTGCCACCGCGAAGCCCTTCGTGATGTCCACCGAACTGCGGAAGTAGCGCAGCAACGGCTCGCGGGCCATCGCGTACGCCGTCTCGGCGTCGTCGGCGAGGAACGCGTGCAGCATCAGGGTGACCTGGCCGTCACCCGCCCCGCCGGCGCTGTGGCCGGCGTCGCGCCACGCCTGCCGGTAGAGCTCGATCTTCGGGCCGAGGTCGTCGAGCGACTGCGCCATCAGGTTGGTCAGGATCCCGGCGCCGAGCTCCCCGGCGAGCCGGAAGGTCTCCCGGCTGCCGGCCGCGGTCAGCCAGAACGGCAGCTCGGCCTGCACGGGCCGGGGCCGGATGGCCACCTCGGCCTCCGCGCCGACGCCGTTGGTGCGCCGCACCGGCTCGCCCCGCCACAACGCCCGCACCTGCTCGATTCCGTCGCGCAGCAGCTCGCGCCGCTGCGGGAACTGGTTCGGCGCCAGCACGAAGTCGTCCGGGTGCCAGCCGGAGGCGAACGACACCCCGACCCGGCCGTCGGAGAGGTTGTCGATGACCGCCCAGTCCTCGGCCACCCTGATCGGATCATGCAGCGGCAGCACCACGGAGCCGGCCCTGATCCCGATTCGCGTCGTCACGGCCGCGATGGCCGCGCCGACCACCGCCGGGCTCGGGTACAGCCCGCCGAACGAGTGGAAGTGACGCTCCGGCGTCCACACCGCGGTGAACCCGCGACGGTCGGCCAGGCGCGCCCCTTCCAGCAGCAGCCGGTACTTGCGGCCGGCCATCTCCTCCTCGTCGTTGGCGAAGTACGAGAGGCTGAACTGCATCGCCCGGTGCCGCCGTCGCGCCGCGGGCACCCAGCGCGGCAGCCCGGCGTCAGCGAGATGGAACCGGTGTCCCCCAGGCTCGTCCGGCTCGGCCGGCACCGGCGGCGCCCGGTGGCACGGCAGCGCCGAGACGCGGGTCTCCGGGCGCTCGACGGCGCCGTCCAGCAGCACACGGAACTGCTCGAACATCGTCGCCGCGGTGCTCGCCTCGAACAGCTCGTCCGCGTAGCCCATGGTGCCGGTGAACCCGTCCGACGACTCGGCGAGGACCAGCGTGAGCGCACCGAGCGACGCGCCGAACATCGCCGGCGCGTCGCGCACGTGCCACAGCCGCCAGGTCGCGCCGGGCAACTGCTCCTGCTCCGGCAGGCCCGCGTGGAGGATGAGCACCGCGTCGAACAGCCGCCCGGTGCCGGCCGTGGCCAGCGACTCGTACGGCAGGTCGGGGTTGGCGTGCGCGTCGAGCAGCGTCCGGTGCAGCCGGCGCACCAGCGAGCCGAACCGGGGGTCGTCCCCCAGGTCGGCCCGCAGCGGCAGCGCGTGGGCGACGTAGCCCACCAGCGGCTCCAGCTCGGGCCGGTCGCGGTTGGCGACCGGGGTGCCGACGACGACGTCGTCCGCGCCGGTGACGCGGCCCAGCAGCGCGACGTAGGCGGCCAGGATGGTGACGAACGGCGTGACCCCCATGCGCCGGCTGAACTCGGTGACCCGGTCGGCCAGCTCGGCCGGCAGCCGGACGTCGACCTGCGAGCCGCGGGTCCCCGGCGGCTCGTCGACGGGTGCGGCGCGGTCGGTGGGCAGCGGTAGCGGTGGCGGCGCGTCGGTCAGCAGTTCCCGCCAGTACGCCCGCTGCCGGTCCAGCGTCCCGCCGCGCAGCATCTGCCGTTGCCAGGCCGCGAAGTCGGCGTACTGGATCTCCAACGGCGGCAAGGTCACGGTCGCACCGCCCGCGCGGTAGGCGGCGGTGATCTCGCGCACCAGGATCACCAGGGACAGCGTGTCGCACACGACGTGGTGCACGGTCAGCAGCAGGACGTGCCGGTCGGCCGCCAGCCGTAGCAGGCGGGCCCGGACCGGCGAGACCGACAGGTCGAACGGCCGGGTCGGCTCGGCCCGCGCGATCTCCTGTGCGGCGTCCTCGCCGTCCACCTCTTCGTGGTCGAGCCGCACCGTGGCAGCGGGTTGCGGGTGCGCCGACCAGCCGCGGCCGGGCTCGTGGTGGAACGTGGTCCGCAGGGTCTCGTGCCGGTCGGCGACCGCGGTGACCGCCCGCTCCAGCGCGTCCCGGTCGAGCTCGCCGTCGATCGCCACCGCGATGGGCATCACCAGCGCCGGGTTGCCCGGATCAGCCGCTTCCAGGGTGAGCGTGCGCTCCTGGACCACCGACAGCGGCACGGACTCCCCGCGCGGCACCGGCCGGATCGGGGGCAGGTCGGCGGCCGCCTCCTGCCCAACGGCCGGCGCGACGTCGCCGGTCAGGGCCCGGATCCGGTCCGCCATGCCGGCGACCGTCGGCGCCTCGAACAGCGCGCCGAGCGGGATCGGCACGGCGAAGTCGCCCCGCAGCCGGGTCAGCAACTGCGCCGCGGTCAGCGAGTTGCCGCCCAGCTCCAGGAAGTTGTCGTGCACGCCGAACGCGTCGGTGCCCAGCCGTTCCCGCCAGATCTCGAAGACCCGCCGTTCCACGCCGTCGCGCGGCCCGTCCTCGCGCTCCGGCACCGTGACGGCGGGGGCCTCGACCGGTTCGGGCTCCCCGGGCGCCGCACCGTTCACCGAGGTGGCAGCCGGGACGCCGACGGGCGTGGGCTCGAACGGGTAGGCCGGCAGGGACACCCGGCGACGCCGCTCGCCGCGGTAGAACGCCTGCCAGTCGACCGGCGCGCCGGTGCACCACAGCGCCCCGAGGCCGTCCAGCAGCACCCGGTGCGCCGACGCCGCCGACCGGTGCGCCGGCAGCGAGGGCACCACGGTGGCCCTGACGCCGAGGTGCTCGCGGGCGATCGCCGTCAGCGCCTGCCCCGGCCCGACTTCGAGCAATACCAACGGTTCCGCCGTCGAGGCGGTCCCGGCGAGCCGCTCCAGCACGGCCGCGAACCGCACCGGCTCGCGCAGCTGTGCGCGCCAGTAGTCACCGGACACCGTGCTCACCGGCTCGCCGGTCAGCGTGGACAGCCACGGCAGCGCCGGGGCCCGGTGCGGGTACTGCGCCGCCGCCTCGGCGAGCTCGGCCAGCACGGGCTCCACCGCCGGGGAGTGGAACGCCCGATCGACCGGCAGCGGCACCACCGGCACGCCCGCCGCCGTCAGCCGCTCGTGCAGGCGGGTCACTGCCGAGGCCGGCCCGGACACCGTGCACCGGTCGCGGCCGTTGACCGCGGCCAGCGACAGGTCACCGTCCAGCCAGGCGGCCAGTTCCCGCTCGCCGAGCCCGACCGCCAGCATGCGTCCGGCCGGCAGCCCGGCCACCAGCCTGCCCCTGGTCATCGCCAGCGCGGCCGCGTCGGCGAGCGACAACGTCCCGGCGACGCACGCGGCGGCGTACTCGCCGAAACTGTGGCCGACCAGGGCCGCCGGGGCGATCCCCCAGCCCTGCCACAGCGTCGTGAGCGCCACCTCCATCGCGAACAGCGCCGCGTGCGACAGTTCGACGTCCTCGATCGGCCCGTCGCCGTCGAGCAGCACCGGCAGCAGCGGCCGGCCCAGGTGCGGTTCGACCGCCGCAAGGCAGGGTTCGAGCGCGGCCCGGAAGGCCGGCTCGGCCTCGTGCAGCCGCGCCGCCATGCCGTGCCGGGCGGATCCCTGGCCGGGGAACAGGAACACCACCCTGGGCTCGCCGGCCACCACGGGTTCCGCCGGCCCCAGCGCTGCCACCAGTTCGTCCACCGTGGACACCACGTGCACGCGCCGGTGGTCGAAGTCCACCCGGCCCACAGCCCTGGTGTAGGCCACGTCGGCGAGGCTCGCACCGAGGTCGGCCGCGGCCAGCTCGTCGGCCATCCTGGTCAGGGCCGCCGGCGTGCGAGCGGACAGCGTCACCAGCTGATGCGGCCTCGGCGAGTCGCCCGAAGGCGACGGCGACGGCGCCTCCTCCAGCACCGCGTGCAGGTTCGTGCCGCCGATGCCGAACGAGCTCACCCCGGCCCGGCGCGGGCGGTCCGGGCGCCGCGGCCACGGTCGCAGCTCGGTGTTGACCACGAACGGACCGCCGGCGAAGTCGATCGCCGGGTTCGGCCGCTCCAGGTGCAGGCTCGGCACGAGCTCGCCGTGCCGCAACATCAGCACGACCTTGATCAGTCCGGCGATCCCGGCCGCCGTGTCGAGGTGCCCGAGGTTGGTCTTGGCGGAACCGATCAGGCAGTCCCCCACCCGGTCGGTCGTGCGGCGGAACGCCCGGGTCAGCGCGGTGATCTCGATCGGGTCCCCGAGCGGTGTCCCGGTGCCGTGCGCCTCCACGTAGTCGATGTCGGCGGCGGACACGCCCGCGAACGCCAGCGCCTCGGCGATCACGTCGGACTGCCCGGCCACGCTGGGTGCCGTGAAGCCGGCGCCGCGCCCGCCGTCGTTGTTCAGCGCGATCCCCTTGATCACGGCGTACACGTGGTCGCCGTCGGCCAGCGCGTCCACCAGCGGCTTGAGCACCACCACGCCGGCGCCGTTGCCGGCCACCGTGCCGCTGGCCCGATGATCGAACGCGCGGCAGTGCCCGTCCCGGGACAGGATCATCCCGTCCTGGTAGACGTAGCCGGTGCGCTGCGGCACCTCGATCCGCACCGCACCGGCCAGCGCCAGCCGGGACTGGCCGGACAGCAGGCTCTGGCAGGCCAGGTGCACCACCGCCAGCCCCGTCGAGCAGGCCGTGTTCGCCGTCACGCTCTCGCCCTGCAGCCCCAGCTGGAACGACACCTTGGTGGCCAGGCCGGCGGCGCTGCCGGCGATCAGGCCTTCGTACTGCGCCGCCGGGTCATCACCCAGCTCGCCGAGCAGACCGACCAGGTGGCTGTTCGTGCCCGCCCCCGCGTAGACCGACGCTCCCTCGCCGACCTCGCCCGGCGCGTACCCGGCGTCCTCCAAGGCCGCCCACGCCACCTCCAGGAACACCCGCTGCTGCGGGTCCATCCAGCGCGCCTCCCGGCGGGAGACGCCGAAGAACTCATGATCGAACCGGTCCGCCCCGGCCAGCACTCCGCCGGCCGGCACGAAGGCCGGGTGCTCGCGCAGCCGCGGCGGCAGCAGGACCGAACTCTCCAGCTCGTCGGGGTGGAACCGGGAGATCGACTCGACGCCGTCGCGGAGGTTGCACCACAGCGCCGCCACGTCCGCGGCGCCGGGAAACCGGCCGGCAATCCCTATGACGGCGATGTCGTTGCGGTCCGCTGCCTCATCGGTCATGGATGTGGAACTCCGCCCTCAAGCGTTTCCCACATCGTGGCATCACCTCGCCGCCGGTGGGCTCGCCAAACGGCCGATGCCGATGCACCCGATCGAGCAACCGACTACCCGGCCGGCTCCTGGCGTCAGTGACCCGGGTCGTGCGGCGGGTCAGACGCGGTCGGCGAAGAGCTGGACCCAGCGGCCGTCGAAGCCGCCGTTGGCGGCCAGGTACCACTGGCCGGTCAGCCAGGTGCCGGCCTCCCGGCGGTCGGCGTCCTCGACGACGCCGGTGTGCACGAAGAAGTCGTGCTGGCGCCAGTAGGCGTTGTGCGAGGCGAGGTCGCCGCTGGCGACGCCGCGGCTGCGGCCGGCGCTGTCCAGGCCGAGGCCCTCGTAGCCGCCGAAGTCGTCGGAGCCGGAGATCTCGTCGGCGTTCTCCTCGCCGGAGTAGGCGCCGTAGAACCAGTTCTTGGAGAGGATGCCCTCGCGGCCGTCGGTCAGGTCGGAGGCGCCGCTGTCCCGGGAGGCGGTGTAGAAGCGCTGCAGCCCCGCCGAGACCTCCGCCGCGCCGGACTCCGCGGTGACCGGCGACTCCAGCAGGACGTCGCTGGACTCGCTGGCCAGCCAGTGGATCTGCCAGGCCGCGTGCTGCCAGTGGGTGGGGATGACGTCGGCCAGGTCCTGCAGCTCGTAGGTGACGCGCTTGATGTTGCGCCAGGCCACCGCCGTGCCGTTGTCCACCTTGCTGGCCAGGGCGTTCGCGGTGGCCGGCGTGACCGCCTGGGCCCGCCAGGTGCTGACCGCCGCGGCCGAGCTCTCCGGCACGAACACGTAGTGCACGTTCTTCTCGTTGTCGTTGTTGATGTCCACCTCGGCCGTGCCGGTGCCCTCCATGCGGGAGGCGACGGTGGTCCACGACTCGGTGGCGAAGCGCAGTTCGTGGGCGTGCGGGTTGATGCTCGGCGGGTCGAACTTGCTGTGGTCGGCCTGCCAGAGCAGCAGGTGCCGGCCGGTGGCCGCGGGCATGAACTTCACCGCGCTGTCGGTGCCGCGCCGCATCACGTGGTCCTTGTGGCTGGTGATCGTGGCGTGGCCGAACGTCTCCCCCGCGCCGGGCGTGCCCGTGACGCCGCGCAGCACGATCTCGACGCGCTCCCAGTCGTGGATCTCGTCGAAGTCCTTGTCCGCCGCGTTGTACACGTGGTACAGCAGCACGAGGTTCTTCACGCCGCCGGTGGTGTACTCGATGATCGCGGTGTAGAGGGTGGGCCGGATCCGCCAGTGCTGATTGGCGCCGGCCGTCGCGTACTGGTTGACGGCGCGCCAGTTGACCCGGTTGTTCGAGAAGTTCCCGTCCCGGTCGAAGTCGTAGTTGGACAGCCAGTCGGCGCCCTCGCGTCCGTTGTTCTCATCGCCCCGCTTGAAGATCACCGGCGCGTAGTAGGACAGGTACGCCTGCTGCTGCGCCGTCGTCAACGTCCAGCTCTGCGCCGAGGACTCCCCCGCGCCGGGCAACACCATGCCCGTCAGGACCAGCAGGGCCACCAGCAGACCACGCACCACGTCGCGCACCTCTCACCCGGGGACCGGTGAACCGTCGACCACCGTAGCCGGTCGTTCACGCCCCGTGCACGTGGACGTGCGGCCTTCGCGGGCGGTCCCGGTGCGGGGGCGTTGGTGTCGCGGGGCCGGTTGGTCGACGGCCGGGCGGACAGCGTGGCGGAGCCGGCCGGACAGCGGCGACCGCGGCGGGCTGGGCCCTTGCCGGTCGGCGAGCGCGGGCGCGAAGATCGCCACCGTCCTGCCGGACACCGGGGAGCACTACCGGAGCGTGTGGGCCGCCGGCAACGAAAAGGGGAGGTTGGCGCGATGATCCCTCAGCGGATCCTGCTGCCCGTCGGCGGTGGCGGCCGGACCGTCTCGGCGGCCCACCGGCCCGCCCCGCACGTGGCGGCCCGGGCATGAGCAACATCCTCATCGTGCACCGGTTCCCGATGGAGCCGTTCCCGTACCTGGACTGGTTCGCCGGCCACGACGGCGACATCGTGCTGCTGGCCGACCGCGAGCGGATGGAACGCTTCGGTGAGCGGGTGCCGACGACGGACCTCGGCTACACGCACCTCGAGGTGCTGGACCGCTTCGAGGACGACCTGGTGATCCGCCGGGGGCTGGAGCTGGCGGCGAAGTTCGACGTCGAGCACATCGTGGCGCTGCACGAGGCCGACGTGGTCAACGGCGCGGTGCTGCGCGAACGGCTCGGGCTGCCCGGCCCGTTGCCGGCCGACGTGCTGCCGTACCGGGACAAGGCGCTGATGAAGCAGCTGGCCGCGCGGGCCGGCATCGAGATCGCGCCGCACACCCTGCCGCGCACGGCCGACGACGCCCGCGCGTTCGCCGCGGCGCACGGCCATCCGCTGGTGTTCAAGGACCGGGCAGGGCTGAACTCCATCGGCGTGCGCGTGCTGCGCGATCCCGCGGAGTTCGAACCGCACCTGGGCCGCACCTACGCCGGCGGGCCGCGCGAGGACGTGCTGCTGGAGGCGTTCGTGCCCGGCCGGATGAGCCACGTCGACGGGCTGGTGGCCGGCGGGCGCACCGTGCTGGCCTGGCCTTCGCAGTACCAGTACGACCTGTCCGCCTACGCCAGCGACCACGGCCCGCGGATCGACCTCACGATGGAGCCGGACGACCCGCTGACCGACCGGATGCTCACCCTGACCGACCGGGTGCTGGCCGCGCTGCGCACGCCGGGGGGCCGGCTGCGCGACTTCGCCTTCCACGCCGAGATCTTCCACACGCCGGACGACCGCCTGGTGCTGTGCGAGATCGCCTGCCGGCCCGGCGGCGCGAAGATCCGCGAGATGTTCACCGCGATGTTCGGCATCGACCCGGGCGAGTACTCGGCGCGCGCCCAGCTGGGCCTGCCGTTGCCCGGCCTGGAGGACGCCGTCGCCGGCGGTGGGCTGCCGCGGCCGCGGGTGATGTCCGGACAGCTGCTGATGATGAAGCGGCAGGGGCTCGCGCGACGGCTGCCGGAGCCGCCGCCGGACCCGTGGGTCGAGCGGTTCTGGATGTACGCCAGGCCCGGCGGGATCGTCCCGCCGGCCGCCGGCTCGTCGGACGTCCTCACCGCGGTGGTCGCCTCGGCGCCCGACCGCGCCGAGTGCGAGCGCCGGCTGCGCGAGTTGGCC
>DASWTI010000575.1:0-10172 GCA_036402215.1 Pseudonocardiaceae bacterium
GGCCCGGCGGGCCGGACGTCAGCGGCACGGCCGCCACCGGCCGGTCCGGGTCCGCGGCCAGCGTCCCGAGCAGCGCCGCCAGCCGGCCCGCCACCCGGCGCACCACTGCCTCGTCCAGCCGCGCCGGGTCGTACTCCAGCCGCAGCCAGCCGTCGCCGTCCGCGGCCGCGTCCGCCGCGGACGCCGGGGGCACCGGGGACACCGCGCGGTGGGACGGCGGCAGGGCCATGAGCGACAGCGGGTAGTGCGTCGCGTCGTGCACCTGGACGTCGGCGATGCGGAGCCCGGCGCCGCCGAGCAGCGCGCGGTCGAGCGGGTAGTTCTCGACCACCACGAGCGTGTCGAACAGCTCGCCGGGGGCCCCGGCGGCGCGCGCGAGCTCCGCGAGGCCGAGGTGCTGGTGGTCCAGCAGCGCGGCCTGCTCCGCCTGGAACCGCCCGAGCACATCGGCCAGCCCCTCGGCCGGGTGCGCGCGCAGCCGCATCGGCAACGTGTTGATGAACAGCCCCACCATGGACTCGACGCCGTCCACCTCGGCCGCCCGGCCGGACACCGTGGCCCCGAACACCACGTCGTCGGCGCCGGTCAGCCCGGCGAGCGCCAGCCCCCAGGCCCCGGTGACCACCGTGGCCATGGTGAGCCCGCGCTCCCGCGCCACCGCCGCCAGCGCCTCCCCCACGAACCCGGCCACCGGCACGTCGACCACGCGGACCCCACCGGCCGCCGCACCGTCACCGGGCCGGGACGGCACGGCGTCCGCCGCCTCGTCACCGGACCGCGACGGCACGACCGCCGCCTCACCGGCCCGGGCCGCCGCCGCACCCGCCGCCATCACCGGTGCGATCGCCGTCGGCCGGACGCCGTCGAGGGCCACGCGCCAGGCGTCCAGCGCCGCCTGGTCGTCACGGCCGGCGAGCCAGGCGAGGTAGTCGCCGTACGGCGTGACCGGCGGCAGCTCCTCCCCCGCGTACCCGGCGACGAGCTCGCGCAGCATGAGCGGCACCGACCAGCCGTCGGCCACCAGGTGGTGCAGCGTCAGCACCAGCGTGGCCCCGGCCGGCCCGGTCACCAGCGCCGCCCGCAGCAGCGGCCCGGCCGCCACGTCGAACGCCGCCGCCCGCTCCTCCGCCGCGACCCGCCGCACCACGCACCCACCGGGGTCCTCACCCGGCCTTTGCTCTGAGTACTCGCCCGGAGGGGTGAGGCCGGTGACCGTTTGCTCTGAGTACTCACTTGGGTGGGCGGCGAGCACGCGCCACGGAACGGTGGGTTCGGCGGCGATGTGCTGGACGAGATCGCCGTTGGGGAGCTGGTGGAAGGTGGCCCGCAGGGGCGCGTGCCGGGCGACCAGGCGCCGCACGGCGTCCCGCAGCGCGCCGGCGTCCACCGGGCCGTCGAGGCGGATGACCTGCTGGACGGTGTACGTGTCGTCGGCGTCGGCGACGGCGTGGAAGTACAGGCCACGCTGGAGCCTGGTGGCGGGCAGCACGTCGGCCACGTCGGCGCCGAGGGCGTCCACGTCGGCCTGGGTGAGCGCCACGAGCGGCAGGTCGGACGGCGTGCGGCCGCCCTCGGTGAGCCGGGCGAGGCCCCGCAGCGCGGCCACCCACAGGTCGGCGAGCGAGCGCGCCGCGGCCTCGTCCAGCACGCCGCCGGGCCAGGTGAACGCGGTGTGCAGCCGCGGCCCGCCGTCCTCCTCGCGCACCAGGGCGTCCACGGTGAGCACCCGGTCGAGCGGCATGGCCGGGTCCGGGCCGCCGCCGAACTCCACGCCCGCGCCGCCGAGACGGCCGAGGTAGTTCAGCAGCACCTGCGCGCGCGGCAGGTCCTCGACCCCGGCGAGGTGGCGCAGCACCCCGTACGTCAGGCCGTCGGGCACGGCGCGCACCTGCTCCTTGACGCGCTTCACGGCCGCGGCGAGCGCCGCCCCACCGGCGGTGACCTCGGGCCACGGCACGGCGCCGGGGTCCAGCCGCACCGGGTGCACGGCGGTGAACCAGCCGACGGTGCGGGACAGGTCGGCGTCGGGACCGGGGTCCCGGCCGTGCCGCTCGACGTCCACCAGCAGCGGCCCGGCGCCGCGCCACCGGCCCACGGCGAGCGCGAGCGCGGTGAGCAGCAGGTCCTCGACGGTGCCGTGGAAGGCGGCGGCCACCCGGCCGGTGAGGGCCGCGGTCTCCGCCGCGGACAGCGAGACGGTGAGCGTCCCGGCGGTGGCCGCGGTGTCGGCGGCGGTGAGCGGGCGGCGGCCGAGGGGGGCCTCGGCGACGGCGAGCGCGCGCCAGCCGGCGGCGGTGTCCAGGGCGCGGGGCACCGACTCGTGCAGCAGCCGCGACCAGGCACGGAACGAGGTGCCGACCGGCGGCGGCTGCTCGCCGCGCAGCGCCTGTTCCAGGTCGGCCAGCAGCACGTGCCAGGACACCCCGTCGACCACCAGGTGGTGCGCGGCGAGCAGCAGCGTCCCGGCCTCCCGGTCCCAGGCGGCGCGCAGCATCGCCCCGGCGAACGGGTCCAGCCCGGCCACCGGGTCGCCGGTGGTCAGCACGTCGCCGGCGCGCACCGTGCCGGGCGGCGGCACCACGAGCGTCCAGTCCGGGCGCAGCGTCGCGCGCAGCACGTCGTGCCGGTCGAGCAGCGTGCCCAGCGCCGCCCGCGGGTCCCCGGCGACGGGCAGCCGCACCGACTGGTGGAACGCGGCGATCGACGGCGCGCCGAGCGAGCGCAGCCAGGCGATCACCGGCGTGGCCGCGATCTCGCCGACGCCGGACCCGACGCCGGACCCGGCGGTGGCGTCGGCGATGGACGGCGCGGAGGCGGCGGCCAGCGCGGCCAGCGCCGCCACCGTGCGGCGGCGGAACACGTCGCGCGGGGTGAGCGTGAGCCCGGCCCGCCGCGCCCGGTTGACGAGCTGGATGGCGACGATGCTGTCGCCGCCGAGCTCGAAGAAGCTGTCGTGCACGCCCACCCGTTCCAGGCCGAGCAGGTCGGCCACGATGCCGGCCAGGGTGGCCTCGGCTGGCGACGCGGGAGCGGCGGTGCCGGCGAACGCGGCCCAGTCCGGCGTGGGCAGCGCGGCGACGTCGGTCTTGCCGTTCGGGGTGCGCGGCAGCGGCCCGGTGAGCGGCACCACCACCCCCGGCACCAGGTACTCCGGCAACCGCCCCGCCACGTACTCCCGCAGCGCGGCAGGGGTGGCGGAAGCGACCGGAGTGACGGGAGAGGCCGGAACAGCCGGAGCAGCCGGAGAGGCCAGAGCAGCCGTAGCAGCCGCAGTAGCCGCAGTAGCCGCAGTAGCCGGAACGATCGGAGGGGCCAGAGTGCCTGAAGGGGCCGGGGTGACCGGAGAGGCCGCTGCGTCGGAGACCGTCCCGCCGGCCGCCGGGGACGACTCGTCCGTCACCACCCAGGCGACCAGGCGCACCACGCCGCGGTGGTCGGTGCGCGGCGCCACGGCGGCCTGCGCCACCGCCGGGTGCGTGAGCAGCACGGCCTCGACCTCGCCGGGCTCGACGCGGTGGCCGCGGATCTTGAGTTGCGCGTCCACCCGGCCGAGGAAGTCGAGGGCGCCGTCCGGGCGCCAGCGCACCCGGTCGCCGGTGCGGTACATGCGGGCGCCGGGCGGCCCGTACGGGTCGGCCACGAACCGGGGCGCGGTGAGTCCCGGCCGGCCGTGGTAGCCGCGGGCCAGGCCACGGCCGCCGACGTACAGCTCGCCGGGCACGCCCACCGGCACCGGCCGCAGCGCGGAGTCGAGCACGTGGCACAGCGTGTTGGGGTCGGGCACGCCGATCGGTACCGGCGCGGACCAGCCGGGCGGCGCGGACCAGAGCGTGGAGTTCACGGTGGCCTCGGTGAGCCCGTAGGCGGACACCACGCGCTGGGTGCGCGACCAGCGGGCGATCAGCGCGGGCGGCACGGTCTCGGTGCCCACCACGAGCACCATGCCCTCGGGCAGCGCGCAGTCCGCGGGCAGCGCGGCCACCAGCGACGGCGGCAGGATCGCGTGCGTCACGCCGTGCGCGGCGAGGAAGTCGGTGAGCTCACGGCCGGCCACCCGCCGCTCGGCGGGCACCACGACCACGCGGGCGCCGACGCCGAGCGACATGCACAGGTCCCAGACCGCGACGTCGAAGCCGACGGAGGCGAACTGCGCGACCCGGCTGTCCGCCGTCACGCCGATGCGGTCCACGGCGGTGGCGATCAGGCTGCCGATGCCGTCGTGGGTGACCACCACGCCCTTGGGGCGGCCGGTGGAGCCGGAGGTGTGGATGACGTACGCGGCGTCGTCCAGGGTGAGCGGCACCCGGCCGGTGAACGGCTCGGCCGGGGCGTCCACGAGCACGTGCGGCAGTCCGGTGTCCGGCAGGTGCGCGGCCTCGGCGGGCGCGGTGAGCACGAGCCGCGCCCCGGCGTCGGCCAGCATGAACGCCACCCGCTCGGCCGGATGGTCGAGGTCGAGCGGCAGGTAGGCCGCGCCCGCGCGCAGCACGCCGAGCAGCGCCACCACCAGCTCCGACGAGCGCGGCAGCGCGACGCCGACGACATCGCCGCGGCGCACGCCGTGCCCACGTAGCAGCCCGGCCACCCGCGCGGTCGCCGCGTCCAGCTCGCGGTAGGTGAGGGTGGCGTCGGTCCCGACGACGGCCACCGCGTCCGGGGTGCGGGCGGCGTGCCGCAGCACGGCGTCCGGCCAGGTGAGGTCCTCGGTCTCGCGCGGCGCCGCGCCGAACGCGAGCACCCGGGCCCGCTCCCGCGGGGGCACCACGTCCACCGAGCCGAGCACGGCCGACGGCGGACCGGCGACGGCGTCCAGCACGGCGCACAGCCCGTGCTCGTGGCGCTCCAGCTCCTGCGGGCCGCACACCGCGGCGTCCACCTCGATGTCGACGCGCAGGCCCTGCCCGTCCGCCGGGTCGTACACGGACACCGACAGGTCGCTCACCGGCCCGTACCAGAGCGGCACCACGGTGAGCGCCAGGTCGCCGAAGCGCGGCGGCTCGTGGAACGGGATGACGTTGATGGACGGGCCGATCAGGTCGTGCACGCCGAAGGCGCCGCCCTGGGTGCGGGCCAGCTCCTCGCCGCGGTACCGGCCGTGCCGGACGGCCTCACGCACCCGCTCGGCGGTGGCCGCCACGAACCCGCCCACGGTGTCGTCCGGCCGCGCCCGCAGGCGCAGCGGCAGCACGTTGGACAGCATCCCCGGGGTCTGCCGCAGCTCCGGCTCGGTGCGCGCCGTGACCGGGAAGCCGAGCACCAGGTCGGTGGCGCCGGTGGCGCGGTGCAGGTACCCGCCGACGGCGGCCACCGCGAGCCGGGACAGCCGGGTGCCGAGCGCGGTGGCCGCGGCGTGCAACTGCGCCGTGCGCTCCGGCGTGAACAGCACGGAGCGCCGGTGGGTGCGTGTCACGTCGGCGTCCGGCCGGGCCACCAGGCGGGTCGCTGGCGGGCGATCCGCGAGCCGCGCGGCCCAGTAGGCGGCGTCGCGCTCGTGCTCGGGCGACCCGGCGTAGGCCAGCTCGCTGTCCACCAGGGTGCTCAGCGGCCGGCTCAGCGGCGGCGCGTCCGGCGTGCCGTAGAGGTGCGCGGCCCGCTGGATGAGCAGCAGCGTGCCGTAGGCGTCGAGCAGCAGGTGGTGGTAGCGCTGGTACCACCACACGCGGTCGTCGCCGAGCCGCAGCAGGGCCTGGGTGAACAGCGGACCGGTGGCGAGGACGGCGCCGTCCACCGGCGCCACCCGGTCCGCCGCCATCCACTCGTGCGCGGCCGCCTCCGGGTCGGCCTCCCCCCGCAGGTCCGGCTCCGGCAGCCGCCACCGGGCCCCGGTGGGGTACTGGCGGCAGCCACCGGTGGCGTCCTCGGCGAAGCCGACGTGCAGGCACTCGGCCTCGTCCACGGCGCGGCGCACGGCGGCGCGCAGCCGGGGCAGGTCCAGGCCCGCGCCGCGCAGCTCCAGGTACGCCGCGACGCTGTAGGTGGTCGTGCCCGGCTCGACGCGCTGCGCGAGCCAGACGCCCTGCTGGGCCGGGGTGAGGGGGAGGCCGGCCGTCACTGCCCGCCCGCCAGCAGCGGCACGAGGTGGTCGATCGCGTACGGGATGCTGAGCACCGTGTTGAACGAGATCGAGGCGCCGATCGGCGGCTCCGCGTAGGGCACGAACAGGTCGCGGCCCTCGGTGGCCACCTTCAGCGCCGCGTACAGCGGGTCGGCCTTCACCCTGGCCTCGGCCGCCGGGTCGGAGGTGAGCCAGACCAGCCGGTCGACCTCGAAGAACTCCAGGCCCTCGGACTGGAAGTCCAGGATGTTCTGGTCCTTCGGGGCGTCCGTGAGGCCCTTCGGCACGTCGAAGCCGATCTCGGTCAGGAAGATGGTCTTCGGGTCGTGCGCGGCGAACGCGGAGTACGTGCCGGGCTGGTAGTTGTCGGCCACGATCACCTTCTGCCCGGCGAACTCGGGGTGCTCGGCGCGGACCTGGGCGAACTTCTCGTCGATGCCGGTGATGAGCGCCTCGGCCTCGGCCGGCCTGCCCATGGCCTTGCCGATGGCCCGGGTCATCTCCTGCCAGGGCGCGGCGTAGTCCTCGAAGCCCTTGGGCTGCGCGACCACCGGGAACCGCGCGGAGAGCGCGTCGTACTGCTCCTTCTTCATGCCGCTGTACTGGGCGACGATCAGGTCCGGGTTCAGCGCGGCGATCTTCTCCAGGCTGTACTCGTCGCGCTCGCCGACGATCTCCGGCTGGGTGCCGCCCCACTTCTCGGCCTGCCACGGGAAGACGCCGAACGGCCGCTCGCCGAACCAGTCGACGACACCCACCGGCTTGACGCCGAGCGCCAGCACCACCTCGTGGTCGGACAGGCCGAGCGTGACGATGCGCTCCGCCTTGGTCACCTCGGTGCTGCCGTACTTGTGCTCGACGGTCACCGGCAGGCCGCCGGCCGGGTCGCCCGCCATGGGCGACGCGGATGACGCGGACGACGCGGGCGACGTGCCGCCGCCGCAGCCCGCGAGCGCGGCGGAGGCGAGCAGCGCGGACAGCGCGAGCAGCGCCCGCAAGGACTTCCGTTGCATCGTGTTCCTCTCAGGAACCGGCGGCCGTCACGGGTCGCCGGGTGGTACCGGTCCGGGGGCCGCCGTCAGCTGCCGGCGGTCAGCGCGAGGTCACCGAGGTCCGTGCGGTGGCGCGGCCCGGGGCACGGTGCGCCGCGGCGGGCGAGCACCGAGCCGAGGATCTCGCCGACCCGGACCGCGGTGTTGGACAGCAGCGACGACGTGATGCCGTGCGTGTGCTCGGTGCCGCCCTGCAGGTACAGGCCGCAGCGCAGCTCCGGCGCGGTGCGCACCCGGTAGTCGCGGTGCACCCGCAGCCGGCCGGCCTCGTCGCGGGCGCAGCGCGGCTCCAGCTCGCCGAGCAGCGGCGTGGGGTCGGCCGGCCGGTAGCCGGTGGCGTACACCACGAGGTCACACTCGTGGGCGGCGCGCTCACCGGTGGCCAGCGACTCCACGACCGCCGTGACGCCGCCGGCGCGCTCGCGCAGCTCCACCACGCGGGAGACGTTGAGCAGCCGCAGCCGCCGCTCGCCGGTGACCTTCTCCCGGTACACCCGGCGGTAGAGCTCGTCGATCAGGTCGATGTCCACCACGGAGTAGTTGGTGTTGCCGTGGTAGCCGACGATGGAGTCCTTGACCGGCTGCGGCGCCCCGTAGAAGTCGTCCACCGCGGCCGGGTCGAACACCCGGTTGGCGAACGAGCTGTCGTCGGACGGGCTGTAGCCGTAGCGGGCGAACACCCCGCACACCTCGGCCCGCGGGAAGCGCTGGTGCAGCATCGCGGTGACCTCGGCGGCGCTCTGGCCGGCGCCGACCACCATGAGCCGCCGCGGCTCGCGCTCCCGCAGCGCGGGCAGCCGGTGCAGCAGCTCGCTGTTGTGCCACACGTGCTCGGAGGCGGTGACGCCCGGCGGCAGCACGGCGCGCAGCCCGGTGGCCAGCACCAGGTTGCGGGCGCGCAGCACGCGCCGCTCCGCCCCCTGCCGCACCAGGACGTCGACCAGCTCGACCACCCCGTCGTCGCCGGTCACCGGGCGCACGCCGACCACCTCGGCGTCGTAGGACACCAGGTCGTCCACCCGTCCGGCGGCCCACTCGAAGTAGTCGTGGAACTCCACGCGCAGCGGGAACAGGTTCTTGTGGTTGATGAAGTCGACCAGCCGGCCGCACGCGTGCAGGTAGGCGAGGAAACCGAAGTCACTGGTGGGGTTGCGCATGGTGGCCAGGTCCTTGAGGAACGAGACCTGCATAGTGGCGTCGTCGATGAGCATGCCGCGGTGCCAGCCGAAGCGCGGCTGGCGCTCCAGGAAATGCCCGGTGACCCGGTCGGCCGGGGCTGCCGCGGCGTTGTGCTCGGTGAGGGCGATGGCCAGCGCCAGGTTGGACGGTCCGAAGCCGACCCCGACGACGTCGTACACCGGTTCCTGGGTCACGTCTTCCCCGTCCGTCGGGCGGCTCGGTGCCGCGTGGTGCCGCATGACAACGAGGCGACCCTAACCTAACTTAGGACAGGCTCATCTAGTACGTTCGGGTGCGGCGCCGACCGCTCAGCGTGATCGGTGCCGCCTGCTCCGTCCTGCCGCGGCGCCCGCCGGCGCCGTCCCACCTTGCGAGGAGGACCCGGGATGCGGGTCGTGATGTTCGGCTACCAGACCTGGGGTCACCGCACCCTGCGGGCGCTGCTCGACTCCGAGCACAAGGTCGTGCTGGTGGTGACCCACCCACCCAGCGAGCACGCCTACGAGCGCATCTGGTCGGACTCGGTGGCCGACCTGGCCGCGGAGCACGGGGTGCCGGTCCTGCTGCGCAACCGCCCGGACGACCTGGAGCTGCTGGCCGCGCTGCGCGCCGCGGAGCCGGACCTCATCGTGGCCAACAACTGGCGGACCTGGATCCCGCCGGAGGTGTTCACGCTGCCGCGGCTCGGCACGCTCAACGTGCACGACTCGCTGCTGCCCGCGTACGCGGGCTTCTCACCGCTCATCTGGGCGCTGATCAACGGCGAGCCCGAGGTGGGCGTCACCGCGCACCTGATGGACGCCGGGCTGGACGCGGGCGACATCGTGCTGCAGCGCGCGATCCCGGTGGGGCCCAGGGACACCACGACGGAGCTGTTCCACCGCACCGTCGACCTGATCGGGCCGATCGTGGTGGAGGCGCTGGAGCAACTGGAGGCCGGCACCGCGGTGCTCACGCCGCAGGACCCGTCGAAGGCCAGCTTCTTCCACAAGCGCGCCGACCGCGACTCGCTGATCGACTGGACCTGGACCGCCGAGGAGCTGGAGCGGCTGGTGCGCGCGTTGTCCGACCCGTACCCGAACGCCTACACGTACCACCGCGGCGAGCGGCTCCGGGTGCTCTCGGCGTTCGTCTCGGACAAGTGCTACGGCGGCACGCCCGGGCGCATCTTCATCCGTGAGGGCGACGGCGTGGTGATCGTGGCCGGCGCGGACGCCCGGCACGGGCGCAACCGCGGCCTGGCGATCACCAGGGTGCGCACCGACGACGGCACCGAGTACGCGGCGACCGAATACTTCCGCACAATGGGCGGATATCTCACCGCGTCCTGAGGAATCCCATCGCGAGCACGGTCACCACCGGCACCGCCAGGTAGGACGAGGCGACGTCGGCGAAGTAGGCGACGAGACCCATGTTGAACGCGCCGGTGGCGAACAGCGCCAGGTCCAGCGCGATCAGCACGACCGCCCACAGCACGCCGACCACGGCGCCCTCGGCCCAGGTCACGCCGCCCTCGGCGCGCCGCCGCAGGTACAGGATGGTGCCGGCCAGGGCCAGCCCGACCAGGCCGGCGAGCTTGAGCGACTCGTGGATCGTGGAGCCCTCCAGCGGCAGCAGGACGAGCGACAGGACGATCAGCCCGACCCACAGGCCGAGGCCCAGCAACAGCATGTGCCGGGGAGAGCGAAGCGCCAGCATCGCGGTAAAGTAGCACCGCAGATTCGTCCCGCGACAATGGCGTACGCCGCGTGCCGAACCATTTACGAACGGTGATCGTCGCGCAATGCCGGACCATTTGCGGGGAACGGGGACGGGCCGGTCACCGCGCCCTCCGTGACCAGCAGCACGACGACGGGCCGGTCGCCGAGCCCGAGCTCGCGGCGGCG
>DASWTI010000576.1:0-3832 GCA_036402215.1 Pseudonocardiaceae bacterium
CAACGCGGTCAACTACGCCGTCGGCCTCACCCGCGTCCCGGTCCTGGTGTTCGCCCTGGGCACGGCCATCGGCACGGCGCCCCGCGCGTTCGCCTACACGGCGCTCGGCGGCACGCTCGGCGACCTCACGTCCTGGCAGAGCGTGGCCGCGGTGACGGTGCTGGTCGTGATGGGCGCGGCCGGCCTCTGGCTGGGCGGCCGGGACCCGGAGCTACGCGCGGCCCTGCGCCGCCGCCGCGCCCGCGGCACCCGCCGCCGGGCCGTGCCGGCCGAGGCCGTGACCGGCGAGGGCGAGCGGGCCGACTAGCGTCCGCGGCCATGGACGACCGTTTCGAGCTGCGCGTGGTACCGCTGGGCGACGTGGTGCCGCACGAGGAGTCGGAGCCCCGCCGGGTGGCGAAGATCGTGGGGCGGCTGGCCGGCGACACCGTGCTCGCCAACCCGCCGGTGGTCGCCGAGGCCGACGGGCGGCTCGTGCTGCTGGACGGCGCCAACCGGATCGGCGCGCTGCGCGTGCTCGACTACCGGTACGCCATCGTGCAGGTCGTGCCGCCGGCGCGGCTGCGGCTGGACATGTGGCACCACGCCCTGCTGGACATCACGCCGGAGCGACTGCTCACCGCCCTGGACGCGGTGCGCGGCGTGACGCTCACCGAGGACGGCGCGGACGGCGTGTGCCGCCTGCTGGTCGCCGACGGCCGGGAGTACGCCGTGACGCCGGACGACGGCGTGCACCCGTTCACCGCGCTCGGCGCGCTGGTGGGCGGCTACGTCGAGCGTTCGGTGATCCGCCGCACCACCGAGCCGTTCACGGCGACCCACCCGGACGCCGCCGCGGTGGTGCGCTTCCCCTCGCTGACCCTCGACGACGTGTTCGGCGCGGTGCGCGTCGGGGCGCGGCTGCCGGCCGGGATCACCCGGTTCCTGGTGGACGGCCGGGTGCTGCTGCTCAACGCGCCGCTGGACCCGTTGCGTTCGGACCGCCCGGTGGACGAGCTGAACGAGTGGCTCACCGGCCTGGTCGCCGGACGCCGCGCGGAGGGCAAGCTGCGGCACTACCCCGAGCCGGTGTTCGTGCTGGACGACTGAGCCGGGCGGTCGCTGACGGTGTGTGCGCCACCGCGTCGAATCGGGGCCGTCGTGTGACCTGACGGCCGTAGGCTGACGCTCGTGACCATGGTGGCGGTCGAACGGACCGTGAGGGGGGTGGTTCGCACCACGCCGGGCCAGTTCGGCCTGATGACGATCATGCTGATGATCGTCTGCGTGGTGTTCGGGCTGACCGCGGCGGCGGGGCTGCAGCAGCGCCAGGACGCGCTGGACGACCTGGTGACCAGCAGCGAACCGCTCGCTGTCGCGGCGCAGGAGGTGTACCGCTCGCTGTCGGACGCGGACGCGACGGCGGCGAGCGGCTTCCTGGAGGGTGGCGTGGAGCCGCCCGCGGTGCGGCAGCGGTACCAGGACGACCTGGCCCGCGCCGGCGCGGCGCTCGCGGCGGCGGCCGGTGCCGCCGGGGGTTCGCCGGAGGCCGCGCGCTCGGTCGCCGAGCTGTCCACCTACCTGCCGGTGTACGCCGGGCTCGTGGAGACCGCGCGGGCCAACAACCGGGCCGGCCTGCCGGTGGGCGCGGCGTACCTGCGCGAGGCCAGCGGCCTGATGCGCGGCACGCTGCTGCCGGCGGCGCAACGGCTGTACGACGGCGAGAGCGACCGGCTGGCGGCCACCGAGAGCAGGGCCACGCCGGTGCCCTGGTTCGAGGTGCTGCTCGGCCTCGGCGCGCTCGGCGCGCTGCTCGGCGCCCAGGTGCTGCTGTTCTCGCGCACCCGGCGGGTGCTCAACGTCGGGCTGGTCGCCGCCACCGTGGCGGTCGCGCTCGGGCTCGGCTGGCTGGTGTACGCGACGACGGCCGTCACGGTGAACGTGGCCGACGCCCGCGACCTCGGCTCCAGCCAGGTGCGCGAGCTGGCCACGGCGCGCATCGCCGCGCTGGAGGCCCGCGGCGACGAGACGCTCACCCTGGTGGTGCGCGGCTCCGGCCAGCAGTACGAGGAGCACCACGTCGAGGTGATGACCCGGCTCGGCGGCGAGAACGGCGACGGCGGCCTGCTCGGCGCGGCGCTCGACGGCATCGACGACGCCGAGCGGCGCCCGCTGGTGGCCGATGCCGTGGAGCGGTGGCGTGCCTGGCGTACCGCGCACACCGAGATCCGCCGGCTGGACGACGGCGGCGACTACCCCGGGGCCGTGGCGCTCGCCATCGAGGACCGGCCGGACGGCGCGCTCGCCCCCTTCACCGCCCTGGAGCGCGACCTGGCCGACGCCATCGCGGTGAGCGGGCGGCTGTTCGACGAGGAGGCCGCGGACGCGCGTTCCGCCCTGGGCTGGACGTCCGCGGGCATCCTGGTGCTGGTGGCGCTCGCCGTGGCCGGCGTCGGGTGGGGTATGTGGCAGCGGCTGAAGGAGTACCGATGAAGCGGTGGGTTCTCGCGGTCGTGACGCTCGCGCTGGCCGCCGGGTGCGGCTCCGAGGCGGCGCCCACCACCAGCCGGTACGACGTCGAGTTCACCGTGCCGCAGCCGGTGGGCGCCGCGGTGCAGGAGCCGACCACCACCACCGGCCCGGAGCAGGCGCCGTGCCCGGACGCGCTGGCCAGCATCCGCCCGCCGGCCACGCTGCCGCCGCCCGGGGCGATGCCCGCCGGGTCCACCATGGCGGCCATCGCGCAGCGCGGGCAACTGCGCGTCGGCGTCGACCAGAACACCTACGGGTTCGGCTTCCGTGACTCCTCCAGCGGCGATCTCGAGGGCTTCGACATCGACGTGGCACGGCAGATGGCGCTGGCCATCTTCGGTGACCAGACGAAGATCCAGTTCGTCACCATGGCGTCGGCGGACCGCGAGCCGGCGCTCATGGAGGGCCGGGTGGACATGGTGGTGCGGACGTTCACCATCACCTGCGACCGCAAGCAGCGCATCAACTTCTCCACGGTCTACTTCGAGGCCGGCCAGCAGGTGCTGGTGAACCGCGGGTCCGAGTTCAGGGACCTGGAGTCGCTGGCCGGCAAGCGGGTGTGCTCCGCGTCCGGTTCGACGTCCATCGGCAGGCTGCTGAACGCCGCGGTCCCGCTCACCGCGGTCGGCGTGCCCAACTGGACCGACTGCCTGGTGATGCTCCAGCAGGGCCAGGTGGACGCGGTGTCCACCGACGACACGATCCTCGCCGGGCTGGCCGCGCAGGACCCGAACACCGAGGTGGTCGGCGGCCGGTTCAGCGACGAGCCGTACGGCATCGGCATGCCGTTGCAGTCCCCGGACCTGGTGGCGTTCGTCAACGGCGTGCTGGACCGGATGCGCCGCGACGGCACCTGGGCCGCCATCCACCAGCGGTGGCTCTCCGAACTCGGCCCGGCGCCGGCCCCGCCGACGCCCCGCTACCTGCCGTGAGCCGCACGCTGACCGGCGAGGAGGCCGACGCCGCGCTGGCCGGGGCCGGGGCGTTCTGCGACGCCCTGGCCGAGAAACTGGTGACGCTCGACGGCCACCAGGGGCAGCGGCTGCTCGACGCCGCGGCGCTCACCGACGACGGCGCCCGCCGCTGGGCCGCCGCGCGCGCCGGCATCGCCGCGCTCTGGACGAACTTCGCCACGTACCGGGACACCCTGGAGCTGGCCCGCGAGGTCCGTGGCGCCGGCCGGGCCGACCGGCTCGGCGAGGACGAACGCCGCCGGCTCACCACGCTGCTGCGCGACCCGGTGGCCACCCTGGACGACCGCCCGGCCACGCTGGACGACCTGGCCCGGCGGCTGGAGGCCGACCACGCCGCCGTGCTGCCG
>DASWTI010000577.1:0-10701 GCA_036402215.1 Pseudonocardiaceae bacterium
CGGCCCGCTGCGCACCGACCGGGCCCGGCTGGCCGCGCCGGTGCAGGCCGAGGCCGCGCGCGACCACGTCTCGGTGCTCGTCGTGGCCGGCGAGGACGACCCGGTGCGGATGGCCGTCGGCCGGCTGCCGGCGTTCGGCGACGACGACCTCGCCCCGGTGGCCACCGCGCCCACCCGGATGGCGCGCTGGGCGGGGGCCTGGCGCTCGGGCGATCAGGACGTCGCCGAGCCCGCCGTGATGGAGGCCGTGGTGTCCGGCGTGCGGTTCGTCGTACTGCCGGACCAGGCCACCGCGGACGCCATGCTGGCCGCCGTGGGCGACCTCGCCACCCGCACCACCGGCACCACCGACGGCCGCCCCACGGTGCGGCTACTGCCGCCGTCGATGCCGGCCACCGTGCTCGCCCCCGGGCTCGCCAACCAGGCCCGCACCGGCGGCGCCCCGCCCGGGAAGTACGGCGGCGACGCCGTCGTCGCGGTGCCCGCCGTGCCGCCGGCCGTCGGCGCGGTCATCGGCCCGGGCGGCGAGAACCGCTCGCTCGTGCTGGCCGCCGAGGGCGAGGACGGCTGGATCGCCACCGTGGACGGCCGCCGTACCCAGGTCGGCCGCGCCTGGGGGCACCTGGTCGCCGTGACGCTGCCGGCCGCCGAGGTCGAGGTCCGCGTCGAGCGCTCCGACGCGCTGCGCACGCTGCTGCTCCTGGTGCAGCTCGCGGTGGCGCTGTTCACCGCCGTCACCGCCGTCCCGCCGGGCGATCGCGCGCGCTGACCCCGGTAACGTTGCCCGGCCGCGCCCGACGTTCTTGTCGGGCAACCGTTTCCACCCCAGGGGAGTGTTCGTGGCCGGCCGTCAGGAGAACATCGTCGCGCCCCGCTTTCCGCGCCCGTCCTGGGATCCGGCCGCCGCGCGCGACGAACTGGCCGCCCTGTACGACTGGGCCGAGGCGCACACCACGTCCGCCGTCACCTGGTACCTGGACAAGAAGCGCGGCAAGGCGCGGCTCTCGCGCTGGCTGCGCCTCGGCGCCATCGTGTTCTTCACCGTCGGCGGCGGGTTTCCCGTCGTGGTCAGCTCGTTCGGGGCCTCGAACAACCTGCTCGGCGTCGGCTACCTGTTCCTCGCCGCCGCGGCCGGCTGCCTCGCCATCGACCGCTTCTTCGGCGTCTCCACCGCCTGGATGCGGTACCTGACCACGGAGCTGGCGCTGCAACGGGCCCTGCAGCGGTTCCAGCTGGAGTGGGCGGCGCTGTCCGCCGCCCCGGTCGTCGAGGGCGGCGTGGACGTCTCCGGCCACCTGGAGCTGCTCACCGCGTTCGTCGACGAGGTGGCCCACGAGATGGCCAGCGAGACCGCCGCCTGGGTCGAGGAGTTCCGCGGCAACCTCACCGAGCTGAGCACCCACACCACCGCGCGGGGCCCCCAGCCGTGACCACCGTGCTGCACCTCTCGGACCCCCAGTTCGGGAGGCTGCACCTGTTCGGTGGCAACGGTTCCGCGCCCAGCGACCACGACACGCTCTCGGCCAGGCTGCACGCCGACCTGCGGGCGCTGCGCGAGTCGCACGACCTGCGCCCCGACGTCGCGATCGTCTCCGGTGACCTGGCCGAGTGGGCGCTGCCCTCGGAGTTCCGGCAGGTGCAGGAGTTCCTGCGACGCCTGGCCGCCGAGCTCGGCCTGCCGCACGAGCGGGTGGTCATCGTGCCGGGCAACCACGACATCAGCCGCAGCGCCTGCCAGGCGTACTTCCTGGACTGCCAGGCGGAGGAGAGCGAGCCGCGGCAACCGTTCTGGCCCAAGTGGAAGAACTACGTCGCGCTGTTCGAGGAGTTCTACGCGGACTGCCCGGGCGTCGAGTTCACCCCGACCCGGCCGTGGACCTTCTACGCCTACCCGGAGCTGCGGCTCGCCGTGGCCGGCCTGAACTCCACCATGGCGGAGAGCCACCGCGACTCCGACCACTACGGCTGGCTCGGCGAGGAGCAGCTCGGCGACGCCGAGGACTGGTTGCGGCCGCTGGGGGAGCGCGGCTTCACGCGGGTCGCCGTGGTGCACCACAACGTGCTGCGCAAGGCCGTGGAGGACGACGAGAACCTGCGCGACGCCGACGACCTGGCGCGCGTCCTGGGGCCGCACCTGGACCTGGTGCTGCACGGCCACACCCACGACGGCACGCTCGGCCGGCTGCCGAACGCGCTGCCCGTGCTGTCCACCGGCAGCGCCGCGGTGGCCGCCGCCGCCCGCCCCGCCGAGGTGCCGAACCAGTACCAGGTGCTGCGCATCGGCGCGGACGGCATCGAGCGCTGGGGCCGCGCCTACAGCGTCGGGCAGAAGCGCTGGATCGCCGACCCGCGGATCAGCGAGGACGGGAACTCCTGGCAGGTCACGGTTCCCGGCCGGTTCGTGCCCGAGCCGCGGCCGCGGTACGACCCGCCCGCGCACACGCTGCCGGTGCGCGACGGGCTGGCCGACCAGGTGGCCGCGGTGTGCCGGCTGCGCCACCCCGGCGCCGAGATCAGCGGGCACGACCTGCCGTCCGCCGCGTTCACCTACCTGCGGGTGGTGGCCGACGGTCGGGTGCAGCCCATCGGCGTCGTTCCCCGGCTGACCGCCGAGGAGCTCGCCGATTTCGTCGAGCACGTGCACCGGCCCTATCGCGAACGCGACCCGTTCGTCAGCACGGTGCTCGTGTACGGCGGCGACCCGGCCTCCGGGGAGCTGGTGGCCGCGGCGAAGGCGCACGACGTCCGGCTGACCAGCTTCGCCGAGTACCAGTACCTGGTGGACCTGCGGCCCTACGCGACCCGGCAGTCCGAGCGGCTGGCCGCCGACGACACCTACCCGCCGGCCCTCTACGTGCCGCAGCGCTACCGGCACTTCGGCCGCGCCGAGGACACCTCGCCGCGCGAGGATCTGCTGGCCGCCGCGATGCGCTGGCTCGGCGAGGACGCCGGCCGGTTCCTGCTGGTGCTGGGGGACTTCGGGCGCGGCAAGAGCTTCCTGCTGCGCGAGCTGGCCCGGCGGCTGCCCACCGAGCTGCCGACGCTCACCCCGCTGCTGGTGCCGCTGCGGGCGCTGGAGCGCACGCACGACCTGGACACCCTGCTCGCCGCGCACCTGGCCGCGCACGGCGAGGACGTGATCGACCTGGCCGGGCTGCGCTACCTGATCACCGAGGGCCGCGTGGTGCTGCTGTTCGACGGCTTCGACGAGCTGGCGCAGCGGATCAGCTACGACCGCGCCGCCGAGCACCTCGGCACGCTCATCGACGCCGCGCGCGGCCGCGCCAAGGTCGTGGTGAGCAGCCGCACGCAGCACTTCCGGTCCACCGAGCAGGTGCTGACGGCCTTCGGCGAGCGCGTGCAGCAGCTCGCCGGGCGCCGGCTCGTCGAGCTGGAGGACTTCGACCGCCAGCAGATTCTCACCTACCTCACCAACCTGTACGGCGGTGACGCCGGGCGGGCGCGTGCCCGGTACACCGTGCTGGACGGCATCAAGGACCTGCTGGGGCTCTCCCGCAACCCGCGGATGCTCGGCTTCATCGCGCGGCTGGACGAATCCCAGCTCGCCGCCGCCCGCCGGTCGGCCGGCGAGATCACCGCGGCCGGGCTGTACCAGCTGCTGCTGGACCAGTGGCTGGTGCACGAGTACGACCGCGCCCAGCCCCGCGGCGCGGCCCCGACGCTGCCGGTGGCGGACCGCTGGGCCGCGGTGACCGGCCTGGCGCTGCGCCTCTGGCGCACCACCGACGCCGGCGTCGACGTCGGTGAGCTGACCACGGCGGCCACCGCGCTGACCGGCCTCGCGGAGCTGCGCCTGGACGCCGACCAGGCCGCGCACATCATCGGCTCGGCCACCCTGCTCATCCGCGACGACGAGGGCCTGTTCTCGTTCGTGCACCAGTCGGTCCTGGAGTGGCTGGTCGCCCGGCACGTCGCCACCGAGCTGGCCGGCCCGGTGCGCCCCGAGGCGCTCGCCGTCCGGTCGGCCTCGCCGCTGATGGCCCAGTTCCTCCGCGACCTGGCCGGTGACGAGGCCCTGGCCGCCTGGGCCGACCGCGTGGTGACGGCCGCCGACGCTACCGACGTGGAGCGGGCCAACGCCCTCGCGCTCGCCCCCGGCCGGGCCGCCCGTCTCGCCCCGGCCACCCTCGGCCGCTCGCTGCGCGGCCAGGACCTCGCCGGCCGCGACCTCTCCGGCCAGGACCTCTCCGACGCCGACCTCACCGAGGCCCGCCTGGCCGGCGCGGACCTCACCGGCGCCGACCTCACCGGCGCCACCCTCGTGGACGCCAACCTCGACGTCGCCGTTCTGGTGAACGCCACCCTGGCCGGCGCCGACCTCACCGGCGCGAGCCTGCTGGGCGCCGACCTCACCGGCGCGGACCTCACCGACGCCGACCTCACCCGCGCCGCCCTGGTCGGCGCCCGCGGCCTGAGGCCCGGCAACGCCGTCACGACCGGGACCGCCCTGCCCGGCGCCATGCCCCGCGTGCACACCCGCGTCTCCGGGGACGCCTCCGCCGTCGCCTGCTCGGCCGACGGCACGCTGTTCGCCGTCGCCCGCGCCGGCGTGATCGAGCTCTACGACGCGTCCTCGCGGACCTGCCTGCTGACGCTGACCGGACACCGGGCCGCCGTCCGGGCGCTGGCCTTCGCGCCGTCCGGGTACCGGCTGGTGTCCGGCGACACCGGCGGCACCATGCGGCTGTGGGACGCGGCCGCCGGGTCGCCGATCGGAAAGCCGTGGCCGGACCGGGCCGCCCCGGTCACGGCGCTCTCGTTCGGCCCGGACGGGCGCACCGTGGTGAGCGGGCACCAGGACGGCACCCTGGGCAGCTGGATCATCAGGGGCGACCAGGCGAACGGTCGCTTCCTCGCCCGGCACGGCGGCCGGATCGGTTCGGTGACAATGTCACCGGACGGCCAGTTCGTGTACTCCGCCGGGGAGGACGGGCGGCGCCGCTGGAACGCCGCGTCCGGCGCGGAGGTCGATCGCCCGTATGCCGGGTACCGGCCGGCCGCGACCGTCGCGACGGGCCTCGTGGACGGCCGGCCCGGTTCTCGACCCGTAACGGCCCTCACCCGGGACGGCCGGATGTCCGCCGTGGCCGGCTCGACGCCCGGTCTGGTGCACCTGACCGGTCACCCTTATCGGTCAGGCGTGTTGCTGCGGGACGGCGAGGCCGTGGTTGTAGCCATGGCGTTCGACCCCGACGGTTGTCGGGTCGCCATCGTGAGCGCGGACCACACCGTCATCGAGTGGGACCTCTCCGATACGCGGCCGACCGGCTGGCCGCTCGCTGCGGCCATCCGGGCCACCGCGCTCGCCTACTCGGCCGACGGAGTCCTGGTGGTCGCCGGACGTGACGGCCTCCTGGTGCGCGGCGGCACCGACGGGGACACGCTGCGCGAGACCACGTGGTGGACCCCTCTCCAGGACGTCGCCACCCTGGCCGAGGATCGCCGGCGGCTGGTGGTGTCCGGGCCGGGGTGGGTGCCCCAGTGGTGGGACCCGGTGACCGGCGAGGTCCCCGACTCACCGCCCGACGGCCCGGGCCGCCTGCTGGCGAGCGGTCCGGCTCGGCCCCGGCGGCCCGCCAACCTCGATGACCGGCCGCTCGCCGCCTCCGCGGACGGCACGCTGGTCGCCGTCGGCCACCGCGACGGCCTGGTCACCATTGACGGCCGGCTGCCCGGAGGAACCCGGGTGCCCGCGGTGCGTCCCCCCTCCTCCGGCCGGTTCGGTGAGGCCGTCGGCGCGGCCTTCTCCGCGGACAACTCCATGCTGGCCACCGGCTACGCGAGCGGCCGGGTCCAGGTGCGCGGCGTGGCCACCGGCCGGTGGCTGGCGGGCTGGACGCTGCTCCCCGCGCCGCACGTGGCGCTCGCCTTCGGCCCGTCCGGGCGGCTGCTCGCCGCGTCCGCCGGGAACTTCGCCATCCACCTGACGAGCCGGGTCGACGACAGCACCTGGTCCGCCGCGGACGACCGCCCGCTCACCGGGCACTGCGCGCCGGTGCGGGCGCTGGCGTTCTCCGCCGACGAGTCCTGGCTCGTGTCCGCCGCCGACGACGGCACCGTGCGGCTGTGGGACGTCGTCACCCGCACCCTGCTGGCCACCTACGTGCCGCTGCGGGACGGCGTGGCCACCCTCATGCCGGACGGGCGGACCCGGGTGCGGGGCACGATCGGCGGCGAGTTCTGGTACTCCATCGGCCTGCGGCGGTTCGAGTACGAGCAGCTCACGCCGTACTTCCCGCACCTCGGTGACCCGGACGGGCCGCTGCTGCCGCGGTGAAGCGAGACGCGCGCACCGGGGGTGGACCGATGCGCGCGCCTCCTTCACAGTGGCCTACCGGATCACGGCCCCGGTGGGATCATGTTGTTCTTGGCCACCGGCAGCATGAGCTGGTCGCCCAGCCGGAACTGCACGGTCTCCTGCGGCACGGTCGCCAGCAGCGGGTTGATGTGCCGCAGCGTGAGCGTGGTCAGCGGCACCAGGTGCTGCGTGGTGTCGTACTTCTCCAGGTCCACCCAGCGCACGATGTTCAGCACGTCCGCCGGGATGGCCTGGCCGTTCTTGCGCACCGGCACGCACAGCTGGCGGGCGTTGGTCACGCCGACCTGCCCCGGCGGGATGCCGGTCACCACCGGGTTCAGCTGGGTGAGCTGGAGCCCGACGTTCAGCGGGTTCGTGTTGCCGACCCGGTAGCACTTCAGGTCGATGTAGCGCACGAGGTTGAAGATCTCGGTGGTCGGCGGTCCCACGTTGTTCTTGATGACCGGCAGGCACAACTGCTCGGGAACGAGAATGGCCGATTGCTTGGCCGGCAGCGACGACAGCACCGGGTTCAGGTGCCGCAGGCCCAGCGGGAAGTTCACCGCGGTGCCGGTGATCTGGTAGCACGCCAGATCCACCCAGCGCACGAAGTCGAGCACGCCGGCCGGCGGAATGACATTGTTCTTCGCCACCGGCATGCACACCTGCTGGCGCGGGCCGACGACGTGCGTCTCCGTCGGCAGCCCGGCCAGCACCGGGTTCAGGTGCTGCGTCGTGATCACCGGGAACGGCGGGGCGGTGCTGGACGGGGCCTGGAAGCACTCGAGGTCCAGGTTGCGCACGAAGGACAGCGGGCCGGGCAGCACGGCGGCCGACGGCGGCGTCGCGGCGGCGCCGGGCGGGCCGGGCGAGGTGGTGGACGACGCGGCGGTGGCGCCGGTCGCGGTCAGGCAGGCGACCAGCGCGACGATCGTCGCGCCGATCCGCGTGCCAACGAGAACAGATCGGGACATTTCTGGCCTTCCGCTCCAAGGAAATGGGCGTGGCTCACCCGCGCCGGGCGCGGAATGTCACGCCCGGCGTCGGTCGAGCCGGCTGTGCGAATGAGCCTTACGTGGTGCACCAGAGAATTCGGGCAGGACTACACCGTGCTCCGGCAATGGTGAACAGGAAATCCGCCAACAAGGGGACACCCGGACGGCGGTTATTGATCGTCCACCATGTCGGGGTCGAGGCCGAGGTAGCTCGCGACCTGTTCCACGAGCACGTCGTGCAGCAGGTCCGTGAGGTCGGCGCCGTGCCCGGCGCGGGCCTCCAGCGGTCGCCGGTACAGCACGATGCGAGCCCGCGTCGGCAGGCCCTTGCGGTCGACGCCGGCCGGCACCAGCTTGGCCAGCGGCACGTTGCCGTCCTGGACCACGTCCTCGCCCCAGTGCTGCTGGTCGACGCCGGTGCGCACCACCTCGGGCACGTCGTCCACGGCCACGTCGAGCTGCGTCAGCTGGTCGTGCCAGCGCTGCTCGATGGGCTCCAGCGCCTCCAGCACGGCGGCGTCGAAGCGCTCGCCGCGGCTGCGGAAGGCCGGGGTGTCGCGCGGGTAGAGGGTGCCACGGAGACCGCGACCGCGACGGTCGCGGCCACGCTGCCAGGTCCGGCGCGCCCCGCGTGCGAGCACCATGCGCCGAGGATACGGCCTGCCACGGTCGCGGGGCTGCCCGGCGTGAGTGGCGTCCGGGTGGTGTCCGGGCGCGCCCGGTCCGGCGGCGAACCGGCCACGGGTGGGCCACGGCCCGGGCACGACGGGGCCACGACGCGGCCACGGCGCGGTGACGACCGGGACACGGGCCGCACGGGACGGCCCCGCACACCCCGCGTACGCACCACGAATGCCAGGGCGCGCCTGCACCACCAGGGGCCTGCGGCGCGCTATCGTCCGGCGCGTGCGCAGCGTTCGGAAATGCTCGCGGACCGGGTGCCCCAACCCGGCCGTGGCGACGTTGACGTACGCCTACGCCGACTCGACCGCCGTGGTGGGCCCGCTGGCCAGCTACGCCGAGCCGCACTCGTACGACCTGTGCGAGCGGCACGCGCTGCGCCTGACGGCCCCCAAGGGCTGGGAGGTCGTCCGGCACGAGGGCGAGTTCGCCGCCGAACCGTCGAGCGACGACCTGACCGCACTGGCCGAGGCGGTGCGGGAGGCCGGCCGCGCCGACCGATCGGCCGAGCCGCCGCCGGTGGTGGGCGTGACCAGCGGGCGCCGCGGCCACCTGCGGGTGCTGCCGGACCCCGAGGACTGACTGACCGCCCGTCCCCGGACGAGACCGGTCCCCTCACGCCCGGCGGGGTGGAGCCGAGGGCCGGGCACCCGGCGTGCCGTGCCCGACCGATAGGCTCGCCGTCGTGCCCGATGTCTCCCGACTCCCTGCCGTGCTGTCCGCGATCGTCAAGGCCTACGACGTCCGGGGCCTGGTCGGGGAGCAGCTCGACGCGGAGGTCGCCCGCCGGCTCGGGGCCGCGTTCGCGGTGCTCGTGCGCGGCGAGGCCGGCGCCGTGGTGATCGGCCACGACATGCGCGACTCCTCGCCGGAGCTGTCCGCCGCCTTCGCCGACGGCGTCGCCGGGCAGGGCATCGACGTCGTGCACATCGGCCTGGCGTCCACCGACCTGCTCTACTTCGCCTCCGGCACGCTCGACCTGCCCGGCGCCATGTTCACCGCCAGCCACAACCCCGCCGCCTACAACGGGATCAAGCTGTGCCGGGCCGGGGCCTCGCCGGTCGGCGCCGACACCGGCCTCGCCGAGATCCGCGCCGTGGCCGCCCAGGGCGCCCCCGCGTACGACGGCCCGCGCGGCACCGAGACGCACCGCGACCTGCTGGCGGACTACGCCGCGTACCTGCGGGGGCTGGTGGACCTGACCGGCATCCGCCCGTTGCGCGTGGTGGTCGACGCCGGCAACGGCATGGCCGGCCACACCGTGCCCGCCGTGTTCGCCGGGCTGCCGCTCACCGTGGACGAGCTGTACTTCGAGCTGGACGGCAGCTTCCCCAACCACGAGGCGAACCCGCTCGACCCGGCGAACCTGGTGGACCTGCGGAAGGCCGTCGTGGACCGGGGCGCCGACCTCGGCATCGCCTTCGACGGCGACGCGGACCGCTGCTTCGTGGTGGACGCCATGGGCGACCCGGTCTCGCCGAGCGCCATCACCGCGCTCATCGCCACCCGCGAGCTGGCCAGGGAGCCGGGCGCCACGATCATCCACAACTGCATCACCTCGAAGGTGGTGCCCGAGCTGGTCACCGAGCACGGCGGCACCCCGGTGCGCACCCGCGTCGGCCACTCGTTCATCAAGGCCACCATGGCCGGGACCGGCGCCGTGTTCGGCGGCGAGCACTCGGCGCACTACTACTTCCGCGACTTCTGGCGGGCCGACTCCGGGATGCTCGCCGCGCTGCACGTGCTGGCCGCGCTCGGCGAGCAGGAGCGGCCGCTCGCCGACCTGATGGCCCGCTTCGAGCGCTACGCCGCGTCCGGCGAGATCAACTCCACGGTCGACGACCAGGCCGCGCGGCTCGCCGCGGTACGCGCCGAGTACGGCGCGCGTCCCGGCGTGGTCACCGACGAGCTCGACGGACTCACCGTGGAACTCCCCGGCGGCTCGTGGTTCAACCTGCGGCCCTCGAACACGGAACCCCTGCTGCGCCTCAACGTTGAAGCCAGTGACGACGTTTCCGTCGCCGCGCTCCGCGACGAGGTGCTCGCGCTGGTACGCGGTCGGCACTGAGGAGGCCCGGACAATGGCAGTCGAGCTGGACCAGCGGCTACTGGACATCCTGGCGTGCCCGGCCCCGCACCACGCGCCGCTGCGCCGCGGCACCGCGACCGACCCGGCCGCGGACGCCCTGACCTGCACGGCGTGCGGGCGCACCTTTCCCATCGTGGACGGCATCCCGGTGCTGCTGCTGGACGAGGCCACCCCGCCCACGGCGGACATCCCCGGCGAGACGGGGGACGGACCGGACTGAACGGACCGTGGTCATGCTGGACGAAGCGCTGCTCGACGACCCGGACCGGCTGCTGGCCGGAGACTCCGGCGGGCTGCTGCGCGCCGCCGCGTCCGCCGGCGCCCAGGTCCGCTCCACCGCGGAGTCGGCCGCCGAGGCCGGTCTGGCCGAGGCCCTGGGCGGCGCCCGCCCGCGGGCCCTGGTGCTGCTGACCCGTCCCGGCGTGGGCTCCGCCGCCGCCGCGATCCTGCGCGCCCTGCTCGGCGCGAACTGCCCGGTGCCGGTGGTCGCCGTGGACGCGGCGCCGCCCTGGATCGGCCCGCTCGACGTGCTGGTCGCGCACACCGTGGACGAGAACGACCGCCCGCTGGCCGGCTCGGTGGACCTGGCCACCCGGCGCGGTGCCCAGGTGGTGCTC
>DASWTI010000578.1:0-1795 GCA_036402215.1 Pseudonocardiaceae bacterium
GCACCCGGCGGCCGACCGGCTGGCCACCCCGCTCGCCGGTGACCCGGCGTACTGGCGCGGCGGCGACGCGGTGTCCGTGCCGGAGCTGGTGCGGCGGCACGTGATCGCCACGCCGGACGCGCCGGCCGTGATCGCCGGTGACACCGTGCTGTCCTACGGCGCGCTCGGGGATCGCGTCGGCGCCCTCGCCGCGCTGCTGCGCTCGGCGGGCGAGCCGGCCGGCACCCGCGTCGGGCTGCTGGTGGACCACGGCGCGGACCTGGTCGCGGCCATCGTCGCCACGCTCGCCGTGGGCGCCACGTACGTGCCGCTCGACCCGCGCTACCCGGCGCCGCGGCTGCGCGCCATGGTCGCCCAGGCCGGCGTGGCCACCGTCCTCACCACGGCGGACCACCGGGCGGCGGCCGAGGCGTTCGCCCCGGTGGTGCTGGACCTCGCGGAGGCGCCGCCGGGCGCCGGCTTCCCGCCGCCCGCGGCGCCGGACGCACCGGGCTACGTGCTGCACACCAGCGGCTCCACCGGCGCGCCGAAGGGCGTGGCGCAGTGGCAGCGCAACACCCTGCACCAGCTCCGGCTGCACACCGAGAACCTGCGGCTCACGGCGGCCGACCGGCTGAGCGTGGCCACCTCGTTCGGCTTCGACATGGCCGTGACCGACACGTTCGCCGCGCTGGTGAACGGCGCGTGCGCGGTGCTGGTCGACGTGCGGGCGCTCGGGCTCGCGGGGCTGGCCGACGCCCTGCGGCGGCACCGGGTGTCGGTGTACCACTCGACGCCCACGGTGTTCCGCTACCTGGCCGACCATCTGGCCGGCACGTCCGAGCCGGTGCTGCCGGACCTGCGCGCCGTGGTGCTCGGCGGCGAGGCCGTGACCGGCGAGGACCTGGAGCGCTGCCGGCGGCACCTGCCGGCGCACGGCGTGCTGGTGAACGGCTACGGCGCCACCGAGATCAGCTTCGCCGTGCAGGACCACCTGCCGGTGGCGGCCACGCCGCCGCGGTCCGGGGTGCTGCCGATCGGCTCGCCGCTGGCCGGCATGCGCGTCGGGCTGCTGGCCGCGGACGGTTCGGCGGCGGCGCTGGCCGGGGAGCTGGTGATCAGCAGCGAGTACCTCGCCACCTACTGGGAGGGCGCGCCGGCCGACCTGGCCCGGTTCGACGTGGACGCCGACGGCGTGCGCCGCTACCGCACCGGCGACCTGGCGCGGCGGCTGCCCGACGGGCGGCTCGTGCACCTGGGCCGCACCGACCGCCAGGTCAAGATCCGCGGACACCGCGTCGAACCCGCGGACGTCGAGGCCGCGCTGACCGCGCTCCCCGGCGTCGCGCACGCCGCCGTGGTCGCCGACCGGGCGCGCGGCGAGCACGTCCTGCGCGCCTTCGTCACCCTCGCCGACGCCACCGCCCGCGTCACGGCCGGTGGGATCAGGGACGCGCTGACGGCCGCGGTGCCCGACCATCTGGTGCCGGCGAGCGTCACCGTGCTCGGCGAGCTGCCGCTCACGCCGACCGGCAAGATCGACGCCCGCGCGTTGCTCGACCTGGCCGCCGCGGCGCCGGACCCGGCCGCCAGCCCGTCCACGGCCACCGACGGCCCCGTCGCGGTGATCACCGCCGCCTGGGCCGAGGCGCTCGGCGCCCCGGTCCGGCCCGACGACCGGTTCTTCGACGTGGGCGGCCACTCGCTGCTCGCCGCCAGGGTGCACCACCAGCTCGTCGAGCGGCTCGGCGTCACGTTCCCGCTGACCGCGCTGTACGCGCACCCGACGGCCGCGCTGCTGGCCGCGCACCTGGAC
>DASWTI010000579.1:0-6318 GCA_036402215.1 Pseudonocardiaceae bacterium
GGCCGCCACCACCAGCGGCGTGCCGGCCGCCGCGGCCTCCAGGGCCACGATGCCGAACGGTTCGTAGCGGCTCGGCAGCACCACGGCGTCCGCCGCGGCCAGCAGCGCGGCCAGCTCGGCGTCGCGCAGGTGCCCGACGAAGTGCACGGCGCGGCGGACGCGCAGCCGGCGGGCCTGCGCGACGAGCGGCTCCAGCATCCGCCCCCGCCCGGCCACCACGACGCTGGTGCCGGGGTGCGTGGCACGCAGGTCCCGCAGCCCGGCCACGATGTCCTGCACGCCCTTCTCCCACTCCAGCCGCCCGAAGAACAGCAGCAGCGGCGCGCCGTCCGGGGCGTGGCGGGCGCGGGCGGCGGCCACCGCGGCCTCGTCGGGCTGCCAGCCGCGCGGCTCGATCCCGTTGTGCAGCACGGTGATCGTGTCCGGGTCGAGGTCGAACAGCAGCGCCGCCTCGTCGCGCATCGCCTGCGAGCAGGTGATCAGCGCGTCCGCCCGGTTGGCCAGCCACCACTCCACGGAGTGCACCTGCTGGTTGAGCGGCAGGCTGAGCCAGCCGCCGTGCCGGCCGGCCTCGGTGGCGTGCACCGTGGCCACCAGCGGCACCCGGGCGTGCACGGCGATCGCGATGGCGGCGTGCCCGACCAGCCAGTCGTGGGCGTGCACGACGTCCGGCCGCCAGCCGTCCAGCAGCCGCAGCGCCGCGCGCGTCATGGCGTGCCCCATGCCGAGCGTCCAGGCCACCAGGTCCCGGGCGAACTCCAGGTGCGGCGGGTCCTCGGCCACCCGCAGCACGCGCACGCCGTCCACGACGCGCTCGGTGGTCGGGTGCGTGGACGCGTCGGTGCCGTCCGGCTGGCGGCACAGCACCACGACCTCGTGACCCTGCCGGACCAGGCGCAACGCCAGCGCGTGCACGTGCCGGCCGAGGCCGCCGACCACGACCGGTGGGTACTCCCACGACACCATCAGCACCCGCACGACGTCGATCCTCGCAGCCCGTCCGGCGGTGTCCGGGGCTGGGCGGGGTCCGGAACCCGCAACGGCAACCGTTCGTTGCCCGCACGAGCCGTGACGGCCCTGGCGTGCCGGCCGGGGCCGTCGAACCGGGGAGGTGGCATGACCGGGTGGATGGTGTTCGGACTCTTTCTGTCCGTACTGATCGCGATCGGCGGCTGGACGGACTGGAAGCGCCGCTATCCCCGGCGCGGAGTGGCTGACGGGCCGCCGCCCGTCCGTCGGGAGCCGGCCCGTCAGCCGTACGAGCAAGGCGGATACGACATCGACCGTTCCTGATCGGGTGGTTCGTGCCACCGGAACGGTCGCTGGTCGGCGCCGGGCGCAGGCCGTACGGTCGGTGCTCCGGCGGGGATGACGGGGGGTCTGTCATGAGCGGATGGCTCTGGTTGGTGGTGCTGATCGGCGGGTTGCTGCTGGTCAGCGGCATCGTCGACTGGCGGCGGCGGTACAGCGTGCGCGGCTCCGAGGAGCCGGACCGCGGGCACGGCGGCTACGGCGGGCCGAGCCACGGCGGCTCCTCGTGCGGGGGCGGCTGCGGCAGCGGCGGACCGTGACCCGGTCGGCGGATCAGAGCAGGCGGGCGTCGAGGTGCCCGAACGGCGCGTCCTGGGCCCGTAGCGACCGGGTCAGCGCGGCCGCCTTCTCCGTCGCGCCGGCGTCCACCAGGTCGGCCAGCTCGTGGAATCGTCCACTGTGGACGGACGCGCGACGGCGGGCGTAGTCCACGGCGGAGTCCTTGCTGACCATGAACGCCCAGTCGCTGGAGAGCGCCAGCAGCGCCTCCGTGACGAGTTGGTCGAGCACCGGGTCGCGAGCGGCGCCGGGCCGCGCACCGTCCACAGTGGACAGCAGCCGGCGTTGCGTGGCGTCGTTCGCGGCCACCAGGTCGGCGACCGCGGCACCGTCCCAGACCCGCCAGTCCTTGCCGCTGCCCCAGGACGAGGCCGGCAGTTCCACCGGCCCGCCCAGGCAGCCCGCGTCGAGCGCCCCGCGCAGCGTGGTCACCCGCACGCCGGCCGCGGGGAGCGCACGCAGCACGGCCTCCAGCCAGGCCGGCCCCTCGTGCCACCAGTGGCCGTACAGCTCGGTGTCGTACGCGGCCACCACCAGCGCCGGGCGGCCGTGCCGGTCGCGCTGCTCGCGCAGCCGCCGCACCACGGTGCCGACGAAGTCCTCGGCGTGCCGCCGGACCGCGGCCGCCGCGAGCGCCGGCTGGTACGGCCGCTTCTCGTGCGGCGGCACGTGCCGGCCGGTGACCCGCGCCGGCTTGAGCCCCGTCGGGTGGTCGAACGTGTGGAAGTCCCGGTACGCCGGGTCCCCCGGGTAACCGGCGCGCGGCGACCACACCCGGTAGGTGACCTCCAGGTCGCGCCCGAAGCACACCACGTCGCTGCTGCCGACCGTCCGGGCGAACGCCGTCTCGCCGTGCAGCGCGGGGCCGTCCACCAGGAACCGCGCCACGCCGGCCGCCGCGTAGCCGCGCTCCATGCCCGGCGCGTACCCACACTCCGGCGCCCAGATCCCGGCCGGCGCGGCGCCGAGCCGCAGGCGGGTGTCGGCCAGGCCCCGGCGTAGGGCGAAGTCGCGGACCCGCTCGTCCAGCAGCGGCTGGAACGGATGCGTGACCGGGCCACCGAGCAGCTCCACGACGCCGTCGTCCACGAGCGGGCGCAGCACCGGCGAGGCGCCGTGCCGCCAGCGCGCCTCGAACCCCGCGAGCGCGCCGCTCGCGGCCCGGAACTCGTACGCCGCCAGCTCCCGCAACGCCTCGTCGCCGCGCCGGCCGGCCGCGAGCTGCGCGCGCAGCAACCAGTTGCCCAGCCAGTCGTGCACCCCGCGCAGGCAGTACGGGTCGTCCAGCTGGGCGGCCAGCACCGGCGTCACCCCGAGCGTGAGCACGTCACGCCGGCCCTCCTCGGCGAGCCGCGTGACCAGGTCGAGCACCGGCAGGTAGGACTGCGCCCACGCCTGGTAGAGCCACTCCTCGCCGACCGGCCAGCCGCCGTGGTGCGCGAGCCACGGCAGGTGGCTGTGCAGGACCAGGCAGAACGTGCCCTCGCTCATGGTTTCTCCGCCACCAGCACCAGGTCCAGGCTCGCGTCCAGCTCGTCGTCCCGCAGCACGAAGTCCGCCGTGGTCACCCCGCTCACGTCGGCCAGCAGCTCCGCCGGCCACCCGGTGGCGCCGAGCACCACGCCGACCTGTGCCTGGATGATCGAGCCGCCGTGCCGGGCGTCCAGCGCGCGCAGCCGCGGCCCGTGATGCCAACCGGCCGCCCGGACCACCCGGAACCCGTTGCCGCGCACCAGCTCCCGCAGCTCCCTGGGGTCGAACTCCTTGGTGTGGAACGGGTTCAGCGGCGTGTGCCGCCCCGGCGAGAAGGTGAGCCGGTTCGGCGTGGTGACCGCCAGCAGGCCGCCCGGCCGCAGCACCCGCGCGCACTCCCGCACGAACCCCGCCTGGTCCCACAGGTGCTCGATCACCTGCAGGTTCACCACCACGTCCACGGAGCCGCCGGCCAGCGGCAACCCCACCAGGTTCCCCCGCAGCACGTCCACCCGCGGGTACCGCGCCCGCACGTGCCGCACCGTCGCCGCGTCGTAGTCCACGCCGATCACCCGGTCCGCCACCCCGGCCAGCAGGTCCGCCCCGTACCCCTCGCCGCAGCCCGCCTCCAGCACCACCGCGCCGCGGCACAGCGGCAGCAGCTCCTCGTACGCCACCTCGTGCCGCCGGAACCAGTAGTTCTCCTCCGGCACCCCGGGCACGGTCCGTTCCCCGGTCAGTGGCAGCGGCGCGATCACGACGCCCACCCTGCCAGCCCGCCGCCCGCCGGCCGAGCCCCGGGCCGGTACCACGGGCGCGGTGGCCGTCTCCGCGACCGGCCGGAAACCAGGCGCACCCCGGTCAGGCGGTGAGGCAGACGACGCGCGCGATGGCGCTCCAGTTGCCGGCGTAGCCGTCGTCGTCCTCGTTGGCGGCGAGGGTCATCCAGCCGGTGCCGGCGCTACCCGTCTGGGCGTGCACCTGGCCGGCCGGGGTGCCACCACCGACGCCGTAGAGCGTCCAGCCGAGCGCGAGGCGGCGGGTGCCCGGGCCGCAGTCGACCAGCACGGTCTTGTCGGCGGAGGAGGCCGTGGCGGTGGCGGACTGCACGACGTGGCCGGGCAGCGGGTCGGCGCACACGGCGTGGACGTTGACCCTCCAGTTGCCGGCCTGGCCGTCCTGGTCCTCCATGCCGGTGGCGGACACCCCGGTGATGGAGGGCGCGAGCTGGTTGACGTACACCTGCCCCGCGCCGGAGCCGACGTCCCAGCCCGCGGTGAGCAACCTGGTGCCGGTCGGGCAGGTGACGCTCACCTGCTTGTTCATCGAGTTGATCACCGAGTAGGCGCTCACCGAGGTCAGCCCGGGCGGCGGGTCGGCGCAGTACGCCTGGGCGGTGAGCAGCCAGTCTCCGGCGTAGCCGTCCTGGTCCTCGCGGGCGAAGGCGTACACCGAGGACGCGGTGGGCACCAGGGCGGTGATCACCACGTCGTGCGGCGCGGACGAGGTGAAGGCGAACGCACCGACGACGTACTTGCCGGCCGGACAGGTCGCGACGGCGGAGCGGGTGGTCTCCGACCCGGGCGCCACGATCGGCGACCACACCAGCTCGACGCCGGGCAGCGCCGCGGAGGCCGGCGGGGCGGGCGCCAGGAGACCGGCGGTGAGCAGCATCAGGAGGACCAGGGCACGGGGCATGGTCATCGGTATCAGTACTACCCCCCGCCCCGCAACGACCGGCGGGGCGGCCCGGCGGGCACCTCGACGACCGAAAGGGCGCCGGTCACCGTGGCAACCGCGTGGCAAGGACCGGGCAGGGACGCGGCGGCTGACCGGGCCGCCCCGGGATCAGCGGGTGCGTTCGAGGGCCTCGGACGCCTTGCGGGCCATGTCGGCGACCGCGGCGCGCTGCTCGGCGGCGGCCTCGTAGTCCGCCATGCGGTTGCGCACGACGCGGGCGGGCATGCCGACGGCGATCGAATGGTCCGGGATGTCGCCGCGCACGACGGCGTGGGCGCCGAGCACGCAGCCGCGCCCGATCCGGGTGCCGCGCAGCACGCTCACCTTGGTGCCCAGCCAGCAGTCCGGCCCGATCCGCACCGGTGTCTTGACGATGCCCTGGTCCTTGATCGGCCGGTGCACGTCGGCGATCACGTGGTCGAAGTCGCAGATGTAGACCCAGTCCGCGACCAGGGTGGCGGCGCCGATCTCGACGTCGAGGTAGCAGTTGACGGTGTTCTCCCGGCCGAACACGGCCTTGTCCCCGATCCGCAGCGAGCCCTCGTGGCAGCGGATGGCGTTGCCGTCGCCGATGTGCACCCAGCGGCCGATCTCCAGGCGGCCGTAGCCGGGCCGGCAGTGGATCTCGGTACGCCGCCCCAGGAACACCATGCCGCGCAGGACCACGTGCGGGTTGGCCAGCCGGAACCGCAGCAGCCGCCAGTACCGGACCAGGTACCAGGGCGTCCAGGCGCGGTGCCGGACCACCCAGCGCAACGAGGCGAGCGTGAGGAACCGGGCCTGCGACGGGTCCCGCCGGCGCAGCCGCCACCGGGTCCGCAGCGGAGCGCCCCACATGGTCGTCATGGCGGGCTAGCCTACGGCGGATCGGGCGCCGATCGGGGTGGGCCGCGTAGCCTGCGGGCGTGATCACCGTGGTGGGCAGCGTGAACCTGGACCTGGTGGCCCGGCTCCCCCGGCTGCCCGCCGCGGGCGAGACGCTCACCGCCACCGGGTTCGGCCGGGTGCCGGGTGGCAAGGGCGCGAACCAGGCACTCGCCGCCCGCCGTTTGGGGGCCGACGTGACGCTGGTGGCGGCGGTCGGTGACGACCCGCTGGCCCCGGAGGCGCTGAGCCTGCTGCACGCGGAGGGCGTGCGCCTGCACGGCACCCAGGTCACCGAGGACGCCACCACGGGGCTCGCGCTCATCGAGGTGGACGACGCCGGGGAGACCACGATCGCCGTGGTGCCGGGGGCGAACGCCGAGCTGGTGGTGACGGCCGCGGACCTGGCCGGGGCGGACGCCGTGCTGACCGTGCTGGAGGTGCCGCCCGGGGCGGTGGCCGCGGCGGCGACGCTGGCCCCGGCGGGGGCCTTCGTGGCGGTGAACGCCGCGCCTGCCGGGCCGGTGCCGGCCGAGGTGCTGCGCCGCGCGGACCTGGTGGTGGTGAACCGGGCCGAGCACGCCCTGGTGCCGGGCATCGAGCGGGCACGGTGCGTGGCGGTGACCCTCGGCGCCGAGGGCGCGCTGCTGC
>DASWTI010000580.1:0-16910 GCA_036402215.1 Pseudonocardiaceae bacterium
GCGGCGGCGGCCCCGGCGGCCGCGGCGGCGAGCACCGACAGCGCGGTGCCGTCCACGGGGACCGCGAACGCCGCCCTGGCGTACCCCGCGCCGAGATCCAGCCCGTCGCACAGCCAGCGCGCGTCCGCCGTCGCGTGCCGCCCGGACGACTCGGCGAGGCCGCGCAGCAGCTGGCTGAGCACCATGCCGGAGTTGCCGCGGGCGCCGAGCGTGGCACCCCTGGCCAGTGCGCCGAGGGTCTCCCCCGTCCCGGCCGCGGCGTACAGCGTGTCCAGCAGGTTCCGGCCGGTGTCGGCGTCCGGGACCGGGAAGACGTTGAGCCGGTCGAGCTCCTCGCGGTGCGCGGTGAGCACGTCGAGCGACACCTGGACCCAGCGCGCGACCGCGGCCGGGCCGAGCTCCTCCAGCACCGCGGTCACCACCCTTCCGCACGTCACGCCGCGACCCCGACCGGCGAGCGTAGCCGGGAACCGCGCCCCCGAGTTGGAGGCCGCCCCGCTCGCCGGATACCCTGTGCTGGTCCTGGTTGACCTGAGTCAACCGTGAGGGACCGACAGACCTGTTCGACGATTCCCAGGAGTGTGTGACGTGGCTGCCGTCTGCGACGTGTGCGGCAAGGGGCCGGGCTTCGGCATGTCGGTGTCGCACTCGCACCGGCGGACCCACCGCCGCTGGAACCCCAACATCCAGACCGTGCGCGCGAAGGTGGGCGCCTCGCAGCGGGTGCGCCTGAACGCGTGCACGTCGTGCCTGAAGGCCGGCAAGGTCGTCCGCGGCTGACGCCGTTCCCCCCAGCAGTACCCGGCCCGGGTCGCCGCCCACGCGGCACCCGGGCCGTTCGCGTGCCCGGCGACGGACCGCTCAGGCGCCGCGCGGGACGATGACCAGCGGGCTGCGCGCCCGGCGGACCAGCCGCGCGGAGACGCCGCCCAGCAGCACGCTGCGCACCGGCCCGTAGCCGCGCGAGCCGCACACCAGCAGGTCCACGCCGGACAGCTCGGCGAGAGCGTCCACGACGTCCCCGCGCAGCACCTCCCCGGTGGCGCGCAGGCGCTCCGGCAGGCCGGCGATCGCGGCCTCCACCGCGCCCTGGAAGGCGTCCAGGGCGGTGGCGGTGAACGCGTGCTCGGCGTCCGTCCCGATCAGCCAGGGCAGCACCGGGGCCTCCCCGGCCAGCACCGTGCACACCCGCAGGGTGGCGCCCGCGGCCGTGGCCAGGTCGGCGGCCACCGCGAGCGCGGTCCGCGCCTCCGGGGTGTCGACGTAGGCCACGCCGATCACCGGCGGGTCGTTCCACCGCCGGTCGCGGGTGCCGCGCGGGGCGACGGCCACCGGCGAGGTGGCCCCGTGCAGCAGCCGGTGCGCGGTGCTGCCGGCGCGGGTCCGCCCGTCCTCGCCGCGCGCCGCCGAGCCGAGCACCACGAGCCCGGCCCGCTCCGCCTCGGCGAGGTCGCTGAGACCGTGCGCCGCCGAGGTGGAGGCCACCGCGCGGAAGTCCACATCGCCCGCCGGTACGCCGAACGCGATCATCTGCTCCCGGGCCCGTTCCAGGCAGACGGCGGCCTCGCCCCGGCGCTCCGCCACCCACTCCGCGTCCACCCGGCCGGGCCCGATCGGCGCCGGCGCCGGGTAGACCACGGCGACCAGGACGCGGGCGCCGGTGAGCGTGGCGCACCGCAGGCCGAGGGCGAGCGCGTCCGGCGCCGACGGCCCGCCGTCGTGGCCGATCACCACCGGGCCCGGCACCGGGCTCACCGCTCCCGCGCCCGCAACGTGGAGTTGCGGTAGCCGTAGGCGACGTAGATGAGCGCGCCGACGAGCAGCCAGGCGCCGAAGCGCAGCCAGGTCTCCCACGGCAGGTCGACCATCAGGTAGACGGCGAACAGGATGCCGAGCAGCGGCACCACCGGCGAGAACGGCACCCGGTACGGGCGCGGCATGTCCGGCCGGGTGCGGCGCAGCACCATGACCCCGATGTTGACCAGGACGAACGCGAACAGCGTGCCGATGTTGACCAGCTTGACGATCTCGGTGAGCGGCACCAGCGCGGCCACCACCGAGATCAGGATGCCCATCGTCCAGGTGAGCACGGCCGGCGTGCCGTGGCGCGGATGCACCGTGGCCAGCTTCCGCGGCAGCAGGCCGTCGCGGCACATGGCGAAGAAGATCCGGGTCTGCCCGTACAGGATCACCAGGATGACGCTGGTGATGGCGACGACGGCACCGAAGGCGAGCACCGAGGCGGCCCAGCCGATGCCGGCGCCGTCGTTGAGCGCGGCGGCGAGCGGGGCCTCGGTGGCGGCGAGCTGCTCCGGCGTGGCGACGCCGATCGCGCCGACCGAGACGAGCACGTAGAACAGCGTGCAGATGAGCAGCGAGCCGATGATCGCGAACGGCAGGTGCCGGGCCGGGTCGCGCGCCTCCTCGCTACCGGTGGACACCGCGTCGAAGCCGATGTAGGCGAAGAAGATGATCGCCGCCGCGCTCACCACGCCGTCGGTGCCGCTCGGCGCGAACGGGGTGAAGTTACGGGTGGTGAACGCCGACAACGCCACCACGACGAAGAACAGCAGCACGGCCAGCTTGAGCACCACCATCACCAGGTTGGCCCATGCGCTCTCCCGCACGCCGCGGACCAGCAGGAACGTGATGCCGAGGACGACCAGCACGGCCGGCAGGTTGATCACGCCGCCGTTCTCCGGCGAGGTGGCGATGGCCAGCGGCAGCTCGACGCCGAACGCGGCGTCCAGGAAGACGTTGAGGTTGGCGCCCCAGCCGACGGCGACGGCGGCCACCGCGACGCCGTACTCCAGGATCAGGTCCCAGCCGATGATCCAGGCCACGGCCTCGCCGAGGGTCGCGTAGGCGTAGGTGTAGGCGCTGCCGGAGACCGGGATGGACGAGGCCAGCTCCGCGTAGGACAGCGCCGAGAACACACAGGCCAGGGCGGCCAGGCAGAACGACAGGATGACGGCGGGGCCGGCCAGCCGGGCGCCCTCGCCGATCACCACGAAGATGCCGGTGCCGATGATCGCGCCGACGCCGAAGGCGGTGAGCTGGACGGGCCCGACGGACCGTTTGAGGCCGACGCCCTCGGCGTCGAGATCGCCCATCACGGCGGAGACGTCGCGGACCGCGAAAATCCGGGAACGCACCGGAGAAGCCATGCACCCACCTCCGCCGAGGAGCCGGATCGAGCATGATCGGGTGCGACTCTACCCTGACGTTGAGTGATCACCAACGACCCGTGATCGTTCTACCTGCGGTTTTTCCACAGCGCGTGGTCGTGCGGGCAGTAGCCCGGGCGTCGGCGTCGCTGCGTCCGGTCGGCGGCTGGACTGCGCCGCACAACGCCGTACCGTCGAATGCGGAAAGTGCGTAACCGAACACCCTGCGTTCTGGTCAACAACTAACCCCTGCTGTTCGCCCGTGCTCCGGGCGCCGATGCCTCATGCCCCGAGCACGGACGGCCGGTCGGCACGTCATTCGAGGGGAGCGACCCATGCCGTCCGAGATCGACGCACCCACCTACACCGAGACCACGTGGTTCTGCTGCGGCACCGCCTGGGGCCCGTGCGGCTCCACCGGGCGCGGCGCCTGCGGCACCTGCAACTCCGGCAGCCTGCAGTGCGCCTGGCCGAACACCTCCGACGCCTGCTTCGACATCACCCGGCCGGACCGCTGCGGCGACACCGCGCTGCGCCGGACCTGCGGGCACACCTTCTACATCACCAGCCGCTGCAACGGGAACCGCGTCACCGTGCGGATCGCGGACTGCGGCCCGCAGACCGACCTGTGGTGCGGCGAGCGCACCTGCTGCAGCGGCCTGTGCGCGACCAACCGGCTGATGGACCTGACGCCCGCCGCGTTCAGCCGCATCGGTTCCCTGTCCACCGGCCGGCTGCCCGTGCGGGTCAGCAGCGAGGGTTTCTGAGGAGGCGACGGCGATGTCATCGAACGGCACGAGATTCGACTCGATGAACAACCCGCTGGACCGGCGGCGGTTCCTCGGCCGCGCGGTGCTGGGCGGCTCGGCCGCCGTGGTCGGTGCGACCGCGCTGGGCTCGCTGGCGCCGGAGGCGGCGTTCGCCGCGCCCGCCGCGCAGCGCCCGGACGGCCCGGTGCGGGAGCCGGACCTGACCAAGCCGGACCCGGACTTCGCCGAGGGCCGGATCATGAGCGTCGGCGGCTCGATGCTCATGGTGGCCGGCTCCGACCGGACGCTGCACCGGATCCACGTGACCGCGGCGACGAGCGTCTGGAAGCTGCGGCCGACGACGTTCGACCAGGCGGCGGTGGGCGACGGCCTGTACGCCCGCGGCGTGCGGCTCGGCGACGGCACCCTGGCAGCCGACGCGCTGTGGCTCAACATCGTGAACCTGGTGGTGCACATCTCCAGCATCGGCAAGGACGTCATCCACTTCGACCACAACGGCAGCCGGGTGATCGGGCACGTGGTGGCCGGGACGACGGCCGCGGTCTACAACGACACCCCGGCGGTCAGCGACCTGTCGCTGCTGCGGGTGGGCTCGCACGCCCAGGTGATCGGCGCCTGGCGCCCGGACACCAACGAGGTCGACCTGGCCACCGTGTACGCGGCGGCCTGACCGAGGGGAACCGATGACCGACTGGCTGGCCGCCCTGCCGGCGGCGCTCGTGGGCGCCGTGCTGCTGTGGGCGGGTGGGTTCAAGCTGGGTGCCCGCGGGGCCGCGGCCGCCCGGCGCAGTGCCCTGACCAGGCTGGTGGGGGCCGGGCGCGCGGTGCCGGTGTACCGCGCGCTCGGCGTCACCGAGCTGGCCGTGGGAGCGCTGCTGGTGCTGCCGCCGGCGGCCACCTGGGAGGCGGCGGTGGCCGTGGCCGTGTGCCTCGGTTTCCTGGGCTTCCTGGCGTACTCGCGCGTGGTGGCGCCGGAGTCCTCGTGCGGCTGCCTGAGCGACCGGCACACGCCGGTGCGGTGGCGGGCGTTCGCCAGGGCCGGGCTGCTGGCCGTGCTGTCGGCCGGTCCGCTCGCGGCCGGCGGCGCCTGGTGGCTCGACGCCGCGGGCACCCGCCCGGTGGCCTCGGCGCTCGTGCTGGTGGCCCTGGCGGCGCTCGTGGTGGCCTTGTCCGAGGACCTGGACGCGTACTGGCTGCTGCCGCTGCGCCGGCTGCGGCTGCGGATCAGCCACCCGCTGGGCCGCACCGCGGGGCTGTTCGAGGTGCCGGTGGAGTCGAGCGTGCACCAGCTGCTGCGCAGCCCCGCCTACCAGCAGGCCGGCGCGGCGGTGCGCTCGGACCTGCTGGACTCCTGGGACGAGGGCGAGTGGCGGATGCTCAGCTACGGCGCCCGGCACGGCGACCGCGCGGCCACCGCGGTGTTCGCGGTGCCCCGCACCCGCTACGAGCCGGACGCGGTGCGGGCCGCGCTCGTCGACGAGGAGGACGGCGCCGTGCTCTGGCAGTACGAGCGCGCCGCCGCCACCGTGAGCTAGGGGAGCTTCCAGTCGATCGGGTCGGCGCCCTGCTGCTCCAGCAGGGCGTTGACCCGGCTGAACGGCCGGGAGCCGAAGAAGCCCGCCGAGGCGGACATCGGCGAGGGGTGCGCGGACTCCACGCAGGGGTAAGGCTGCAGCGCCGGGCGCAGCGAGCGGGCGTCGCGGCCCCAGAGCAGCCCGACCAGCGGGGTGCCGCGCGCCACGAGTGCCGTGATGGCCTGCTCGGTGACGGCCTCCCAGCCCTTGCCGCGGTGCGCGGCCGACTTGCCGGGCTCCACGGTGAGCACCCTGTTGAGCAGCAGCACGCCACGCTCGGTCCACGGCGTGAGGTCGCCGGTGGACGGGACCGGGTGGCCCAGGTCCTCGCAGTACTCCTTGTAGATGTTGGCCAGGCTGCGCGGCACCGGCCGCACGTCGGGGGCCACCGAGAAGCTCAGGCCCACCGGGTGGCCCGGCGTCGGGTAGGGATCCTGACCGACGATCAGGACCTTCACCTCGTCAAAGGGTTGGCTGAACGCCCGCAGCACGTTGGGGCCTGCCGGCAGGTAGCGGCGGCCGGCCGCGACCTCCGCGCGCAGGAAGTCGCCCATGGCGGCGATGCGGTCGGCGACGGGTTCGAGGGCTGCGGCCCAGCCGGCCTCGACGAGTTCGGGGAGCGGTCGTGCTGACACGGGCGGTGAGCCTAACGGGCGAGTCCGACCGGCCGAACGGGGATGGCCCGCGGCCCGCGCGCACCGTCCGTGCCCGGCGCCGGTGGGGCGTCCTCGCCGAGCACCGCGACGGCGCGCCAGCCCGGGCCGAAGACCATGGACCGGCGCCCGCACCGCGCGTAGAGACCGTTCTGCTCCGGCGCGCGCCCCTGGCCGATGCCGCGCGGCAGGAAACCGCTGTCCAGCACGCGTCCGGTGTGCAGCTCGTGGGCGACCACGGCCACCCGGTCCGCCGTGCGCTTGAGCGACAGCCGCACCGGCTGCCAGCGCAGTTCCTCGTGCGGCTCGGCCGCCAGCGCGCCGGGGTCGCGCGGCCGCGGCACCATCGGGGCGTCACCGGGCAGCGCGCCGAGCACGCGCTCGGAGGTCCACAGCGGGCGGTGGCGCATCCGGCCGGCCGGCCAGAGCGGGCCGTCGGGGTGCACCGGGACCACCCAGCGGCCCGGCCGCAGGCCGCCGTGCACGCGCACCACGTCCACGCCGACCGGCAGGTGCGGACGGCGCAGCAGCGGCACGCACCAGCGCACCGGGCCGTCCCGCGAGTCGGCGACCATCAGGTACGGCAGCTCGCGGCCGCGGCGGCGGCGCCACTCGACGTAGGCCACGGCACCGGCCCGGCGCGGGGCGCGCAGCGCGGCCCGGATGCGGCGGCGGCGGAACACGCCCACGAGGAGCGAGCCGAGCCAGACCAGCAGCACCCCGGCCAGCGCCCCGGCGAGGGTCCAGACGTCGAGCCGGCCGAGGCGGTCACCCACGAACGCGCCGCCCACGGCACCCAGCACCGGCACCAGCAACCAGCCACCGGCGGCGCCGGCCAGCTCGGCGGCGGACGGCAGCGGCTCACGCGTCTCGCGGGTCACGGACCCCGGGCCTGCCATCGTGCTCCTCTGGCTGTGTGCTCAACCATTGACCACCATGGGTGATTTTACGGTGGGCTCGTTACACCGTAGGGGTGGCGACGCGCCGAGGGAACCCTTATGACGGCGCACGCACAGTGAGCAACTTTCCGTAGCAGACGCTCGTGTCGGAGTCCCGGTACACGCCGAACTTGGGGATCGTGACGTAGCCGGAGCTCTCGTACAGGGCGATGGCCTCGGGCTGCGCCTGGCCGGTCTCCAGGATCAGCCGGCGGCGGCCGGCCGCCGCCGCGGTCTCCTCCAGGGCGGCCAGCAGGGCCCGGGCCAGCCCGAGGCCGCGCGCCCGCGGCGCCACGTACATCCGCTTGATCTCGGCGTCGCCCTCCTGGAACAACCCGCCGGCCCGGTGCGCGCGCCAGCCGCCGCAGACCACCGGGTCGCCGTCGCGGTAGCCGACCAGGAACAGGCCGGCCGGCGGCACGAACTGGGCGGGGTCCACGGGCGTGGAGTCCCGTCCGCCGTAGCGGATCACGTACTCCTGCTGGACCTCCTCGGTCAGCCGGACGGAGTCGGGATGGTCGTAACCGACGGCGCGCAGCTCCACCCGGCCGACGCTACCGGGGCCTGCTGACCACTTCCGGTGACGTGCCCCACGGTCCGCCGGGGCGGGACGGGCGGTCAGGACCAGTGGCGCCAGCCGCCGGCGCCGGTGGGGTCGCGCCAGGGTTCGCCGTCCACCAGGACGCCGTCGCCCTCCTCGACCAGGCCGATCGGGACCCAGCCGGGCGGCACCGCGGCCGCCGTCGGGAACGTCGCGGCCAGCGCGTGGTCCTCGCCGCCGGTGAGCACCCAGCCCATCGGGTCCGCGCCGAGCGCCGACGCGACGTCCAGCAGCCGCTGGTGCACCGGCAGGCTCGCCGAGCGCACGTCGATCCGCACCCCGGACGCCGCCGCCACGTGCCCGAGGTCGGCGAGCAGCCCGTCCGACACGTCGATCATCGCCGTGGCACCGGCCGCCGCGGCCTGTGGTCCGGCGGAGTACGGCGGCTCGGGCACGCGCTGCGCGTTGACCACCGCCACCGGCGAGCGGAACCCGCGCCCCAGCACGGCGAGCCCCGCCGCGGCCCAGCCCAGCCGCCCGCACACGGCCAGCACGTCGCCCGGCCGGGCCCCGCCGCGGCGCACCGGCTCGACGCCGTGCAGTTCGCCGATGGCGGTGACGCTGCCCCCCAGGCGGGCGGCGCTCACCATGTCGCCGCCGACGATGCCGGCGTGCGCGGCCTGGGCCTCGCGCCACATGCCGTCGGTGAGCCCGGTGATCACGGTGACGGGCGTCGAGGCCGGTGCCCCGAGACCCACGAGGAGCGAGACGGGCACCGCGCCCATGGCCGCCACGTCCGCCAGGTTGACCGCGATTGCCTTTCGCCCCACCTGTTCCGGCGTCGACCAGTCCAGGCGGAAGTGCACCCCTTCGACGAGCACGTCGGTGGTGGTCACCACCCGCCCGCCGTCGACCTCCACGACCGCGGCGTCGTCGCCGGGGCCGATGATCGTGCCCGGCGGCAGGGTCCGCCCGGCCGTCACCCGGTCGATAAGGCCGAACTCTCCCAGCTCGGCGATGGTGCCGACGCCCGGGCCACTGTCGGATCCAGCCGCCGAGGGCTGCTGCGGGCGCACGATGACCTCCGGTACGTTGCTGGGCACCGTGAAGTCTTACCCTCACGGGCTGCCGTCGAAGAAGGGGCACGCCGTGGTCCAGGCATACATCCTGATCCAGACCGAGGTCGGCAAGGCTGCCGCGGTGGCCTCCGAGATCGCGACCATCCCCGGCGTGGCCTCGGCGGAGGACGTCACCGGACCGTACGACGTGATCGTCCGCGCCGAGGCCTCCACGGTGGACGAGCTGGGGCAGCTCGTGGTCGCGCGCATCCAGGGCGTCGACGGGATCACCCGCACGCTCACCTGCCCGGTGGTGCACCTGTAAGTGGTCCGCTCGCTCCCCCGGCCGCTGCTGGCCGTGGTGATCGCGCTGCCGGTCGCGCTGGCCCTCGCCGCCGTCGTGCTCGCGATCACCCTGGGCGCGGACGCCGAGCGGCCGGTGCCCCCCGCCGACGACGCCGCCACGCCACTCGCGGTGGCCGCGGTACCCGCCCCGCAGGCTTCCTCCCCGGACTGCGCCCGCCTGCTCGGCGCGCTGCCGGACGCGCTGCGCTCCGGCCCCCGACAGCTCGACCGCCGCCCGCTCGCCGACCCCGCCCCGGCCGGCACCGCCGCGTGGGGACCCACCGAGGACCCGGCCGTGCTGCGCTGCGGCCTGGACCGTCCCGCCGAGCTCACCAGCACCGCGTCGCTGCTGGAGGTGAACGGCGTGCGCTGGCTGCACCTGCCGGACCCGGACCTGCCGCGCGCCACCTGGGTGGCGGTGGACCGCGCCGTCCACGTCGCGCTCACCCTGTCCGAGGCCACCGGCACCGGCCCGTTGCAGGACGTGTCCACCGCCATCGGGGCCACCCTGCCCGCGCGGGAGATCCGCCCCGCCGGCTGACGTTTTGGCACGGCCGGGATCGGTAACCCGGTCCGTGGACGGCGCGGCGGCCGATCGGTTGGAGGGCAGGCACGTGTCACGGCTCGACCCGATGGAGGCCTTCGCCGAACTCGGCCGGATCGACCTCGCCGACAACGACGTGGAGCAGGTGCTCGGCCGGGTTGCCGAGCTGGCCAAGCGCACCATCGGCGCCGCCGCCGAGGTGTCGGTCACCCTGGTCCGCTCCGGCCGGGACCGTGCACCCACCACCGCCGCCTGCACGGGTGAGCTGGCCCTCAGGCTGGACGAGCGGCAGTACGAGCAGGGCTTCGGCCCCTGCCTGGACGCGTCCGAGGCCGGGGCCGTGCTGCTGATCCGCGACATGGCCACCGAGGACCGCTGGCCGAAGTACGCACCGCACGCCGTCGAGGCGGGGGTGCGCAGTTCGCTGTCGATCGGGTTGCCGGTGCAGCAGGCCGTCACCGGCGCGCTGAACATCTACGGCCGCGAGCCGGACAGCTTCGACGAGGACACGGTGGCGCTCGCGCAGACCTTCGCCGGTTACGCCGCGGTGGCGCTGGCCAACGCCCAGCTCTACGCCAGCACGGCGGCGCTGGCCGGGCAGATGCAGTCCGCCATGGCCAGCAGGGCCGTCATCGAACAGGCCAAGGGCCTCCTCATGGGGCAGCTCAGGTGCAGCCCGGACGAGGCGTTCACCACGCTGACCCGCATGTCCCAGCGGGCCAACCGCAAGCTCCGCGACCTCGCCACCGAGATCGTCGAAGCAGCCCAGAAGGGCCAGGACGATCTCCCGGGCGGCCCGGCACCCCGGCCCTGATCCGCCCGCCGCCGGTGTGAGTTCTTCACACCCTAAACGGGGTGTTCCTCACCAGTTCCCGGTGACACCGTGTACTAGAGCGATCACCGGCCGCGTCGCAACGATGGATCTCGTCAGCAGGAACGACGAGGCGAAGGTGAGGGCGACGTGGCCCACCGACACGGGGCGAGCGCGGGAGGCGGTGCCTTCCACGACGCCGATGCCGCGCGGCACGTGCCGGTGGTGTGTCTGCGCGGCCCGCGATCGTCGGCCGCCCGGACGGAGGTCGTCCGGTGATCGAGCAGTACGAGCTCTACTGCATGGCCGACCGCTTCTTCTACGACACGGCGGATCGTCACCGTGCCGCCCGCGGCGTCACCGCGCCGGCCACACCGATGGCCGAACTGCCGGCCGGCGGCCGCGTGATCGGCGAGGGCGACGACGGCGACTTCGCGCTGTGTTCCCGTCCGGTGCCGGAGAGCTGGGACCACCAGCCGAGCGACAGCTGGATGTACTACGCGCCGCAGGGCGTGCCGATCCCGGCGCAGGGCTGGAAGATCCACGTCTCGTCCGGGCTGCGCGACGCCGAGCGGGTGCTGGACACGATCTGGGACTACTGCGTGGCCGCCGGGCTGCCGTTCAAGTACCTGCGCAGTCGGGCCGTGATGGTCATGTTCAACTCCAAGGCGGCCTTCCGCGGGTCCAGCGGCAAGCTGGTGACGATCTACCCCGGCGACCTGGACGAGCTGCGGCTGGTGCTCGGCGAGCTGGCCGAGCTGCTGGAGGGCGTCGAGGGCCCGTACATCCTGAGCGACCTGCGCATCGGCCCCGGACCGCTGTTCGTCCGCTACGGCGCGTTCACCGAGCGGTGGTGCCTGTCCCCCGGCGGTGAGCGGGTGCTCGCGCTGGAGGACGGCGAGGGCACGCTGGTGCCGGACGTGCGAGGGCCGACGTTCGCGCTGCCGCCGTGGGTGACGCTGCCGGACTTCCTGGAGCCGCACCTGGTCGCGCGCAACGCGGTCACCACGACCGGCCTGCCGTACACCATCCAGAGCGTGCTGCACTTCTCCAACGGTGGCGGGGTGTACCTGGCCACGGACAACCGCGACGGCGCGCGCGTGGTGCTCAAGGAGGGCCGCCCGCTGGCCGGGCTGGACGCCCTGGGCCGCGACGCGGTGACCCGGCTGACCCACGAGCGCGACATGCTGGAGCGGCTGCGCGGGCTGGACGTGGTGCCGGCGGTCCGCGACTACTTCACGCTCGGCGAGCACCACTTCCTGGTGCAGGAGTTCGTCGACGGCAACCCGTTGCAGCGCAAGCTGGTGCAGCGCTACCCGCTCACCTCGGCGGAGTGCACCGACGAGTCGCTCGCCGAGTACACCGAGTGGGCGCTGGGCGCCGCGGACCAGGTGGAGCGGGCGGTCGGCGAGCTGCACGCCCGCGGCGTGGTGTTCGGCGACCTGCACCCGGCGAACATCCTGGTCACCGACGAGGGCCGGATGGTGCTCATCGACTTCGAGGTGGCGAGCCTGGCCGAGGACCGGCAGCGCTCGGCGCTCGCCCACCCGGCGTTCCTGGCGCCGTCCGGGCGGGTCGGCGTGGACACCGACCACTACGCGCTGGCCTGCCTGCGGCTGGGGCTGTTCGCCCCGCAGACGACCATGATGCTGCCGCTGCACCCGGCGAAGGTGAGCCAGCTCGCCGACGTCATCACCGCGACGTTCCCGGTGCCGCGCGAGGCCATCGACCACGCGGTGCGGGTGATCCTGGGCACCGAGGTGCCGCAGGGCGAGCACCCGCTGTCCCACGACCCGGCGGTGCTGCGGGCGCTGCCCATGCCGGGCGCGCCGGACACCGAATGGACGCGGACCCGCGACGCCATGGCGCGGGCGATCGTGGCGAGCGCCACCCCGGACCGCGACGACCGGCTGTTCCCCGGCGACATCGAGCAGTTCCGGCCGGGCGGCGGGCTCAACCTGGCGCACGGCGCGGCCGGCGTGCTGTGGGCGATGTCCGTCACCGGGTGCGCGTGGCTGCCGGAGCACGAGGACTGGCTGCGCAAGCGCGCGCTGGACCCGCCGCACGACATCCGCCCCGGGTTCTGGACCGGGCTGCACGGCATCGCCTACGCGCTGGAGGCCCTGGGCCACCGGCAGGACGCGCTGGACGTGCTGCACCGCGGGCTGCACGGCGACTGGTCGTCGCCGGAGCCGAGCCTGTACTCCGGGCTGTCCGGCATCGGCCTGAACCTGCTGCACTTCGCCGCCGTCACCGGTGACGCGACGCTGGCCGAGACCGCGGCCACGGTGGTGGCGCACGTCGCGGAGCGCCTCGGCGGCCCGCAGGACGTGCCGGAGATCAGCGGCGGCGACCACCCGCGGGCCGGGCTGATGCACGGCTCCTCGGGCCCCGCGCTGCTGCTGGTGCATGCCTACGAGCGCACCGGGGACCCGGCGCTGCTGGACCGCGCGGCCGACGCGCTGCGGCAGGACCTGCGGCGCTGCGTCACCGGCGCGGACGGCGCGGTGCAGGTGAACCAGGGCTGGCGCACGCTGCCCTACCTGGACGAGGGCTCGGCCGGCATCGCCCTGGTGCTGCGGCGCTACCTGGCGCACCGGCCGGACGACGACGAGCTGGCCACCGCGCTGCGCGGGCTGGACCTGGTGACGCGCTGCGGCTACTTCGTGCAGCCGGGGCTGTTCACCGGGCGGGCCGGCCTGATCACCGCGGCGGCGGCCAGGCCCGGCGAGCGGCCGGACGCCGGGGCGGTGGCGCTGGTCCGCGGCCTGGCCTGGCACGCGCTGCCGTACGCGGACGGGCTGGCCTTCCCGGGAGACCAGCTCCTGCGGCTCTCGATGGACCTGGCCACCGGCACCGCGGGCGCGCTGTTCGCGACCGGCGCGGCCCTCGGCGAGCGGCCTCTCCACCTGCCGTTCCTGGAGCCCGGCCCGGCGCCGGCTCCCCACAGACCCGCTGTCCCGTGATCACGGGCGTGCGGTTCCCGACTACACCTGGAAGGAGGTGACATCCATGGCTCTCCTGGACCTGCAGGGGCTCGAGGCTCCGACCGGCGGCGGTGGCGGTGGCGGCAGCACGCTGACCGTCCTCGGCTGCAGCTCGCAGACCCCGAGCAACCTGAGCGTCGCGCTCTGCCACTGACCCCAGGGTCTCGGCAGCGCTTCGTTCAACGGGACGGACGCCTCGGGTGGCGCTCGCATCGCCACCCGAGGCACCTCCTTGTGTACCGGACGGCCGATGAGCCGGTCGACCTGCCCCGGAGTGGGGCGGACCCCGGCGCGGCGGTCCGGGCGTACCGGTAGCGGCAGGAGGAACACGGTGCGGACGTCGATGGCCTACCCGGCCGCCGAACGACGGCCCGAGGTCGACGAGCTGCACGGCCACCGGGTCGCCGACCCGTACCGGTGGCTGGAGGACCCCGCCGACCCCCGCACCGTCCGCTGGCTGGCGGCCCAGGACCGGTTGTGGGCGGAGTCGGCGGCGGAGCTGCCCGCGCGGCGGCGGTTCCGGGAGCGCGTGGCCGCGCTGAGCGACGTGGGCCTGGTGACGCCCCCCGTGTGGCGCGGCGACCGGATGTTCCACGAGCGGCGCGAGGCCGGCCAGGAACACCCCGTGCTGTACCTGACGGTGGACGGCGCCGAGCGCGCCGTGCTCGACCCCATGGCCCTGGACCCGGGCGGCACCACGGTGCTCGACCGGTGGCAGCCCGACCCGTCGGGGCGGCTGCTCGCGTTCCAGCTCTCCCGGCGCGGCACCGAGCGGTCCGTGCTGTACGTGCTGGACCTGGACGCCGATGTCCCGGTCGACGAGCCGATCATCGGCTGCCGCAACTCCCCCGTCGCCTGGACCGGCGACGGCTTCGTCCACGTGCGGGCGGACCCGGCCACCCCGGCGGCGCGGCGGGTGTACCTGCACCGGATCGGCACCCCGGTGGCCGAGGACGTGCCGGTGCTGGGCGAGGGCCTGCCGGACGGCACCGCGTACGGGCTGGGCATCGACGGCACCGGCCGCCGGCTGGTGATCTCGGCGATGCGGCCCGGGGTGCCGGGCAACGACGTGTGGCTGGCGGACCTGGTTGGCCCGGGCGCTGACGCTGCTCCCGGAGCGGCGCCCGGTTCGGTGCCCGGTGCGGCATCGGTGGCGGTGCCGGTGCCGTACCGGGTGCAGCGCGCCGAGGACGCCGGCGGGGCCACGACGGTGCTGGACGTCGGCCGGGACGGGCGGCTGTACGTGGTGACCACGCTCGGCGCGCCCCGCGGCCGGCTGTGCGTGACCACGCCGGACCGGCCGGAGCCGTGCCACTGGACCGAGCTGGTGCGGGCCGGCGAGGACGAGGTACTCGGGGACTTCGCGCTGCTGGACGGCCCGGACGGACCGGCCCTGGTCGTGCGGTGGACGTCCGGCGGCGTGGCCGGGCTGACCGTGCACGACGCCACGAGCGGGCGCCGGACGGGCACCGTGGACCTGCCCGGCGAGGGCACCGTCGGCCGGCTGTCCACCCGGGACGGCGGGCCGCTGCTCTGGTTCGGCTACACCGACGGCGCCACCCCGGGGCAGGTGCTGCGGTACGACGTCCGCACCGGCCGGACCGAGCCGTGGGCGACCGCGCCGGGGGCCGCGGCGCTGCCCGCGGTACGCACCACGCGCACCCGGTGCCGCTCGGCCGACGGCACCGAGGTACCGATGACCGTGCTGGCCCCGGCCGGCGCCGCGGCCGGACCGCGGCCCACGATCCTCTACGGGTACGGCGGGTTCGGCCGGCCGTTGCTGCCCAGCTACTCGGCGTTCACGCTGGCCTGGGTGGCCGCCGGCGGGGTGTTCGTGACGGCGAACGTGCGGGGCGGCGGCGAGGGCGGCGCGGACTGGCACCGGGCCGGCACCCTGGGCGGCAAGCAGGCGGCCGTGGACGACTTCGTCGCGGCCGCCGAGGCGCTGCTGGCCCGCGGCGTCGCCACGCCGGGGACGCTGGGCCTGTGCGGGGAGTCCAACGGCGGGCTGCTGGTCGGCGCGGCGATCACCCGGCGGCCGGAGCTGTTCGCGGCCGCGGTGTGCTCCGCCCCGCTGCTGGACATGGTGCGCTACGAGCGGTTCGGGCTCGGGCCGTCCTGGCGCGCCGAGTACGGCTCGGCGGACGACCCGGTGCAGCTCGGCCACCTGCTGGGCTACTCGCCGTACCACCGGGTGCGGCCCGGCGTGGACTACCCGGCGGTGCTGCTCACCGTGTTCGGCGGGGACACCCGGGTGGACCCGATGCACGCGCGCAAGATGTGCGCGGCGTTGCAGCACGCGAGCCCGCGGCGGCCGGTGCTGCTGCGCCACGAGGACGGCGTGGGACACGTGACCCGGGCGGTGAGCCGGGGCGTGGACCTGGCCGCGGACATCCTGGCGTTCCTGGCCGCGCACACCGGGTGCGACGGGTGAGCGCGACGTTCCGCGCGGTGGCCCGGCGCGGGCGCCGGTGGCTGCCGGTGATCGGCCTGGCCGACCTGGGCGGCACGCTCGGCGCGCTGACGCTGCCGCTGGTGCTGGGCGCGGCGATCGACGCCATGGTGACCGGCGGCGACGCCCGGCCGTGGGTGCTGGCCGCCGTCGGCCTGGCCGTGCTGGGCGTGACCTGCGACCTGCTGGACGTCTGGGCCGGCACCATGACGGTGGCGGACGCGGCGGCCTGGCTGCGCGAGCGGCTGGTGCGGCACGTGCTGGCGGTGGGGCCGCGCGGCGCCGCCCGGTTCGACGTGGGCGACCTGGTGAGCCGGGTGTCCGGCAACGCGGTGGACGCGGCGCAGGCCGGGCCGACGCTGGTCACCGTCGTCACCGCGGCGCTGCCGTCGCTGGGCAGCCTGGTGCTGCTGGGCCTGCTGCACCCGTGGCTCGCGGTGGCGTTCGTCGCCGGGGTGGCGCTGGTGGCGCTGGTGCTGCGGGCGTTCGCCGTGCACACCACCAGGGCGATGGCCGCCTACCAGCGCGCGCAGGGGCGGATCGCGGCGCGCCTGGCGGAGTCGCTGGCCGGGGCCCGCACCATCGCTGCGGCGGGCACCGTGGAGCGCGAGCGGGAGCGGGTGCTGGAGCCGCTGCCGACGTTGCACGAGCAGGGCCGGCGCACCTGGCTGCTGCTGTCGCGGTCCGGCTCGCAGGCCGCGGTGGTCGGCCCGGCGGTGCTGGTCGCGGTGCTGGCCACCGGTGGCCTGCTGGTGACGGCGGGGCGGATCAGCCCGGGTGAGCTGTTCGCGGCCGGCCAGTACGCCGCGCTCGGCGCCGGGCTGGGCGGGCTGACCGGGGTGTTCGGGCGGCTGGCCCGGGCCCGCGCGGGCGGCGGCCGGGCCGACGAGGTGCTGGCGGTGGAACCGGTGCGGCACGGCACACGCGAGCTGCCGGCGGACGGCGACGGCACCCTGGAGCTGCGCGGCGTGCGGGTGGTCGAGGACGGCGTGCGGCTGCTGGACGACGTGACCCTGGTGGTGCCCGGCGGCACCGTGGCCGCGGTGGTGGGGCCGTCCGGCGCCGGCAAG
>DASWTI010000581.1:0-2673 GCA_036402215.1 Pseudonocardiaceae bacterium
GTCGCGGCCCGGGACCGGGCGGCCGCGGCGCGGGCGCGCAGGGCGGTGACGGCGGTGGCCGGGTCGTCGGCGCCGTAGACGGCGGAGCCCGCGACGAAACAGTCCACGCCGGCCTCGGCCGCCTGTTCGATGGTGTCGGCGTTGATGCCGCCGTCGATCTCCACCAGCAGCCGCAGGTGCCCGGCGTCCACGTGCCGGCGCGCGGTGCGCACCTTGTCCAGCACCTCGGGCATGAACTCCTGGCCGCCGAAGCCGGGCTCCACCGACATCACGAGCAGCGTGTCGTAGTGCCGCAGCAGCTCCAGGTACGGCTCGAGCGGGGTGCGCGGTTTCACCGACAGACCGGCCCGGGCGCCGGCCGCGTGCAGGTCCTTCGCCAGGGCCACCGGGTCGGCGGCCGCCTCGACGTGCACGGTGACGTTGTGCGCGCCGGCCTCGGCGTAGGCCGGGGCCCAGCGGTCCGGGTCCTCGATCATCAGGTGGCAGTCCAGCGGCAGGTCGGTCGCGCCGAGCAGGCTGCGGACCACCGGCAGGCCGATCGTCAGGTTCGGCACGAAGTGGCCGTCCATCACGTCGACGTGCACCCAGTCGGCGCCGGACACCGCCTGGACCTCGGCCGCCAGGTGGGCGAAGTCGGCGGACAGGATGCTCGGGGCGATCATCGGCGGGGTGCCCACGCCCCGAAGTCTAGGCCGGTGCCGGGGCGCGGACGTCTCGCGGCGTGCTGAGCACGACGTGCGTCACACCTGGAGGGCGAGCAGCGCGGCGGCGGCCGCCTCCTTCTGGTCCCGCGCCCACGGCGGGCCGAGGCCGCGTCCCAGGTCAGCGGCGTCCCCCGGGCGCAGCTCGCCACGGGTGTGGCGGATCACCGGCACCCCGGACACCCGCAGCGCCTCGGCGAGCGCCTCCCGGTACAGCTCGCCCTCGGCGGCGTGCAGCATCGGGTGTGAGGCGAGGATCGCGGCCAGCTCGGCCGGCACCGCGACGGTGTCGGCGGCGAGGGCGGCACCGCGCACCCGGTGGCCGGCCGCGCGCAGCTCCCCGACCAGGGCGGCCACCTCGGCGGCGGCGGCCGTGGTCGCGGCGGCCTCCACCTCGGCGACCAGGCGGGCGGCCGTGTCCGGCGGCTCACCGGCCGCCGCGTGGTAGACCTGCCGGGGCAGGTCGTCCGGGCACAGCGTGAGCCGCCGCCGGTCCAGCACCCGGGGCTCGGCGGACACCACGACGGCCACCGCCCAGCCCGAGTGGTCGCGCAGCCCGATCGCCACGTCGATCATGCCCGCAGGGTAGGCCGCCGCACCGACGTTCCGCGGTGCGAGCGCCGGGCCGCCTGGGGTCAGGGCCGCCTGGGTCAGGGCCGTCGGCGTCAGGGCCGTCGCAGCAGGGCGCAGTACATGGCGTCGGTGCCGTGCCGGTGCGGCCAGAGCTGCACGCCCGGGCGGTCGCCGAGGTCCGGCACGCCGGGCAGCAGCGGGCGGGCGTCGAGCGCCACGGCGCCCGCCGCCACCGCGCGGTCCACCACGCCGGTGGTCTCCGCCGGGTGCGGCGAGCACGTCACGTAGGCGACGACCCCGCCGGGGCGCACCAGGCGCAGCGCGGCGGTCAGCAGCCCGTCCTGCAGCTCGGTCAGCTCGGGCACGGCGTCCGGGGTGCGCCGCCAGCGGGCCTCGGGCCGGCGGCGCAGCGCCCCGAGCCCGGTGCACGGCGCGTCCACCAGCACCCGGTCGTAGCCGCCCTCCGGCAGCCCGCTGTCCCGGCCGTCGACGACGTGCACGGTCACCGGCAGCTCGGCGCACGCGCGCTCCACCAGCCGTGCCCGGTGCTCGGCGCGTTCCACGGCGTCCAGCGTGCCGCCCTCCAGGTCGACGAGCGCACCGAGCAGCGCGGCCTTGCCGCCGGGGCCGGCGCACAGGTCGAGCCAGCGGCCGCCGTCCGGGCCGTCCAGCGGCGCGCGGGCCAGGGCCAGGGCGACGAGCTGGCTGCCCTCGTCCTGCACGGCCGCGGTGCCGTCGGTGAGCACGTCGAGGTCGCCGGGGTTGCCGCCGTCGAGGTGCACCCCGTACGGCGAGTACGGCGCGGGTTCGCCACCGGTCACGGCGGCCAGTTCCTCGGCGCTGATCACGCCGGGGCGGGCGGCGAGGTGCACGGCGGGGCGGGCGTCGTCGGCGGCCAGCGCGGCCGCCAGCTCGCCGAGGTCGCCGAGGTCACCGCCCAGCGCCTCGTGGAACACCTCGGCGATCCAGCGCGGGTGCGCGGTGGCGAACGCCAGGTGGCCCACCGGGTCGGTGTCGCGGTCCGGGGCGAGCGCCGCCACCCAGCCGGGTTCGTCGCGCTCGGCGACGCGGCGCAGCACGGCGTTGACGAAGCCACCGGCGCCCCTGCCGCGGGTGGAGCGCACCAGGTCGACGGTGGCGCCGACCGCGGCGTGGCTGGGCACCCGGGTGCGCAGCAGCTGGTAGGCGCCGAGCCGCAGCGCGTCGAGCAGGTCGCCGTCCACCTCGGCGAGCGGCCGGTCCACGCAGCGCGCGAGCACCGCGTCGAGCAGCCCCGCGGCACGGCACGTGCCGTAGCCCAGCTCGGTGGCGAGGGCGGCGTCGCGGCCGGTGATCCGCCGGGCCCGCAGCAGCTCGGGGAGCACGAGGTTGGCGTAGGCGTCGCGGCCGCGGACGGCGG
>DASWTI010000582.1:0-11689 GCA_036402215.1 Pseudonocardiaceae bacterium
CGTCCGCGACCCTGTGGCACGCGGCGGCCACGCGCACCGCGGTGGGTGCTCCGGCCGGTTCCGCCGCCGGGCGGTCCGTGGTGGTGAACGGCCCGGCGACCGGCGCCGTCGACGCACGGCCCGTGGTGGCGGACGCGCTCACGGCGGCCGCGCGGCCGGTCGTGGCGGTGGCGGCGGGGCCCACGCTGCCGGGGGCGCACGAGGAGGCCGTCGCCGTGGCGGCGTTGCACGGTGTGACACCGCTGACCGGGGCGGCGGCCACCGTGGACGCCGTGCTGGCCGCGCTGGGCACCGCCGACGTGGTGCACCTGGCGGCGCACGGGCGGCTGTCTGCGGACAACCCCTTGTTCTCGGACATACGGCTGGCGGACGGGCCGCTGGTGGCCTACGACGTGGAGCGGCTGGCGCGGGTGCCAGGGACAGTGGTGCTCGCCGCGTGCGACACCGGGCGGTCGGCGGTGCGAGCCGGCGACGAGCTGCTCGGGCTGAGCGCCATGTTCCTCGGCCGCGGGACGGCGCGGCTCATCGCGTCGGTGCTGCCGGTACCGGACACCGAGACGGCGCCGCTCATGGTGGCGCTGCACGCCGGGCTGGCCCGGGGCCGTTCACCCGCCACGGCGCTCGCCGAGGCGATCGCGGCAACGGTCTGGGCGGCGTCCGGGGCGGCGTCCGGTGGTACGGACGCGGCGGCGGCGCTGGCCGCCGCGGCCGGTTTCGTCTGCCTGGGCGCCGACCCGGCTCAGGGGCGGAGCTCGGCCGGGTAGTCGGTGCCGATCAGCTCCGGCGGCAGATGGCTGGCGTCGTTGTACGTCACCAGGCTGGGCGACCGGCCTTCGCGGTACGCGATCACGGTGAGTGCCGCGTTGAAGTGCGGCATCGTGAGCCAGCGGTGCCGCGGCACGTCGAGGGCCTCGCACACCAGCCAGGCGATGACATTGCCGTGCGTCACCAGCAGTTCCGCCTGCCCGTCCCTCGTCCCGGCGAACCGCTCGACGACCGCCGCGGCCCGCCGCTCACCGAGCTCCAGGATCCGGGCCGGCCACTCCGCGAACCACCGGCGATGCGGCTCGCCCAGCAGGTCGTCGGCCGGGCGGAACGGCACGAACTCCCGCAGGTCGTCCGAGGGGCGCAGCGGGGCGTCCAGGGCCTCACGCAGCACCCGCGCGGTCTCCACGCCGCGCCGCAGCGTCGAGTGGTGGACGGCCACCACGCCGGTGCCGCGCAGCCGCTCGGCGAGCAACGCCACCTGCCGCCGCCCGTCGTCGGCCAGCGCGCCGTCCTCGTTCCCGTCCCCCGCCTCCGCGCCGGGATCCTTCTCGTGCAGCCCGTGCCGCACCAGGTACAGCAACCTCGTCGTCACCACGCCACGCTAGCCGCGCCGCGCCGACACCTACCCGCGCCGTACGACGGTACGTCAGCCCGCCGGCACAGCCGCACCGCCACCGGCCGCCACACGGCCGCCCGCCGTCACTGGCGGAACGGGCCGGTGACCTCGTACGTGATGCCGCCGCTGCTGCTCCCGCTGGTGCCGCGCTGTGACGAGAAGTAGAGCCGATCACCCGCCGGGCTGAACGCCGGTCCGGTGATCTCCGACGAGGACTGGTTCGGCACCCGGAGGAACGGCGCCACCACCCCGGCCGGCGTGATGATGCAGATCTCCATGTTGCCGCCGTCCTCCGCCACGTACAGGTCACCGGAGCGGGCGCGCGTCACGTTGTCCACTCCGGTCAGCGGCGGCGTGCCGGGCGAGACCAGTGAGTCGTCGTAGGTGAGGTCGATGGTGCCGGCCACCGCGTCGTACGCCCACACGCGGTTGTCGCCCTTGGTGGTGAACCAACACGTGCCGGCCGCGTAGTGGCAGCCCTCGCCGCCGTTGAACCGCTTGGCCCCGGCCACCTGCGACCGGGTCGCAGTCGGGCTGCCGTCCGGGTCCGGCACGAGCTGCCAGGTGACCGGCCCGCTGGTCGCACCCGCCGGCGCGCACAGCACCTCCAGCGTGCCGCTGGAGAGGTCACCCCACGTGGTGGGGCGGAAGCGGTAGAAGCAGCCGTCCGACACGTCCTCGGTGAGGTAGATGACGCGGCGCTCCGGGTCGGCCGCGCAGGCCTCGTGCTGGAAGCGCCCCATCGCCGGTCGGGCGACCGCCGCCCGGGTGCCCCACGGGTCGGTCTCGAACACCCGGCCGTTGGACACCTCCTCGCACGACAGCCACGTGTTCCACGGCGTCGCGCCGCCCGCGCAGTTCACGTTGGTGCCGGACAGGATCCGGTAGGCCGCTGTCACGGAACCGTTGGCCGCGAAGCGAATCGCGCTCGCGCCGCCGCTCAGCAGCACCTCGCAGTTGGACACGTAGATCCACCCGGTGCCGTCCGCGAAGCACGCCCCGCCATCCGGCGCCGAGTGCCACCGGTACGACGTGCCCGGCACCGTCTGTCCGCTGCGCGCCACCACCCGGCTGGTGAACCCGGCCGGGAGCTGCAACCCGCTCGCGTTCACCGGCTGCAACGGCCCGTACGGACTCGGCCCGGGTTGTGCCCCCGCCGCGAACGCCTCACGCCACGACGCCCCACCGAACGCCGCCGCCACCGCCGTGCCCGCCACCGCCACCCGAAGGAAGTTCCGCCGCTCCATCACAGCGGTCATTCTGCACACTCAGAGTGATCAACTGAACACGCCAGGTCAAAGTTCCTGCCCGGTGCGCCCAGCGACGGCGGCGGACGACGGGCCGCGCGGGGGGGGGGTGACTTCCCGTCACTGACAGCTACCTGCCAGGAGGTGGCGGCGCGGCTGTCAATTAGTGGACATTCGCCGCAGGAGCCGGATTCTGGTCACGGAGGACGACAGTGGCAGCCGAGGCCGCATCACTCGTCGCCGAGCTGAAGAAGCTGCGCAAGGGGCGGGGCATCCACGCGGCCGCGCTGTGGTCGGTGGTGGGGCCGGCGCTGCGGGAGGTCTGCGAGGTCCGGACCGAGGACCAGCCGGCGGCCGCCCGGAAGCGGGTGGCGGACCGCCTGGTGGCGCTGTCCCAGGGGCTGCCCAAGGACCTGGCGGAGGTCGTGCGGGTCGCGCTGGCCCTCGAACCGGACGTCCACGGGCAGTTCCTGCACGAGCGCATCCAATGGCTCGCACAACAGCAGGACCGCGACATCCGGACCATTCGCCGCCGGGTGGACGCCGGTCTCACCATGCTGGCGGAGGCCGCCGCACAACCGGTCTCCGCCGTTCCCGAGCCGCCGAGGGAGTGGCGTGTCCGCCGTTTCGAGACGCTGCTGCGGCTGGACCAGGAATCGCCGGTCTGCGAGGAGCAGCGGGTAATCGTGGCGGAGCGGGACGGGCTCGACACAATCACCTTCCAGTACACGATCCCGCGCACGGAGCACCAACCGGGGAACGGCGACGGAAACAGCGGCGGCGCCGGCAACCGGATGCACCTGGACGTCCGCTTCGGCGCGCGGCTGCTCGAACGGGAACGGGTGTCCTGCAGCCGGTTCCGGTTCGTGCTCGGCCTGCCACGTCCGCTCGCCGAGGGCGAGGAGCACACCTTCGGCATGACCGTGCGGCTGCCGGCGGAGCAACCGATGCGGCCGCACTACCTGTATGTCCCCGAGCGGCCGTGCGAGGCCTTCGAGCTGCGGGTTCGCTTCCCGGACGGGCGGCGGCCGCGGCGCGTGGAACGGGTCGACGGGGCGTTCCACCGCGACATCGACGAGGTGCCCGGCCACGCGGAGGCAGTCGTGGTGGACGGGGTGAACGAGGCGTTCACCAGCTTCGGGGAGCTGGTCCCACGGCTCGGGTACGGGCTGCGCTGGTCGCTCTGACCGCTCACGCAGCGCGGGCCCGGGCCCCCTCCGGCGCCCGGACCCCGCCGCGACCATCACCTCGGATGCGGCTCCATCACTTCCACCTCCACATCGTCAGGAACCACCGGAACAACCCAGGACGAACACACCGATCAGCACGAAGCCGAGCACAACGCCGATCAGCAGAAAGGTCATTGCCAGCCGCCCCGGCGGCTGACAGCACCCGATAGTTCTTCACCCGTCACTCCCACTCGAAATCGACAACCCTGCCAATCCAGGATGTCGACCCGGATGGACGCGCGTCAGTCCTTTCCGTCGACCGCCGGGGACGGAACCGGGAAAGGCGCCCAGGCGACACCCGTCCCGGCCCGGCGGGCGGACCACCGCGGATCCCGCAGCGCGACCGTCAGCACGGCGAACGCGCTGGCCGCGTGGGCCAGCTGCCCGTCAGTCACCAGGTCGAGGACCCGCGCGAACGGCAGCCACTCCACCTCCAGATCCGCCTCGCCGGGTCCCGGCTCCGGCGTACCGGCGGTGAGGTCGGTGGCCAGGAAGGCGTGGTCGCGGTGGTCGGTCGCGCTGTCCGCGCCGTGCACCGTGCCCAGCGACCGCCAGCATCCGGCGGTGAGCGCGGTCTGCTCGCGCAGCTCGCGCCGTGCCGCGGCGGCCGGGTCCGCGTCCTCCGGCTCCATCCCTCCGGTCGGCAGCCGCCACAGCCGCGCGTCGTGCGTGTAGACGTACTGCCTGGTGACCGGGACCATCCCGTCGTCACGGATCGCAGCACGGTGGCCGCCGCCGGGAGCCGCACGTGGTCGTAGACGTACGTGCCGCCGCCGGCCCCGGCCAGGTGGTCCTGGTACACCGACAGCCAGCGCGTGCTGAGCACCTCGTGACGGTGTACGACCCGGCCGGAGGGCGGACTGGGGTTCGTCATCGGGCGTGGTTCCTTCCGGGGACATGGCCGGGTCAGTCGACCGGCACGTGCAGGGCCCTGGCGAGCCGCGGCAGCAGCTCGCGCACGGACGGATTGCTCCCCCACCACGTCAGGATCGCCCTGAGCGCGGTCAGGTCCTGGCGCGCGGTCGCGGAGGCGGTGGCCTCGGCGTCGTCGAGCGCCGTGGTGGCCAGCTCGCAGGCCCGGCCGATCTCGCCGGCGTAGGCGTAGGCCAGCGCCCGGCGCGCACCCCAGACCGCGCGGGGCCGGCGGGCGTGCGGCGCCATGCCGTCCACCGGCAGATCGAGGGCGGCCGCGGCCTCGGCCGGGCGCCCCAGCTCGTGCAGGCACCAGGCGCGGACCATGGCCACCGGGTCGGCCATGTTGGTGGAGCCGAGCACCGGCCCGGCGGCCTCCTCCACGGCTGCCAGCTCGAACAGCAGGCCGGCGCGGTCGAGCAGCCGCTCGCAGGCCTCCCGGTCGTCGTTCATGGCGTGCCCCTGCGCCTGGCGCAGCGCGGCGATTGCCCTGGTGCGGGCCGGCACCGAGGCGTCGGCACCCGCGCGCTCGGCCAGCTCGATGGTGCTGATGGCGTCGTGCCGGTACATCGCCATGTCGGCGCGGCGGACCAGGGCGTAGCGGGCCAGGTGCGGATCGCCGCCCAGCTCGGCCAGCACCACGGCCTCGGCGGTGAACCAGCGGGCCAGGCGATCGTCCCCGGCCTCCTGGGCCATCCAGCCGCTGAGCTCGGAGTACCGCGCGGCCAGCCGGAACAGCTCCTGGCGCAGCTCGCCCTCGGCCTGCTGCGCGATGGCGTGCACCAGCCGGAACTGCACGGCGAGCATGGACAGCGTGAGGTGCGGGCTGGAGGCCTGACCGAAGGCGCGCAGCTGGTCGAACGAGGCCCGGAAGTGCCGCAGCGCGATGTCGTCCCCGGCGGCGAGCCGGGCGCCCCGGCCGGCCAGCGCCAGCCCGGCGAGGGCTCCCATCCCCGCCTGTGGGCCGGGCGGGCCGGCCGGGACCAGTAGCCCGCTGCCGTCCGGTGCCAGGCTGACGGTCAGGATCGCGCCACCGGGGACGCCGGCGGTGTCACCGTCGTCGGCGGTGCGCTTCCTGGGTTCGCCGACCAGGGCGGTCAGCTCCCCGTCCGCGCCGAGCACCGCGTCGCACAGCCGGGCGAGCTCCACGGTCGGCTGCTTGCGCTCGTTCTCGATCTTGCTGAGGTGTCCCGTGCTGTAGTGGACCTTCCCCGAGAGCTCCTTCAGGGACATCCCGTCGTGCTCCCGGCGGCGACGGAGCTCGGCGCCGAACGACACGCTCCGATCGGCGGTCATCAGGTCACCTCCTCCGCGCGGATTTTGTCCACTGGACACGCTCCGGCTCATTCTGGGCAGACCGGACGGCTACGGAGAACTAATTGACAGAAGGATGTCACTGGTAGCTTCCTGCCGCCCCCGCAACATCGGTGGGCCACGGGTGCGATCGTGGGATCCGCCGCCTCCTTCCGCCGGACTCCCGGCCGCCCCACCTGCGCCTTCAGGTTCGAGTTTCCCTTCTCCCGGACCGGGAACGACATGTTTCCCGTTTCCTGTCGAGCGTGCAACTGGCAACCACTTACGGCGCGCGCCGATCTCCAACAATGTGGTTCCCGTCAACCGGACAAGTCGAGCGAAAGCCCGACGAATCGAGAGGACGGAATCGCCATGAAGCTTTCCACCCGCATCGCCGCCACCCTGGGCACCGCCACCGTGGCCGCCGTGATCAGCGCCCTGTGCTCGCTCGGCGGCGGGGCCGCGACCAGCACGATCGCCGACGAGCCGCCGGCCGGCGCGCCCACGACCACCACCGACGGCAACGGCTGGGGTCACTGACCACTCGCCTGTCGGTATGAGTTCGAGGGCGGTGGGCGAGCTCCACCGCCCTCGAACTCAATTGTCGTAACAGCGGACCCCGCTCGATACGATGCTCCATTCAGTGTCGGCGGGGCATTACGAGCGGAGGCGTCGAATGAGTGAGCCCGGACGCGGCGGCCTGCTGTCAGGTCTGGTGAGTCGCCCGGCCGCGGAACTCTTCAATCGATTGCAGGCCGGCGGATCGCTGCGGATCGGAACCGGCCCGGGCGACGTGGATGTCAACTCCGCCGCCGTCCGGGAGCTTCTGGAGGCCGCCGTCATATTCCGGTCCGGCCAGGACGACGCCCTGATCAGGCCGGTCGCACCCGCCACCGCGCTGCGCGCCCTGCTCGAACGCCGGCACGAGGACCTCGGCGACCTGCAGGCCCGCATCCGCGAGGGATGGAAACGGCTGGAGAGCGAGCTGCCGCTCACCGTGGCCGCCGGCGGCGGGTCCGGCGCGCGGCACGGCGTCGAGATCCTCACCGACGGCCCGCGCATCTCCGCCACCGCCGCCGAGATCTACCACTCGGCCCGCGCGCAGTTCCGAGGCACCGAGACCGGCCACTTCCCCACCCGCCCGTCCGGCAACCGCGGCTTCCGCCCACCGGCCGGCGCCATCGAGGCCGGCATCCGCTACCGCTACCTGTACGCCGTGTCCGCCGGCAACACCACCTGGGGCCAGCAGATCATCCGCGCCGCCATGGACGCCGGCGAGGAGATCCGCCTCCGCCGCACCATGCCCGTCAAGATCATGGTCGTCGACCACACCGCGGCCCTGTTGTCGGTCGACGCCGCGGCCGCCCACGCCGCCCTGCTCATCCGCTCGCCCGGCATCATCGCCATGCTCACCGACTGGTTCGACCTCATGTGGGACGACCGCCTCACCACCACCATCGCCGGCGACGCCACGTCCGACCTGAAGCCCGACCAGCTCCGCGTCCTCCGCGCCCTCCCCGCCGCCGACACCGACGAGGCCATCGCCCGCGACCTCGGCATGAGCGTCACCACCGTCCGCCGCCACATCAAGTCCATCTACGAGGCCCTCGGCGTCAACACCCGCTTCGCCGCCGGCGCCGCCGCCGTCCGCCGCCGCCTCATCTGACGCCTGTGCCTTCGGTTGCCGGGATCAAGCAGGCACCCACGTAACCCTCCCCTCGCGGCGGTCGATGAACAGCCAGGACCGCTCGCGGACGGGGGGAGCAAGCAGTGACGAACACGGTCGGCGCGGGGTTGATCGGAGCGATCATCGGAGCGGCCGCGACGCTGATCGTCGGCCATTGGACCTCGACCGACGCCCACGAAGAAGAAGCCCGCAATCACCGCGGTCAGTCGTACTCGGCGTTCCTGAAGGCGGAGGACTCCCTCTCCGAGCACATTCAGAACAACCTTCTGACCCGGTGCCAGGACCAGCCGGACGGCCGCGGGCGATCACCTCAGACCTACGCAGAGGTATCCACCTACTACGGCCTCAGGCTCGAGGTTCAACGGTCCCTTGAGGTGCTGCGGATCTATGCGACCGAGGAAGGCCTGAAGATGGCCACCTCGATCTACGAGATCACCCACCCCTACGAACCATTTGTGTACGACGGCAAGACCTACGCCCGGCCACCCACCGACAACCCCGCGACCGGCGAGACCTGGGGCGTGACCTGGAACATCAGCTGCACCACGGCCGCCGGCCGGATGCACACCTACTCCGAGCTGCGCGCATCGATGCTCGGCCTGATGCGATGCGAGATATCGCCGACAAAGCCAGAGGACTGCTGACCGGCCCGATGTGGGTCGGCGCAACCTGCCGGGGTGGCCCGTGGACCCGCCGCTGCCGGCGGTCCGGCTAGCGGAGTTCGTCCAGCGCCGCCAACGCGGCCTCGGCCCCCTCGACGCCCTCGTCCGCCTTACCCACCAGGTCGTCCCGAAAGCGGTCCTGCGCCTGCTCCAGCGTCTCCCACTGCTCACGGTCCAGGCTGCCCTGCAACCCGGTCTCCACCACCGTGTCGAACCCGCCGTCCTCCCGCGGCTCAATCGCATACCGATGGCCGGCGCCCCAGTTCCACATCCACACAGCCGTCATGCCACCCAGCATCGCAGCGCCGGAGCACCACCGCAGCCCGACACCGCAGCCCCATGCCCGCCGCCCCGCCCGTCCGCTGCCGCATCTGACGCCGGACGGTACTCGGCGCGGCCGGATCAACGCATTTCGCATGCGGAAATTACGCGGACGTCCACTCATCTCCGCCACGCGATTCGCGCCACGGCCGGCCACCTTGGACCGAGAGGAACTGCCCGGAACAACGTTCGACGAAGTCGCGGATACCCAAGACCAGCGGCGATGACGAACAGGGCAACCGGCGTCCAGGGGTCGCCCGACCTCGCCGGAATTCAGGCGTCACCACCCCAGGTGTTCTCTTGGCGAATTCGTGCCACATAGCCGGCCGGGTCCCGGTCGAACTCGACACACCGGGCTCGCCAGCGCGCGAGGCCCGAACGAATCGCATCGTCGTCGTGCAACCACGGCCCGTCCGGCCGCACAGACACCAATGACGCGTTGCCCGGGTCGCGCCGCAGCCCGAACCCGTGCAGGTACTGCAGCGCCGTCACCACCATCGGATCGTCGATGGCGCCGTCATCGTCCTCCACCCACGGGCGCGCCCATGCGCGCACCTCCGCGCGGGTCACCGCACCGGCAACAAGAGCCTCCCACGCAGCGAGCGCCGCCGCCGATCCGGCACACCAAGGGACAACCGCGTCAACTCTACTCCCAGTATCCGCGGTCCAGCTTGCGCTGGATCGCCGCGTTCGTCATGTCCGGAATGACAGACGTCGGCGTTCTGGAACGATTGCTCAGGTCTCGCACCACGACCGACGACGTCCCGTTACTGTTGTCGAGAACAGGGACATTTGACCGTCTGCCTGAATGTACATCTCCCCGTTCTTCCATCTCCCGATTCTTCACCACCACCAGCAGCCGCGCCCCGGCGACGTCCGCCTGCGCCCGCAGGTCCACGCCCGGCAGCACCTCGCTGTACTCCGCCGTGTCCCCGTCCAGCACCGGCGCCGGCAAGCTCGTCGGCCAGCTCAACGACAGCGAGGCCGCGCCACTCGTCCACGTCGCCAGTGGCGCGTCACCGCCCGCCGAGAAACTCACCGCCAGAGGCGAGGCCCGCGGCACGATCCGCCCGTCCCGGGCCTCCAGCGTGTCGTCCACCGGAACCCAGCCGGCCCCCCGTCGCACGTGGATCGGCTGGTTGTGCTGTTCCAGCGTCACCGTGCCCGACGGGTTCGCGAACACCCGCGAGGTCTCCGTCCGCCGGTCCACCAACTCCCGCCGCTCACCGGGCAGCGGCGCCGCCGCTCCCGGCTGCGCACCGACACCGGTGGTGACTGTGGTGGTCGTGGCTACGGCCAACCCCAGGCAGACAACAGCCAACGCGACACGAACGAACGACACGATCCCCCCAGCGCCCCCAGCGCCGCCGAACGCGGCCGACCACCAGGTTCGCGCGCCGCTCGCCCCCCGCGACACCGCCGAACCGGCCTCCCCCGACGGCGTCGAGATAACCGGGCGTCACCGTTACACCCGACCATCAGGTGAGCTTCGGACCGTCAACGGCAGGTCGGCCGACCACAGCGGCAGACGAACGGAGCAGCCCCTACCTCACGGTCCGACGCCGACCACCGGTGCGAACCGACGTCGACAAGTCCTGCCGGAGCCGGGGAAACGAGAAGGTGGCCACACCCCGGTGAGCCACCTGCGGAGCCGCCTGTCGGAATCGAACCGACGACCTGTTCATTACGAGTGAACCGCTCTGACCGACTGAGCTAAGGCGGCGGGTGGTGCGGTGAGCAGTGTAGCGGGCCGTCGACGGGCGCCGGCAGCGGGTTCGAGCGAGACCGTGGGGCCGCGGCGGGGTCAGCGGCGGCCGAGGATGGTGACGAGGGCTTCTACGGCTATGCGGGGTTTGACGTTGAGTTCGAGGGCCTGGCGGCAGGCGAGGATGGCTTCCAGGCGCTTCAGGATGGACTCGGGGGTGTGCTGGGCGGCGGTGGCGCGGATGTCGCGGTCGCGGTCGGGGTGGGTGAGGGGTACGGCGGCGCCGAGGGCGACGGCGAGGGTGTCGCGGTAGTAGCCGGCGAGGTCGACGAGGGCGCGGTCGAGGGAGTCGCGCTGGGTGCGGGTGGCGCGGGACTTCTGGCGCTTCTCCAAATCCTTCAGCGCGCCGGCGGTGCCGCGGGCGGCGGTGCCGGCGCCCTTGCCGGTTCCGCCCTTGCCGAGGGCGGTCTCCAGTTCGGCGCGCTCGGACTCGTCGCGGGCGAGGGTCTGGGTGCGGGCCTCGGTCTCGGCGGCGCCGACGAGGGCGTCGGCGGCGGACAGGACGTCGGAGGCGGCGCGGAGGGCGCGGGGGACGTTGAGCACGGCCTCGCGGCGGGTGCGGGCCTCGGGGTCGCGGGCGAGGCGCCGGGCGCGGCCGACGTGGCCGCCGCACACGGACGCGGCCCAGGAGGCGGTCTCCCGATCGATGCCGTCGCGGGTGTGCAGGACGTCGGCGATGGCGGCGGAGGACGGCGTACGCAGGCTGACCAGGCGGCAGCGCGAGCGGATGGTGACCGACACGTCCTCGGGGTGGTCGGACGGGGCGCACAACAGGAACACAGTGCGCGCGGGCGGCTCCTCGATGGCCTTGAGCAGGGCGTTCGAGGCGCCCTCGGTGAGGCGGTCGGCGTCCTCGATGATGACGATCTGCCAGCGGCCGGCGCTGGGGCGGCGGGCGGCGGCCTGGACGAGGGCACGCATCTCGGCGACGGAGATCGACAGGCCCTCGGGCACGACGTTGCGGACGTCGGGGTGGGTGCCGGCCAGGACGGTGCGGCAGTCCTGACAGTGGCCGCAGCCCTCACCGGCCGGCCTCGTGGAGCACTGCAGGGCGGCGGCGAACGCGCGCGCCGCCACCGAGCGGCCGCTGCCGGGCGGGCCGGTGAACAGCCAGGCGTGCGTCATGGAACGGCGCGCGCCGGGGTGCTCGGCGTCCGGCGCCGGCTGGGCGGCGGACAGGGCGGTGGCG
>DASWTI010000583.1:0-4467 GCA_036402215.1 Pseudonocardiaceae bacterium
GCCGTGCGGTGCGGTGCGGCCGGGCAGCGCACCCGGCGGCGCGGACGGCCGTGCTCAGCCGCCGGAGTGGTGCAGTTCGGCGCCGGCCGGGACCGTCCGGTCATAGGGGTCGTCCAGCCAGTTCTCCGGCAGGATCACCCGCGCCGGGCTGCCCTGGCGGCCGCGTGGTCCCTCGGCCTCCGGCGGGAACGGGAGGTCCGGCGGGAGCTGGGCCAGCAGCTCGTCGAGTTCCGTCAGCGAGGCCACCAGCGCCAGGCTGCGGCGCAGCTCGCCCGCCACCGGGAAGCCGCGCAGGTACCAGGCGATGTGCTTGCGCATCTCCCGGCAGGCGCGAGGTTCGCCGATGTGCCCGCTCATCAGCGTGGCGTGCCGCCGCATGATCACGGTGATCTCGCCGAGCGTCGGCGGCGTCGGCGCTGGCCGGCCGCGGAACGCCGCCTCCAGCTCGCCGAACAGCCACGGCCGGCCCAGGCAGCCGCGCCCGATGACCACGCCGTCGCAGCCGGTCTGCCGCATCATGCGCAGCGCGTCCTCGGCGGCGAAGATGTCGCCGTTGCCCAGCACCGGCACGTGCGCGGGGACGCTGTCGCGCAGCTTGGCGACGGCGGACCAGTCGGCCTGGCCGGAGTACCGCTGCGCCGCGGTCCTGGCGTGCAGGGCGATCGAGGCCACGCCCTCCTCGGCGGCGATCCGCCCGGCGTCCAGGTACGTCAGGTGCTCGTCGTCGATGCCGATGCGGAACTTCACCGTCACCGGGATGCCGGCCCGCTCCCCGGAGCGCACCGCGGCGCGGATGATGTCGCCGAACAGCGCGCGCTTGTAGGGCAGCGCCGCGCCGCCGCCGCGCCGGGTCACCTTGGGCACCGGGCAGCCGAAGTTCAGGTCCACGTGGTCGGCCAGGTCCAGGTCCGCGACCATCCGCACGGCCAGCCCCATGGTCGCCGGGTCCGCGCCGTACAACTGCATCGAGCGTGGGTGTTCCTCCGGGTCGAACGCGATCATCGTGAACGTCTCGGGGTTGCGCTCCACCAGGCCGCGCGCCGTGATCATCTCGCAGACGTAGACGCCGGCGCCGTGCTCACGGCAGAGCCGCCGGAACGCCATGTTCGTGATCCCGGCCATCGGCGCGAGCACCACCGGCGGGTCGACCGTGTACGGGCCGATCCGCAGCGAGGGGGTCGCCGTCACCACCGTGCAAGATTAGCCGCAGCCGGTGTCGACGCAGGCCGCGACGACGCTCCCCGGCCGGACGGCACCCGCGGCCGCGGTGTCCACGACCAATACGCTGGGCGAGGACCGGACCTGGGGGAGGTGGGCGTCACCGATGGCGGACGAGAGCCCGGAACCGTTGACGGTGGTTCGGCGTGAGCTGATGCTCGCCGAGTACAAGTCGCTCCGCGACGAGAGCCTCAAGCGGATGGACCATCGGATCACGCTGCTGGTGTCCTCGCTGACCATCAGCGGCGCGATCCTCGGCTTCGGCGTCGAGCGCAAGGACGGAACGCTGCTGCTGGTGGCCCCGGTCATGGCGGTGCTGTTCGGCCTTCTGGTGCTCTACCACACGAGGGTCATCGCGGACATCGGTCACTACCTGAGGGCTCACGTCGAGGCGCCGGTCGAGGCGCTGCACAAGGGCGTGATGGGCTGGTACACCCGTCCGGCCTGGCGCGGGAACAGGTTCCGCGGGATGACGCTGTTCCACCTGCCGATCATGCTGACGGTGCTGGCGCCCACGGTCGCCGCGCTCGTGCTCGCCTGGCAGTTCGGCGGGGCGCTCGACGTGAAGGTCCCGCTCGCCGTGCTGGACGTGCTCCTGGTCGGGTACTACCTGTTCCAGTACCTGCGACGGATCGGCCGGACGCCATCCGGCTCCGGTGCTCCCGCGGAGGGTTGAGCGCGCGCGGCACGGGCGTCCCGTGACGGTGCGGCCGACGGCCGGTCGCACCGGATGTCCGGGGCCGTGGCACCGGCCGTTCCGCGCCGGCATCCCTTGTGACCACGGGAAGCGCGGTGATAGACAACGCCGGCCCGGGAGGCACGGGGGCGGCGGGGAGGACACGGCGTGGCGACGGAGGACGGGGCGGAACCGATCGCCATCGTCGGGATGGCGTGCCGGGTTCCCGGCGCGGGGGACGTGGAGTCCTTCTGGCGCAATCTGATCGGCGGCGTCGAGTCGGTCACCTGGTTCGACCGGGAGCACCAGCTCGCGCTGGGGGTGCCGCCGGCCGAGCTGGACGACCCGGCGTTCGTGCCGGCCGCGCCGGTGCTGGCGGACTTCGACGCGTTCGACGCGGGGTTCTTCGGGCTGAGCGCGCGTGAGGCCGCGGTGGCCGATCCGCAGCACCGGCTCTTCCTTGAGCTCGCGCACACCGCGCTGGAGCACGCCGGACACGACCCGGCGCGCGAGGACCTGGCGGTCGGCGTCTACGCCGGCACCGGCGGCGAGGCGTACGCCTACGAGCACCTGCGGCCGAGCGGCGCGGGCGAGTTCCACCTGGACCTCTCGATGTGGAACTTCCCGGACTACGTGTCCACGCTGGCCTCCTACACGCTCGACCTGCGCGGCCCCAGCCTCACCGTGCACACCGCCTGTTCGACGTCGCTGGTGGCCACCCACCTGGCCTGCGAGGCGCTGCGCGGCGGGGAGTGCGACCTGGCGCTGGCCGGTGGCGTGTGCGTGGAGCTGCCGCACGGCCGCGGCCGGATCGCCATCGAGGGCGGCGTGCACGCCAGGGACGGGCACTGCCGGCCGTTCGCCGCGGGCGCCACCGGCACCATGTGGGGCTCCGGGGGCGGGGTGCTCGCGCTGCGGCGGCTCTCCGACGCCGAGCGCGACGGCGACCACGTGCACGCGCTGATCATCGGCAACGCCATCAACAACGACGGCGCGGACAAGGTCTCGTTCAGCGCGCCCAGCCCCAACGGCCAGGCCGAGGTGATCGCCCAGGCGGTCGCGGTGGCCGGCGTCGACCCGCGGTCCATCGGCTACGTCGAGGCCCACGGCACCGGCACCGAGCTGGGTGACCCCATCGAGTTCGACGCGCTGCGCCGGGTGTACGGCGCCGGCACGGCGGACCGGCAGTGGTGCGCGCTGGGCTCGGTGAAGTCCAACATCGGCCACCTGAGCCAGGGCGCGGGCGTCGCCGGGGTGATCAAGGCGGCGCTGGCCGTGGGGCGTGGCGTGATCCCGCCGACCGTCGGCGTGGACGCGCCGAACCCGGCGCTCCCGCTGGCGGACAGCCCGTTCACGCTCACCACGGAGCTGACGCCGTGGTCCGGCAACGTCCGCCGGGCAGGGGTGAGCTCCTTCGGCTTCGGCGGCACCAACGCGCACCTGGTGCTGGAGCAGGCGCCGCCGCCCGCGCCCCGGCAGGGCGACCGGCCGGCGGTGCACGTGCTGCGGCTCTCGGCGCGCAGCGCGCCCGCCCTGGCGAGCGCCGTGGACCGGCTCGCCGCGCACCTGGCGGAGCACCGAGGGCTCGACCTGGCGGACGTCGCGCACACGCTGCGGGTGGGCCGCGCCGAGCACCCGCACCGGGCCGTGGTGGCGGTGCCGGACGGCGGTGACGGCGCGGACGCCGCCGCCGCGCTGCGCGACCCCGCCCGGGTGCGGCTCGCGGAGGCCTCGCCGGGCACCCGCGTGGTGCTGCTGCTGCCCGGGCAGGGTGCCCAGTTCCCCGGCATGGGGGCGCGGCTGTTCGACACCGAGCCGGTGTACCGGGACGCGCTGCGCGAGTGCGCGCACCTGCTGCGCGGCGACCTCGACCTGCTGGCCCTGGTCCACGGCCACGACGCGGATGCCTTGCGGCGCACGGAGAACACCCAGCCCGCGCTGTTCGCGGTGGAGTACGCGCTGGCCAGGCTCTGGCAGTCCTGGGGGCTGCGCGCCGAGGGCCTGCTCGGGCACTCCGTCGGCGAGTACGTGGCCGCGACGCTGGCCGGCGTGTTCACCGTGGCGGACGCGGTGCGCCTGGTGGCGGCGCGCGGCGCGCTGATGGCCACGCTGCCGCCGGGCGCGATGCTCGCCGTGGCCGGCTCGGAGGCCGAGGTGGCGGCCTCGCTGCCGCCGGGGCTGGACCTGGCCGCGGTCAACGGCCCGGCGACGTGCGTGGTGGCCGGGCCGGTCGAGCTGATCGCCGAGTACGCGGCGCGCGCCGGGGCGGGCGTGACGCCGCTGCGTACGTCGCACGCCTTCCACTCGGCGATGACCGAGCCGGTGGTGGACCGCTTCCGCGCGCTGGTGGCCGCCGTGCCGCTGGCCCGGCCGGCCATCCCGTTCCTGTCCAACCGCACGGGCGACTGGATCACCGACGAGCAGGCCACCGACCCGGACTACTGGGCGCGCCACCTGCGCGAGCCGGTGCGCTTCGGCGCCGCGCTGGCGCGGCTGGCCGCCGAGGGCCGCTGGCTGCCGCTGGAGTGCGGCCCGGGGCGCCAGCTCGGCTCGCTCGCCCGGGCCGCCGGGCT
>DASWTI010000584.1:0-4820 GCA_036402215.1 Pseudonocardiaceae bacterium
ACGACGGGGTGACGGCCGTGCGGGCGGCGGACCTGGTGGTCGACGGGATCGTGGGATTGTCGGGGCGCGGTGGGTTGCGGCCGGCCGCGGCCGCGCTGGTGGCGGCGGTGCGTGCGCCCGTGGTCGCGGTGGACCTGCCGAGCGGCGTGGACCCGATGACCGGCGCCGCCGCGGACGCGGCGGTCACGGCGCACACCACGGTGACCTTCGGCGCGCTCAAGCCGGTGCACGTCCTCGCGCCGCACCGCTGCGGTGACGTCCGCCTGGTGGACATCGGGATCGGGCCGGCGCTGCCCGCGCCCGCCCTGCGCGTGCTGGACGACGCCGACGTGGGGGCGATCTGGCCGGTCCCCGGGCCGGACGACGACAAGTACACCCAGGGCGTGGTCGGCGTCGCGGCCGGCTCGGCCACCTACCCGGGAGCCGCGGTGCTCACGGCGGGCGCCGCGGTGCTCGCCACCTCCGGGCTGGTGCGCTACGCCGGGACCGCCGCCGACGCGGTGCGGGCCCGCTGGACCGAGCTCGTCGCCACCGGCTCGATCGCCGACGCCGGCCGGGTGCAGGCCTGGGTGGTCGGCCCGGGGCTCGGCACCGGCTCGGAGGCACGGCGCACGCTGCGGCACGCGCTGGGCGCCGGTGTGCCGCTCTGCCTGGACGCCGACGCGGTGACCATGCTCGCCGCGGACCCCACGCTCTGGGACGCCCGGGACCCCGGCGTGCCCGTGGTGCTCACCCCGCACGCCGGCGAGTTCGCCCGGATCGCCGGCGACGTCGGCGAGGACCGGGTGGCCGCCGCACACCGCGCCGCCGCCCGGTTCGGCGCCACCGTGCTGCTCAAGGGCCACGCCACCGTCGTCGCCGACCCGGACGGCGCGACGCTCGTGCACCCGTCGCGCTCCTCCTGGCCGGCCACCGCGGGCTCCGGGGACGTGCTGTCCGGTCTGATCGGCGCGCTGCTCGCGGCCGGGCTGCCGCCGTTGACGGCCGCCGGCGCGGCCACCCACGTGCACGGCCTGGCCGCGCTGCTGGCCGCCCGTGGTGCCCCGGCCCCGGCCTCGCGGCTGCTCGCCGCCGTGCCGGACGCGGTGCGCGCGGTCCGTCGCGGGCGCTCCCACCAGGAGTGGGACGATGTGTGGAATGAGCACGCACCTGGCTGAGGCCGTGGTCGACCTGTCGGCCATCCGGCACAACGTGGCCCTGCTGACCGAGCACGCCGCCGCCGGCGGCGCGGCCACCATGGCGGTCGTCAAGGCCGACGGGTACGGCCACGGCGCGGTGGAGTCGGCTCGCGCGGCGCTGGCCGGCGGCGCCACCTGGCTCGGGGTGTGCACCGTCCCCGAGGCGCTGCAGCTGCGGGACGCGGGCATCGAGGCCCCGGTGCTGGCCTGGCTGCACACGCCGGACACCGATTTCGCCACGGCCATCGCGCGCGACGTGGATCTCACCGTGGCCTCCGTGCGCGCCCTGGAGGCGGTGCTCGCCGCCCAGGAGGCCGCCGGCCGCCCGGCCCGCGTGCACCTCAAGGCCGACACCGGCCTCACCCGCAACGGTGCCACCCGCGCCGACTGGCCGGACCTGGTGGCCCGCGCGGTGAAGGCCCAGGCGGCCGGCGCCGCCGAGGTCGTCTCCGTCTGGTCACACCTGGCGCACGCCGACGCCCCGGACCACCCGACGATCGACCGGCAGCGGGACGTGCTCGTGGCGGCGCACGCGCACGCCGTCGAGCAGGGCCTCACGCCGATGCTGCACCTGGCCAACTCCGCGGCCACCCTCACCCGGCCCGACCTGCACTTCGACCTGGTGCGCCCCGGCGTGGCGGTGTACGGGCTCTCGCCGGTGCCGGAGCGCGGCGACTTCGGGCTGCGGCCGGCGCTCACCTTCCGCTCCCGCGTGGTGCTGGCCCGCCGGGTGCCGGCCGGCGAGGGCGTCTCCTACGGCCACGTCTGGACCACCGACCGGGAGACCACGCTCGCGCTGGTCCCGGTCGGCTACGCGGACGGCGTGCCGCGGGCGCTCACCGGCCGGCTCCGGGTGCTCGTCGGCGGCCGGCTGCACGACGTGGTGGGGCGCGTGTGCATGGACCAGCTCGTGGTCGACTGCGGCGACGCCGACGTGACCGAGGGCGACGAGGTGGTGTTCTTCGGGCCCGGCGACCGCGGCGAGCCCACCGCGCAGGACTGGGCCGACGCGCTCGGCACCATCCACTACGAGGTGGTCACCGGCGTGAACCGGCCGCGGGTGGTGCGCACGACCGTCGGGGAGCAGGCGTGAGCCATCGCTGGCGCACCGTCGGCCTGGTGGCCGGGGTGGCCGGGGCGCTGGTGGCCGGCACGGCGATCGGCGCGGTCACCCGGGGCCGCCGCCGGCGCCGCCGTGCCACCGAGCCGGCGCTCGGCGACCTGGCCCCGGATCGCGAGCACACCGTGCTCGCGGACGACGGCGTGGAGCTGGCCGTCGCCGAGGTGGACCCGGCCGACGGCGGCCGCCCCGACCTCACCGTGGTGCTGGTGCACGGCTTCGTCGTGGACCGCCGGATGTGGCACTTCCAGCGCGTCGGGCTGCCGGAGCTCACCGACCCCAGGGTGCGCGTCGTGCTCTACGACCAGCGCAGCCACGGCCGCTCGGGCCGTTCCTCCCGGCATGCCAGCACCATCGAGCAGCTCGGCCGGGACCTGGACGCCGTGGTCCGGGCCACCGCGCCGTGCGGGCAGGTCGTGCTCGTCGGCCACTCGATGGGCGCCATGACGATCATGGCCCTGGCCGAGCAGCGGCCGGAGCTGTTCGAGCGGCGGGTGGCCGGGGTGGCGCTGCTGTGCACATCGGCCGGCGACCTCGCGAGCATGCGGCTGGCGCGGCCGTTCCTGGCCCGGCGCAGCCCGCTCGCCTACGTCGGCACCGCCGCCGCCACCCGCCGCCCCGGGCTGCTGGAGTGGGGCCGCCGCCTGGGCGCGGACGCGAGCCTGCCGCTCATCCGCACGGTGGCCTTCGGCGACGCCCGGCCGGCCACCGAGTTGCTGGAGCTGATGAACCGGATGATCGCCGGCACCCGGGTCGACGTGATGACCGACTTCCTGCGCACCTTCGGCGAGCACGACCGCTTCCGCGCGCTCGCCGGGCTGCGGCACTGCGAGGTGCTCGTGGTGGGTGGCGACACCGACCGCGTCACCCCGTACCGGCACACCGAGGCACTCGCGGCCGAGCTGCCCGACGCCGAGCTGGTGCGCATCCCCGGCGCCGGGCACATGGCGCCCCTGGAGTCCGCCGAGCTGGTGAACGAGCACCTCACCGGGCTGCTGCGCCGGTGTCACGAGAGGACGGAGGGGGCCGGGTGAGCGCCGACTGGACGGCGGAGCTGCCGACCGTGCGGGACACCGAGGAGCTGGGCGAGCGGCTGGCGGCCGACCTGCGCGCCGGTGACCTCGTGGTGCTCTCCGGGCCGCTCGGCGCCGGCAAGACGGCGCTGGTGCGCGGCATCGGCGCCGGCCTCGGGGTGCGCGGCCCGATCACCTCGCCCACCTTCGTCATCGCCCGGGTGCACCAGGGGCCGCGGGTGCCGCTCGTGCACGTCGACGCCTACCGCCTCGGCGGCGCCGGGCTGGAGGACGTCGACGCGCTCGACCTGGACACCGACCTGGCCGACGCGGTGGTCGTGGTCGAGTGGGGCGAGGGACTGGTGGAGCAGCTCAGCGACCGGCACCTGCTGGTCCGCCTGGAGCGCCGCGACGACGACACGCGCACCGCCACCGGCGGGTGGCGAGGGAGGACCGGATGATCGACGCGGTGATCTTCGACTGGGGCGGCACGCTCACGCCCTGGCACCAGGTGGACCACCTGGCCGGCTGGCACGCCTACGCCTCGGTGCTGCACCCCGGGGACCCGGTGGCCGCCGGTGAGCTGGCCGGCACGCTGCTGGCCGCCGAGCGCCTGCGCTGGGACATCGCCCGCGACGAGCACCGCGCGTTCTCCACCCGGCAGGTGCTGGACGACGCGGGCACCCCGTGGGACGACGAGGCCGCCGCCGCGTACCGCGAGTTCTGGGCGCCGCACACCCTCACCGACCCCGAGGTCGGGCCGATGCTGGCCGCGCTGCGGCTGCGCGGGCTGCGGGTCGGCGTGCTCTCGTCCACGCCATGGCCGGCCGAGTGGCACCACGAGTTCCTGCGCCGCGACGGTGTGTTCGACGCGCTGCACGGGTCGGTCTGGAGCAGCAGCCTGGAGTGGACCAAGCCGCACGCCGAGGCGTTCGGCGCCGCGATGCGCGCCGTGCAGGTGGAGGACCCGCGGCGCTGCGTGTACGTCGGTGACCGGGTCTACGACGACGTGCACGGCGCGCAGTCCGTCGGCATGCGCACCATCCTGGTGCCGCACAGCGTGATCCCGGACCACGAGACGGTGCCCGTGGAGGCCACGCCGGACGCCGTGGTGCAGCGCATCGGCGAGGTCGTGGAGGTCGTGGACGGCTGGATCGGGAGTCCCCGCTGATGCTCGTGCTCGCGATCGACACCGCGACCCCCGCGGTCACCGCCGGCCTCGTGGAGCTGCCCGGCCTGCCCGCCGACGGGCCGCCGGTGGAGCTGGCCCGCGCGGTCACCGTGGACGCCCGCGCGCACGCCGAGCAGCTCGCCCCGCACGTGCGCGAGGTGCTCGGCGGCGCCGTGCCCGAGGCCGTGGTGGTCGGCGTCGGCCCGGGACCGTTCACCGGCCTGCGGGTCGGCATGGTCACCGCGGCCGCGCTGGGCGACGGCTGGGGCGTCCCGGTGCACGGCGTGTGCTCCCTCGACGCCGTGGCCCACCAGGCGGCGCACCCGGCCCTGCTGGTG
>DASWTI010000585.1:0-3956 GCA_036402215.1 Pseudonocardiaceae bacterium
GACCGGTCCCCGCCGCCCGACCCGGTCGCCACCGCCGTGCCCCGCGCGCCGCGCCCGGCCCGCAGCAGCAGCGGCTCGGTGACCTCCACGCCGCGCAGCCGCCGTTCCTCCAGCGATACCGAGCGGGTGGTCAGCAGGCCGCGGTTGACCCGCAGCGTGCCGTCCGGCTCACGGGTCAGGCGGTAGCCCCACCAGGCCTCCACGTACAGCAGCAGGGCGCCGAGCGAGCCGGTCACCAGCAGGCCGACCACGACGATCAGCGCGGCCAGCGCGAGCGGCTGCGCGGCCAGCACGTCGAACAGGCCGCGCGCCTGGTCCACCTCCACGCCCAGCTCGCCGACCACCTGCCAGACCGCGCCGAACAGCGCGCCGATCGCCGCCATGCCGAGCAGGGTGAGCGGTGCGAACCGCAGCCAGGCCCAGTCCAGCGCGGACAGCTCGGTGCCACCGCCGGTCGCGCCGCCGCCGGCCGTGAGCGGTTCCGCCGCCGACCCTCCGGCCGCCGTGGTCGCCGCAGCCGCCGTGGTCGCCGTGGCCGTGGTCGCGGGGGAGCGGGCCAGCAGCAGCCCGCGCAGCCGCTCCGACTCCGCCGCGCTCACCGCGTCCAGGGTCAGCTCGTCGTCCTTGCCCGGCTGCGCGTGCCGCCCGGTGCCGACGCGCAGGACGCTCAACCCGAACACCCGGTGCAGCAGCTTCGCCGTCACGTCCACCGTGCGGACCCGGTCCAGGGGCACCGAGCGGTGCTGCCGGAACAGCAACCCCTTCCGCAGCTCGATGCGATCGGCCGTCACCCGGTAGCGCGTGGTCAGCCAGCGCAGCACGCCGTACGCCATCAACGCGCCCACCGCGCCCAGCGCCCACCACGGCCGGTTCCCGCCACCACCGGCGAACACCGCGATCACCAGCACCGGAACGAACCGGACGACCTCCTGCGCCGGCCCCACCGCCAGCATCCGCACGTCCAGCCGGCTCCACCCCGCCTCCGCCGGAACCCCGGTGCCGGCGGGAACTTCGGCGTCGGCCGGAGTCCCGGTGCCGGCGGGAAGGCCGGCCCCAGGGGGAACGTCGGTGCCGGCCGGGACTGCGGCGTCGGGCGGAACCCCGGTGCCGGTGGGATCGGCGTGGCCGGCGCCCCGGTGCGGGCCGGCGTCACCCGCGTCGGTCATGTCGCGTCGCCCGGGGTGGCCTGGGTGGTCTCGGTGAGCCGCCGGACCAGGTCCCCGGCCAGGCCCAGGTCCAGGCCCTCGATGTGCAGCGGCCCGGCCGCCGACGCGGTCGTCACGGTCACCGTGGCCAGGCCCAGCAGCTGCTGCAGCGGACCGCGCTCCGTGTCCACGGTCTGGATGCGGGACATCGGCGCGACACGCCACTCCTGGTCGATCCAGCCGGCCTGGGTGTACACGGCGTCCTCGGTGGCCTCCCACCGGTGCACCCGGTAGCGCCACCGCGGCATGACCAGCGTGTGCGCCACGGCCACCACGACCAGCCCGCCGAACGCCGCCCAGGTGAGCACGGGCAGCCCGTCCATGACGAGCAGCACCACGGCGCCGGCGATGATCGGCACCAGCCAGCCGAGCGCGGCGCTCAGCGTCCACCAGGTGATCGCCCGCTCGCTGACCCGGTGTGCCGGCTTGCGCAGCGGCGTGATCGCGTCGTCCACCACCCCAGCTTGCCGCAGTCCGGCCGTGGACGGCGTGCGGCGCGGCGTGCTGGATACTTGGATGATGATCATGAACGGGGTCGAGGGAGCCACTGCGTATGCCAGATGGTTCGGCTGTCTGGCCGATCCGACCCGGGTGCGGGTGCTGCACGCCATCGCCTCCGAGCCGGGCGGCGTGACGGTCGGTGCCCTCGCCGACCGCGTCGGCATCGGTCAGTCCACCTGCTCGCACCATGTCCGCAAGCTCGCGGAGGTCGGCTTCGTCCGCCGCAGCCGCCGCGGGACCGCCACCGTAATCACCATCGACGAGACCTGCCGCGCCGCGCTGCCGCACGCCGCCGAGGTGGTGCTCGGCGCACCCCTGCTCGACCCGGGCGAGGACCCCCCGCCACCACGCCCGGCCGCCGACGTGACGGTGCGGGCCCTGCGTGACGAGGACTTCGACGTGGTGCGGGCCATCTACCGGGCCGGCATCGAGGGCGGCGACGCCACGTTCGACACCTGGGTGCCGGAGCCGGCGGTGCTGGACGAGCGCTGGCTGGACGCCCACCGCTGGGTGGCCGAGCTCGGCGGCCGGCTGGTCGGCTGGGCCGCGCTGTCCGCCGTCTCGGCCCGCGAGTGCTACCGAGGCGTCGCCGAGACGGCGGTGTACGTCGACCCACCGGCCCGCCGGGCCGGCGTGGGGCGGGCGCTGCTGCGGCACACGGTGTCCGCCGCGGACCGCTCGGGACTGTGGACGTTGCAGACCGCGCTCTTCCCCGAGAACCGGGCCGGCATCGCGCTGCACCGCTCGGTCGGCTTCCGGACGGTGGGCATCCGGGAGCGCATCGGGCTGCTGCGCGGCCGCTGGCGCGACACAGTCATGCTGGAGCGCCGCGCCCCCGCGCGCTGACGCCCGGCGCGCCGAGCCGCGGCGCGCTCAGCGGAGCTGGTCGGCGAGCACCCCGAGCACGAGGTTCGCGCCGACCAGCCCGCCGAGGGTGAACGCCGCCGCGGTGAACCGCCGCTTCACCGCCGGCAACTCCTCGTCCAGCGCGAACAGCCGCCGCGGCCACAGCCGCCAGGACACGTACCAGAACACGGCCACCACGGCGAGCAACAGCGCACCCTTCACCAGCACCAGCGCCACCCAGGCCGGCCGGGTGTCCGCCGCCTCCACGAGCCGCACCGCCACCAGGCCGAGCCCGGAGGCGGCCAGCGCGCCCGCCATCGCGAGCACCTTCCAGCGCGCCCCCGCCGCCACCGTCGCGGCGAACTCCTCGTACCGATCCGTCCCCAGCAGCCGCTCCGCCCGCGGCTGCACCACCACCAGGCTGTACGCCATCGCGCCCAGCCACACCGCGCCGGTGCCCACGTGCACGATCGCCAGCAGCGCCCGCAGCATGCCGGCCTACCAGTGGATTCCGGGCAGCAGCCGCATCATCGCGCGCGCCCCGTCGGACAGCGAGGTGGCCGGCATGGGCTCACCGGTGGCGGCCTCCGAATCCGGGAACACCTGGTAACCCACGTGCAGCACGGCGTCCACCAGCCGCGGCGCCAGCGTGTACGACACCGCGCCGAGCGTGCCCAGCGGCGTGCCGAGGTGCTTGGGCCGCCGCACCAGCGCGTCCACCACCATGCGCGCCGCGTCGTCCGGTGAGCGCGCCGGGAACGCGTTGTAGATCGTGGTCGGCCGGATCATGGGCGTGCGCACCAGCGGCATGTGCACGGTGGTGAACGTGATGCCGTCGCCGTAGGTCTCGCTCGCCGCGATCCGGGCGAACGCATCCAGCGCCGCCTTGGACGCCACGTACGCGGAGAACCGCGGCGGGTTCGTCTGCACGCCGATGGACGACACGTTCACCACGTGCCCGAACCGCCGCGACGCCATGTGCGGCAACAGCCGCAGCGTCAGCCGCACCGCCCCGAAGTAGTTCACCGCCATGGTGCGCTCGTAGTCGTGGAACCGGTCCCGCGAGCGCGCCACCGAGCGGCGGATGGACCGCCCGGCGTTGTTCACCAGCATGTCCACGTGCGGCTGCTCGGCGAGCACGCGCTTCACCAGGGCGTCCACCGACTCCGCCTGCGTGACGTCGCACGAGTACACGTGCGCCTGGCCGCCGCGGCGCTCGATCTCGGCGCGCACCTGCTCCAGCTCCTCGGTGCGCCGCGCCACCAGCAGCGGCACGCCGCCGGCCCCGGCCACCCGCAGCGCGGTCGCCCGCCCGATCCCGGAGGACGCCCCGGTGATCACCACCCGGCGCCCGGCCAGCGGCCCGCCCGGCCGGCGCCGCCGCGCCCGCAGCGGGTCCAGCTC
>DASWTI010000586.1:0-5293 GCA_036402215.1 Pseudonocardiaceae bacterium
GCCGGCCACGCGCCCGCTCCACACCAGGTCCCACAGCGCGTCCACCACCGCCTGGTCGTCCGGTGCGCCGCCGCCCCCGTCGAGCAGCGTCGCACCCGCCCGGTCGGCGAGCTGCCGGAAGAACAGCGCGCCGCCCTCCAGCGCGCCGAGCAGCGCCGTGTGCAGCGGCGTGAGCTCCAGCTCCTCGGGCCGCGGCAGCAGCAGGTCCGCCACGTCGGCCGGCGCCAGGCTCAGCCAGCCGTCGGCGCCGGGCAGCGTGCCGCACCCGGTCCACGTCACCTCGCCGGACGACGTCAGCTCGTCGAGCAGCGCGGGGGAGTACCCGGGCAGCCGGGCCGGCAGCACCAGCGACTCCAGCGCGCTGGCCGGCACCGGTGCCCCCGCGAGCTGCTCCACCACGGCCAGCACGTCCTCCGCGGTGGGCGCCGCGGCCAGCCGTCCCCGCCGCGCCGGACGCCGCCCGGTGCCGTACCCGCCCGGCCCGGCCGCGCCGAACGCCCCGCTCCCCGCGAAGCCCGGCGCGCCGTACCCGTCGGGTGCCATCTGTTCCTCGGGCGACGGCTCCACCGTGATCCCGGCGATGCCGTGCCAGGCTGGCAGGAACCGCCCGAGCGCGGCCGGCTCCACGGGCTCCACCTCGGCGCGCAGCCGCGCCAGCGACCCCCGCCGCAGCCGCCGCAGCACCTCGGCGTCGCAGTACTCCGGCGCGCCCGAGGCCGGCGTCACGCCGTGCGGGATCGGCCGCAGCTCCCCGCGGACGAGCCGGCCGGAGCCCACCATCCGGTCCAGCACCGCCGTGACCACCGCGACGCCGAGCCCGAAGCGTGCCGCCACGTCGGCCGAGGAGAACGGCCCGTGCGTGCGCCCGTACCGGGCCAGCAGGTCACCCAGCGGGTCCGGCACCGGCTCGGTGAACGCCTCCGGCACGCCGACCGGCAGCGCCACCCCGAGCGCGTCGCGCACCCGCCCGGCGTCCTCGATCGCCAGCCAGCGTTCCTGCGCCGCCACCCGCACCCGGATCAGCCGCCGCTGCGCCTCCAGCTCGGCGAGCCAGTCCGGCGCCACGCCGCGCTCCGCGGCCTCGGCCGTCGTCAGGTCGCCCAGCCACCGCACCAGGTCGGCGGCCTCCTCGGCGTTGCGCGCGTGCCGGTCCGGCTCCAGCCGTTGCAGCGAACGTTCCACCTCGGTGACGACGTCGGGGTCGAGCAGCTCGCGCAGGCTCTCGGTGCCCAGCAGCTCCGCCAGGAGCGTGCTGTCGAGCGCGAGCGCCGTCGCCCGTCGCTCGGCCAGCGGCGCGTCGTCCTCGTAGAGGAACATGCCGACGTAGCCGAACAGCAGGCTGCGCGCGAACGGCGACGGCGACTGCGTGGCCACGTCCACCACGCGCACCCGCCGCGACCGCACGTCGGACATCAGCTCGCGCAGCCCGCCCAGGTCGTACACGTCCTGCAGGCACTCCCGCATGGCCTCCAGCACCACCGGGAACTGCTCGTACCGCGCGGCCACGGTGAGCAGCGCCGCCGCCCGCTGCCGCTGCTGCCACAGCGGGGTGCGCCGTTTCGGGTCGCGGCGCGGCAGCAGCAGCGAGCGCGCCGCGCACTCCCGGAACCGCGAGGCGAACAATGCCGACCCGGACACCTCGGCGATCACGATCTGCTCGATCTCCTCGGGGTCGAGCAGCACGTCCTCCGCGGTCGGCACGACCTCCTCGCCGGAGTCGTCCACCGCGTCCGGCAGCCGCAGCACGATGCCGTCGTCGGCGCCCAGCGCGCTCACCTCGAGCCCGCGCCGCTCCCGCATCCGAGCCGCGATCGCCAGCGCCCACGGCGCGTTCACCTGCGCCCCGAACGGCGAGTGCACGACCAGCCGCCAGTCACCCAGCTCGTCGCGGAACCGTTCCACCAGCACGGTGCGGTCGTCCGGCACGTGCCGGGTGGCCTCGCGCTGCTCCCGCAGGTACGCCAGCAGGTTGTCGGCCGCCCACTCGTCCAGCCCGGCCGCGGCCGCCCGGGTGCGCGCCGCGTCGTCGTCGAGCGCGGACACCTCGCGGACGAACGCGCCGATCGCCCGGCCCAGCTCCAGCGGCCGCCCCGGCGCGTCGCCCTTCCAGAACGGCATGCGCGCGGGCTGCCCGGGGGCCGGCGTCACGATCACCCGGTCGTGGGTGATGTCCTCGACGTGCCACGAGGTCGAGCCCAGCAGGAAGGTGTCGCCGACCCGCGACTCGTACACCATCTCCTCGTCCAGCTCACCGACCCGCCCGCCGCCCGGCGTGACCACGGTGAACAGGCCGCGGTCCGGGATCGTGCCGCCGGACGTCACCGCCAGCCGTTGCGCGCCGGGCCGCCCGCGCAACTCGTCGGTCACCCGGTCCCACACGATGCGCGGCCGCAGCTCCCCGAAGTCCTCGCTCGGGTAACGGCCGGACAGCATGTCCAGCACCGCGTGCAGCGCCGAGTCCGGCAGCCCGGCGAACGGCGCCGCGCGGCGCACCAGCGTGGCCAGCTCCCCGACCGTCCAGGTGCGCATCGCCACCATGGCGACCACGTGCTGCGCGAGCACGTCGAGCGGGTTGCGGGGGTAGCGGATGGACTCGATCGCGCCCACCCGCATCCGCTCGGCGACCACCGCGCAGGAGACCAGGTCGCCGCGGAACTTCGGGAACACCACGCCGCTGGACGCCGCGCCGACCTGGTGCCCGGCCCGGCCGATGCGTTGCAGCCCGGAGGCCACGCTCGGCGGCGCCTCCACCTGCACCACCAGGTCCACCGCGCCCATGTCGATGCCCAGCTCCAGCGACGACGTCGCCACCACGCACGGCAGCCGCCCGCTCTTGAGCTGCTCCTCGACCAGTGTGCGCTGTTCGCGCGACATGGACCCGTGGTGGGCGCGGGCGATGATCGGCGCGTCCTCGCGCTCCTCGTCCACGCCGTAGCCGATGCCCGACTGCCCCAGCGCCTCCGCCGGGAAGTGGTCGAGGTCCTGCGCCTCCACGACCAGCTCGTTCAGCCGGGTCGTCAGCCGCTCGGCGCCGCGGCGCGAGTTGGAGAACACGATCGTCGAGCGGTGCTCGCCGACCAGCTCACCGATCCGCCGCTCCACCGCGGGCCAGATGGACGACCGTTGCTCCGGGCCGGCCGCCGACCCCTCGACCTCGCCGGTCGGCTGGCCCAGCGAGGCCATGTCCGGCACCGGAACCTCGACCCGGACGTCCACGATCTTCGCCGACGCGGGTTGCACCACCGTCACCGGACGCCCGCCGGCGAGGAACGCGGCGACCTCCTCGACCGGGCGGACCGTGGCGGACAGCCCGACGCGCTGCGCCGGCCGCTCCAGCATCTGGTCCAGCCGTTCCAGCGACAGCGCCAGGTGCGCCCCGCGCTTGGTCGCCGCCACGGCGTGCACCTCGTCGACGATCACCGTGTGCACGCCGCGCAACGACTCCCGCGCGGCCGACGTGAGGATGAGGAACAGCGACTCCGGCGTCGTCACCAGCACGTCCGGCGGCGTCCTGGCGAAGCTCCGCCGTTCCTCCGCCGGGGTGTCCCCGGTCCGCATGCCCACCGTGATGTCCGGCGGCGGCGTTCCCAGCCGCGTCGCGGCCTGCCGGATGCCGGTGAGCGGCGCCCGCAGGTTCCGTTGCACGTCCACGGCCAGCGCCTTCAGCGGTGACACGTACAGCACCCGGCAGCGCCGCGTCGCCTCCTCCGGCAGCGCGTCGGCGGCCAGCCGGTCGAGCGCCCACAGGAACGCCGCCAGCGTCTTGCCGGAGCCCGTCGGCGCCACCACGAGGGCGTGCTGCCCCGCCGCGATGGCCGCCCACGCCCCCTCCTGCGCGGCCGTGGGCGCGGCGAACGCGCCGGTGAACCAGTTCCTGGTCGCCGGCGTGAACGCCCCGAGCGCGTCACTCACCCCCACATCCTGACCCACCCCACCGACAACCGGCGTGGCACGATCCGCGACGTGCACGTGTTGTCGATCGACCTGGGGACGTCGAACACCGTGGCGGTGCTGTCGACGGCCGGTCGGCCGCCGCGCGTGGTGGAGGTGGACGGGGCGGCCACCATGCCGTCGGCCGTGTTCGCGGACGGCGCGGAGACGTTGCTCGTGGGGCGTGAGGCCGAGCGCCGGGCACGACTGGACCCGGCCCGCTTCGAGCCGAACCCCAAGCGGCGCGTGGACGAGGGTTCGCTGCTGCTCGGCGACGCCGTGGTGCCGGTGACGGAGGCGCTCGCGGCGGTGCTGCGGCGGGTCGCCGAGGAGGCGGTGCGCCAACTCGGCGGCGAGCGCCCGGACGAGGTGCGGCTGACCCACCCGGCGCAGTGGGGCGCGGTGCGCCGCGCGGTCCTGCTGGGCGCCGCGCACCGGGTGCCCGCGCTGGGCGCCAACCTGCTGGCCCTGCCGGAGCCGGTGGCCGCCGCCGCGCACTTCGCCTCGTTCCCCGGGCGCTCGCTGCCCCCTGGCGGCACCCTCGCGGTGTACGACCTGGGCGCCGGCACGTTCGACTGCGCGGTGGTCGGCGCGACCGGCCGCGGCTTCGTGGTGCTCGCCGAGGACGGGCTGTCCGACCTGGGCGGCCTCGACGTGGACCAGGCGCTCGCCGAGCACCTCGGCCGCCAGGTGTCCACCGCGGACCCGGCGCGCTGGCAGCGGCTGCTGCGCCCGGAGAGCACCGCCGACCGGCGGGCCCAGCGCGCGCTGCGTGAGGACGTCCGCGCGGCGAAGGAGGCGCTGTCGCGGCACCCGCAGGCCGACGTGCCGATGCCGGAGCCGTTCCCGGACGCGCTGGTCACCCGCGGTGAGCTGGAGGCGCTCATCCGTCCCAACCTGCTGCGCAGCGTGGAGGTGCTGGCCGCCACGGTGCGCGCCGCCGGCCTGGAGCCGCGCACCCTGGCCGGCGTGTACCTGGTCGGCGGGTCCAGCCGCATCCCGCTGGTGGCCACGCTCATCGCCGAGCGTTTCGGCGTGGTCCCGACGAGCCTCGACCAGCCCGAGACCGCCGTCGCCCTCGGCGCCCACCACGTCCCGCGTGAGGGCGTCGCCATGCGCACCGACGAGGTCGCGCCGCAGACCCACCGGCACACCCGCCCGTTCCCGCCACCGGCCGCGCCGCACACCGCCCTCCAACCGGCCCACGCCGACCCGGGGGCGCACACCGGCCCGCAGCCGTCCCGGGCATCCGCCCACCACGGCCCACAGCCGGTGTCCGGCCAGCACGGGCCGCAGCTGCCTGCCCACGGCCGGCCGCCGCACCACGGACCGCAGAATCCGGCCGCCCACCCGCAGCCGCCCG
>DASWTI010000587.1:0-8208 GCA_036402215.1 Pseudonocardiaceae bacterium
CTGCAGGGTGCCGCCGCTGGTGGCGCCGACGGAGGTCCAGGTGGCCCCGGCGTCGGTGCTGGTGAAGAAGCCGTTGAAGTTGCCGCCGGCCGCGCTGGAGATGAGGTAGGCGCGGTTGGGGTCGCTGTCGCTGAAGTCCACACCCATGCGGCCCACGTAGGTGGTGGTGTTGGGCTGGCCCGGAACGTCGACGCTCTGCGGCAGCGGTGCGTTGTGGATGTTCGTCCAGGTGCGGCCCGCGTTCGTGGAGCGGTAGAGGAAGGACTTCTTGCCGTACAGGCGCGACTTCTCGTCCCGGATCTTGTCCCAGCTGGTGGCCAGCATGATGTCGGGGTTGGTCCTGTTGATCGTCACGTCGATCACGCCGGTGGAGGCGCTGTCCGGGACGATCACTCTGGTCCAGGTCGCGCCACCGTTCTCGGTCATGAACAGGCCGCGGGTCGGCGCGGTGTCGTGCAGGGCGCCCATGGCCGCGACGAACACCCGGTTGTCGTCGCGCGGGTCGATGACGATCTGACCGATGGTGTCGGTATCGGCCAGCCCCATCCGGGTCCAGGTGGCGCCGCCGTCGGCCGACCGGTAGACACCGTTGCCGTAATATGCCGAGCCGCCGCCGTGGTCAGGTTCCCCGGTGCCGGCCCAGACCACACCACGCGAATCGACGGCCACCGCGCCCATGGACTGGGGCAGCGTGCGATCCCACGCGGTGGCGAAGCTGACACCGCCATCGGCACTGCGCCAGAGGCCCCCGGTGCCGGTGGCGATGTAGACCACGCCCCGGGTCGTCGGGTCGGCTGCGACGTCGCGGATGCGGCCGCCGATATTGCTCGGACCGAGTTCGGTCCACACCTGCTCGGCGCTGGCCGGACCCCGGCCCTCCGACCCCATCCGCTTCGACTGGGCGATGGCCTCGACCACCGCGACGTCCGGGATGGACCCGTCGGGGTTGACCCGCTGTCGGTGCATCCACTCGTCGGCACCCACTGGATTGGGGACGGACGACACGTCGGCACCCACCGCCTGCTGGGCGACGCCGCCCCGGTCGGTGACCGAGGCCGCGCCGGCACCCAGCAGGACCAGGATGGCTGTCGCGGCCAGGATCGGAACGCGTGCTGCACTACGCATCGTGATGTGCCTCCTGGTCCACCGCGTTCGACCCGGGGCGGTCTGCTTCCAGTCGACGATAGGTCCTTACAAACCCGGTGCGGCAGCGCCATGCGGCGGAATCCTTACAGCGGACGCCTACTCCATCGCTGACGGTTACCAAGCCTGAGGCGGCGGGCGGCGGGCGGCGGGCGGAACCGTGGCGACGGCCGGCGTAGCGGCGGGCGTCGATGGTCGATGCTCACGCCGCGACCGCGTCGAACCAGACCGCAGCCACCCACCGGCCCGTACCGACACCGGCGGACCTGTCACCACTGACGTCGTTGCATCTGCTCGCCGCTCTGCTGCATTCGAATGGCATTGACGAAAAGATGTGGCGACCACAAGATCGTTGTTTGCGCCGGCGTCACCGCGCCGGGCGTGTCATCCGCGGTGCCCGCGAGGCGAAGATGGTGGGGTGCAGCTCTTCGAGGACGACGACAACGGTTACGTGGCCTGGCTGGCGGCCAACCCGGACGGGTTCGTGCTGAACACCGAGCGGAACCCGACGCGTTCGTACCTGAAGCTGCACCGGGCGAGCTGCCGCACGATCACCCAACTGCAGCGCGATGCCACCACATGGACCACCGGCGTGTACGTCAAGCGGTGCGGCACGCGCGCCGAGTTGGAGGGCGCGGCCCTGGGCTTCGGCGGCCCGCCCACGCCGTGCGTGTTCTGCCTGCCGTAGCGGACGGCACCTACCACTTGGACCACCTGCGCCAGAGTGGCGCCGGCCGAGGCGGTCGAAGGTCGCCCGCTGCTGTGCCGCCCTGCCAGCCATCCGCCAAGCGGGGCGGAGCATGCCGGTGCGATGGCGCTGATACCGGGAGCGGCGGAGAGCGCGCCCCGAACCGGGTCACGCCCAACGGAGCGTCACCGGCCTTGGCGGCGGAGGGCCATGGCGGTGCGACGAGCCGCGGCGCGGTCCTCCGGGCGTCGATGGTCGGCGGGGCGGTCCGTGCCGAGGCGGCGGGCGAGCGCCTCGACGGTGGGGTGTTCGAACAGGTGGGTGACGGGCACCTCGACGCCGAGCCGATCGGCGAGTGCGCTGGTCACCCTGGCGACCAGCAGCGAGCTGCCGGGGAGCTCGTCGAAGAAGTGGTCGCGCAGGCCGACGTCGGGGACGCCCAGTACGTCGGCCCAGACCTGCGCGACCAGGCGTTCCAGCTCAGTGCGCGGGGCGATCCGGGTGGACACGCCGCGGTCGGCCGGAGTGGGCGGTGGCAGCGCTCGGCGATCGAGCTTGTGGCTGGTGTTCAACGGCAGCGCGTCCAGGTACACGAAGGCGGCCGGCACCCATGGCTCAGGAAGCTCGGCGCGCAGCTGTGCCCGCAACTCGGCCACCGGCCGGCGCTGCCGGGCGGCCAGGTAGGCCACCAGCTCGGTGCCGCCGCCGGGCGACGGCCGCGGCACGACGGCGACCTCGCCGGTGCCGAGCAGCTCGCGGAGCAGATCCTCGACCTCGCCGGGCTCGACGCGGGTACCGCGGATCTTGACCTGGTCGTCGAGCCGGCCGAGGTAGTCGAGGGAGTCGTCGGGCAACCAGCGCACGCGGTCGCCGGTGCGGTAGAGCCGCTTGCCTGGGACGGGGCCGTACGGGTCGGGGATGAACCGCTCGGCGGTCAGGCCGGGCCGGCCCAGGTAGCCCCAGGCGACGCCGTCGCCGCCGATGAACAGCTCGCCGGGGACGCCGACCGGCACGGGTCGCAGCCGCGGGTCGAGCACGTAGGTGTACGCGCCGGGAATCGGACGCCCGATGGGCGGCCGCATGCCGTCCGGCCGCAGCACGGCCATGGCGGCGCTGACGGTGGCCTCGGTCGGCCCGTACACGTTGACCACGCGGCGTCCCGGCGCCCAGCGCGCGAGGAGCTCGGCGGTGATGGCCTCGCCGCCGCTGGCCAGTCGCTTCAGGTGCGGCAGCTCGGCGTCCGGCAGCGCAGCGAGCGCCGACGGCGAGATGAACAGCTTGGTGATCCGCTGCTCGTCGAGCAGCCGCACCAGCTCGGGGCCCGGCATGGTCGCCGACGGCGGGGTGATCACCAGGGTGGCGCCGTGCAGGTGGGCGCTGAGGATCTCGTCGACCGACACGTCGAATGCGCACGAGGCGTACTGCAGCAGCCGGTCGTGCTCGGTGAGCCCGACGGCGGCGGCCTCGGCGGCGGCCACGTTGGGACCGCCTCGGTGCGGCACCAGCACGCCCTTGGGACGTCCGGTCGAGCCGGAGGTGTACATCACGTAGGCGAGGTCGTCCGGGCCGAGCCGGTCGGCCGGGACGGCGGCCGGGGGTGGCCATGCCTCGTCGAGGAGCAGCCGCGGCGGGCCGTGCAGTCGCTCCCCCAGCTCGCGGTGGGTGAGCAGCACCGTGGGCCGCGCGTCGTCGAGCATCCACTGGAGGCGACGGACCGGTAGGTTCGGTTCGAGCGCCAGGTGGCCGCCGCCCGCCTTGAGCACCGCCCAGAAGGCGACGACGGCGTCCTCGTGCCGCGGCAGGTGCCCGGCGACCACGTCGCCGCGGCGCACGCCGAACCGGTCGCGCAACACGGCGGCGAGCCGGTCGGTGCGGCGGTCCAGCTCGGCGTAGCTGAGCTCCCGGTCGCCGCACACCACCGCGGTCGCCGCCGGCCGCCGGGCGACCGTCCGCGCGAACAGCGACGGCAACGCGGCCGCCGGGCTCGTCGCCGAGGGGCCGCCGTCGGCGAGTGCGAGCACGGCCGCACGCTCGGCGTCGTCCATCAGCCGGAGCGTGTCGACCGGTGTCCGCGGCGCTCGTGCGGCGTGCGCCAGCAGGGTGGTCAGCTGGCGGGCGAGCCGAGCCACGGTCGGCTCGTCGAACAGGTCGGCGCAGTACTCGAACGAGCCGGTGAGCCCGCCGGCCACCTCGGCCAGCGTGAGCGACAGGTCGAACGCCGCACCGTGGTCGGTCAGCCGGTACGGCTGGACGTCCAGCTCCCCGATACGCACCCACGCCGTGTCGTCGGCGACCGCGAACGGCGCCAGATCCGGCCGGCCGGACGGCGCCTGCTGCAGCGTCAGCGCGACCTGCATGACCGGCGCCCGGCTGGGGTCCCGGGCCGGCCGGACCGCTTCGACGAGCAGCGGGAACGGCACCACATTGTCCATGGCGTCGAGCAGCACCTGCCGTACGTCGGCCAGCAGCGCGCGGAACGGCGTGCCCGGCTCCACCGTGATCCGCAACGGGACCGGGTTGACGAAGTAGCCGACCGCGTGTGCGGTGCTGCGGTCCTCGCGCCCCGCGGTCGGCGTGCCGATCACTACGTCCTCGCCGGTGTAGCGGGCCAGCAGCGTGGCGAACGCCGTCAGCAGCGTCACGAACCGGGTGACGCCGGCCTGCCCGGCGAGGTCGTCGAGGTCGCGCAGCACCGCCGGATCGATCCGGAACAGGTGCGTCGCGCCGCGGAACGACTGCACCTTCGGCCGCGGGAAGTCGGTCGGCAGCTCCAGCGCGACCGGTGCGTCGGCCAGGGTCGCCCGCCAGTGGTCCAGCCGTGCGGTGTGATCGGGAGCGGCGCCGGCCGGCGGCGGCGACGGCGGCAGCGCGGACCCGCCGTACAGCGCCAGCAGGTCGTCGACCAGCACCGACAGCGACCAGAAGTCGGCGACGACGTGATGCACCGACAGCAGCAGCACGTGGTCGGCGGGCCCGCGGGTGTAGAGCGACACCCGCAGCAGCGGCCCCCGCTCCAGGTCGAACCGGCGCTGCGCGTCGCGCTGCACCCGTTGCCGCAGCTCGGCCTCGTCCAGCGCGGTGACGTCGTGGTGCTCCAGCACCGGGCCGTCCCGGTCGAACGGCCGCGCCACCGGCTCGCCACCCTCGGACGGCAGCCGCGTGCGCAACGCCGGATGCCGCCGCACCAGGGCCCTGAAGGCGTTGTCGAGCGCGTCGGCGTTCAGCGGCGAGCGGATCCGCGCGGCCCTGGTGATCTGGTACGCCGTGCTGCCCGGGGCCCAACGCTGCAGGAACCACAGCGCCCGCTGCCCGACGCTCACCCCCGGCGGCGGATGCCCGGTGGGTCCCGGAGGCTCGGCGCGGGCGGGCCGCGACGCCAGGTCGGCGACGGTGGCGCCGGAGAGCAGCTCGGACAGCGGTACGTCGAGGCCGAACCGCTCGTCGAGTGCGTGCCGCAGCTCGACGGCACGCAGCGAGTCCAGCCCCAGCCGGGTGAGCGGCAGGTCGGGACCGAGCTCGTCGGCGGGCACCCCGAGCACCCGGGCGACGGCCGCGATGAACGGCGCCGAGGCGATGCCAGGTGGGCGTCCCACGGTGTGCCTCGGGCCATGAGGAACGCCCACGTGGCGTGTCCCGCCGCCCTCGTCCCATCGCGCCAGCACATCCGGGCTGTCCGCGGACAGGTCGCCGGCGAGGAACGCCCGGCGGCAGGCGTGCCGTTGGATCTTGCCGCTGGAGGTCTTCGGGATGGCGCGCGGCCGCATCAGTACCACCGCGGCGGGACTGACCTCGGCGGCCTCGGTGAGCACCTGACGGATCGCCGCCGCAGTGTCGCTCGCCGGTTCGCCGGCCACCTCGCACGCGATCGCCACTCGTTCCTCGCCGTTCACGTCGACCGGGAACGCCGCGCTGCAGCCGGGCCGCACCCCGGCGACGCGCTCCTCGACGGCGTGCTCGAGGTCCTGCGGGTAGACGTTGCGGCCCCGGACGACGATGAGGTCCTTGATCCGGCCGGTGACCGCGAGCTCGCCGTCGGCGGTGAGCAGCCCGAGGTCACCGGTACGCAGGTACGGGCGGGGATCGCCGGCCAGTTGGGCCCGGAACGTCGCGGCGGTCTCGTCCGGGCGGCGCCAGTAGCCGCTCGCCACGCTCGGGCCGGTCACCCAGATCTCGCCTTCGGTGTCCGGGGGGCAGGCCACGCCCGTCGCCGGCTCCACGATGACGACCCGTTGGTCGCCGAGCACGCTGCCGCAGCCGACGTGGGGCGTGTCGCCGTGCCGGATCAGGCGCGGCGCTGCGTGGCGCGGCCCGCCGGTGACGATCAGCGTGGCCTCGGCCAGGCCGTAGCACGGGTAGAACGCCTCCGGCCGGAAGCCGGCGACGGCGAACGCGTCGGCGAACCGGTCGAGCGTGGCCGGACGCACCGGCTCGGCGCCGCAGAACGCCAGCTTCCACCGGGAGAGATCGAGTGCGGCCCGCTGCTGCGGCGTGCTCTTGCGCACGCACAGGTCGAACGCGAAGTTCGGGCCGCCGCTCATCGTGACGCCGAACCGGGAGATCGCCTCCAGCCACGCCATCGGCCGCTGCAGGAACGCCAGCGGCGACATCACCACGGTGGTCATGGCGGCGTAGATCGGTTGCAGGATGCCGCCGATCAGGCCCATGTCGTGGTACGGCGGCAGCCAGCTCATGCCGGTCTCGGCCTCCGAGGTGCCGAAGCCCAGCCGCACCAGCTCGACGTTGTGCACCAGGTTGGCGTGGCTGAGCAGCACACCCTTCGGCGTTCCGGTCGAGCCGGAGGTGTACTGCAGCAGGGCCGGTCCGTCGTGGGGCCGGGGGTCGAACGAGGCGGGCGGCAGCGTGTCGGTGGCGATCCAGTCCAACGCCGCCAGCTCGGGCACGTCGCCCAGCTGCCGCGCCGCGCCGATCAGCCACGACTCCCCCAGGGCGAGCCCGGCGCCGCAGTCGGCGAGCAGGCCGCGCAGCCGCGGCATGGTCCTGGCCGGCCGAGCCGGGTCCGGCGGGTAGGCCGGCACCGCGATCACCCCGGCGTACAGGCAGCCGAGGAACCCCTCGACGTAGGCCCGCCCCGGCGGGTACAGCAACAGCACCGGCTCCCCCGGCCCGGCCCGCCCGGAGACCGCCGCGGCCACCCGGCGCGCCGCGGCGTCCAGCTCGGCGTAGCTGACGGCCACTTCGGACGAGTCGTCCGAGAAGATGAGTGCGCGGTCCGCCGGTCGTTCCTCGGCGCGCCGCTGCAACAGTTCGACAACCGTGGCCACTCCCGGCAACGTAGGTCGGCCAGGGGTGCCCCGGCAAGGCGAGCCGCGGCCGCGGCAGCCGCCACCGGCCGAACGGTCGGCCGCACTGGGCCGAATCGGGCAACTCTCGGTGTCATGGCCCGGCCCGGTGCCAGGATCGGTCGGGTGAGCGATCCCGGCCGATCCCCCGTCGCGGGCCGCTGGTGGTCGCTGGCCGCGATCGCGGTCACGATGCTGGCGGTCGGGCTCAACCTGACGATGCTGAACGTGGCACTGCCGACGATCGCGGTGGACCTGGAAGCGTCGACGAGCCAGCTGCAGTGGTTCGTCGCCGTCTACATGCTCGTGCTGGCAGCCGGGCTGCTGCCGGCGGGCGTGCTCGGCGACCGGGTGGGTCAGAAGCGGCTGTACCTCGGCGCGCTGGCGCTGTTCGGCGTGGCGTCGGTCGGTTGCGCGTACGCGGGCTCACCTGCCGCGCTGATCGCCGCCCGGGTGCTGCTCGGAGCCGGCGCCGCGTTCCTGATCCCGCTGTCGATCTCGCTGCTGGTGGTGCTGTTCGCGCCGGAGGAGCGGCCCAGGGCAATCGCCTGGTGGACCACGGCGGTCGTGGTCGGGATCCCGATCGGCCCGGTGCTCGGGGGCGCTCTGGTGGACCGGTTCTGGTGGGGCGCGGCGTTCCTGATCAACGTGCCGCTCGTGCTGGCGGCCTTCATCGTGCTGGCCCGGTTGATGCCGCCCACGCCGGGCACCACCAGGGAGCGCATCGATACCGTCGGCATGGCGCTGTCCAGCGCGGGGCTGGTGGCGCTCGTCCACGGACTGATCGGTCTGGGGCACCGCGGCATGTCGCCGGTGACGCTGGTCCCGGCGCTGGCCGGAATCGTGCTGCTCGCGCTGTTCGGGTACTGGCTGCGGCGCGCTCCACACCCGCTGTTCGACCTGCGGATGTTCCGATCGACCGGCTTCACCGTCGGCGCGCTCCTGACCACCGTGGGGACGTTCGCCCTGATGGGCGCGCTGTTCGTGCTGCCCCAGTACTTCCAGGCGATCTGGGGCGCGGGTGCGTGGGAGATCGGGCTGCGCGTGCTGCCGGTCGTCGCCGGCCTGCTGGTGGGC
>DASWTI010000588.1:0-3851 GCA_036402215.1 Pseudonocardiaceae bacterium
AGCCGCGCGGCCGGCGCGGACCCGGACCTGACCGGCCGGCCGGGGGCGGACCCGGTTGCCGCGTCGACCGCGGTGCCGGTGCCGGACGCGGGGACGCGGGCGCCGGCCACTCCGAGGGAAGGGTTGCGGCGCACCCGGGTCAGCGGCACCTGGGTGGCGGTGATCGTCGCCGCGATCGTGCTGATCTTCCTGCTGGTGTTCATCCTGCAGAACCTGACCACGGTGACGGTGAAGTTCCTGGGGCTGTCCGGCTCGCTCCCGCTGGGGGTCGCGATGCTGTTCGCCGCCATCGCAGGGGCGATCCTGGTGGCGCTCATCGGCACCGCGCGCATCCTGCAGCTGCGCCGGCTCGCGAAGCGGCTCGGCCCCTCGCGGTAGCGCCCCGGACGGCGCGCGCCGACCCTCACCGGGGATCCAACCGGACTCGAGGCCGTGGTGGTGAACTGCCCGCACGGCCGGGTGCCGGTATGCCTCCGGCGTCGGCCGATCCGGCTCGACGCACCCGAAGGAGGTGCCGAGATGGCCACCAGCTACACGGCCAGGCACCGCGCCCTGCTCCTCGCCGTCGCCCAGGGACGAGCCCAGCTCGCCGCCGGCGGCGCACCCGACCTCACCGTGGACGGCCGCTGGTGCGACCACGTCGCCATCGCCGAGCTGCTCGCCGACGGCCTGCTGCGACCGGCGGCCGAGGCCCGGCCCGGTGTGCTGGTCCCGGCCGTGCTGACGGACCTGGGCCGCGCCGTGCTGCGCTCGCTCATCGCCCCCGCGCGACAGTCCGCCCGGGCGGCCTGACGCGGGTCACGGCGGTCACGGCCGTCGGGTTCGCCGGCGGGCCGGTGACCGGCCGGCGTCAGCCGCGGCGCGCCCGTGTGTCGGCGTCGGTGTCGGCGGCGTCCGTGTCCGTGTCCGGGGCCGTGTCCGCGCTGACGGCCTCGGCGGCGCGCTCGTGCAGGCGGGCACGGATCTCGTCCGGCGTGTACGCCCGGCGGCGGCGTTCCGCCCGGGTGATGACCACCCCGGTGGCCGCCACCCCCGCGAGCCCGGCCAGACCGACGATCTTCCACCAGCGCATCGGCATAGGATACGACGCGTGCCGGGCACCGCGATCTCCCTCGACGCGGCGCTGGAGCTGACGCGGACCGGCGACCTGTGGCTCTTCCGGGGCACTTCGGTCGCGGACCGCGCGATCCGCGCCACCACCAACAGTCCGGTGAACCACGTGGGCATGGCCGTCGTGCTCGACGACCTGCCACCGCTCATGTGGCACGCCGAGCTGGGCCGCTCCCTCACCGACGTCTGGTCCGGGACCCGGCAGCGCGGGGTGCAGCTGCACGACGCGCGCGCCGCGGTGCTGCAGTGGACCGGACGGTACGGCCAGCGGGGCTGGCTGCGGCAGCTCTCCCCCGCGGTGACCCGCGACATGGAGGACGCCGTGCTGCGGACCGTCGCCCGGCTCGACGGCACGCCGTTCCCGTCCACCGCGCGGCTGGCCGGGCGCTGGCTGCGCGGCCGGCTGCCGCTGCCCGCGACGCTCGGCGGCCTCGGGCACTGGCACCGCCCCGGGGACGCCCCGGCATCCGGGCAGGCGCTGGAGACCGCGTACTGCGCCGAGGTGGTGGCGGTGACCTACGAGGCGATGGGCCTGCTGCCCGGGCGACGGCCGCACTGGTACGACCCGGGCCGGTTCTGGAGCGGCGACGACCTGCGGCTCGCCCACGGCTACCGGCTCGGCGGCGAGATCGGCATCGAGCTCCCCCCGGCCGGCTGACGACACCGCCCGCCGCGGCGACTTCGTACGGCAGGGGCGGGCGGGCGGTTCCGGCACCGCGAGCTCCGGACCTGGTTGTCCACAGGAGGCCGTGTCCCACCCGATCGTGACGGGGCACCTTCGTAGGATTGGGCGATGGCCGAGACGACGCTTGCGACCCTGCCGGACGAACTGACGGCGGTGCTGCGGCGCGTCTTCGGCTACGACGCCTTCCGCGGCGGGCAGGGCGAGATCATCGAGCACGTCGTGAACGGCGGCGACGCGCTGGTGCTGATGCCGACCGGCGGCGGCAAGTCCCTGTGCTACCAGATCCCCTCCCTGGTGCGGCCCGGCGTGGGCATCGTGATCAGCCCGCTGATCGCGCTCATGCAGGACCAGGTGAACGCGATGCGCGCGCTCGGCGTGCGCGCCGGCTTCCTGAACTCCACGCAGGACCCGGACGAGCGCCGCATGGTGGAGGCGGAGTTCCTGGCCGGCGAGCTGGACCTGCTGTACCTGGCGCCGGAGCGGCTGCGCTCGGAGCAGACGATGCGCCTGCTGGACCGCGGCCGGCTCGCGCTGTTCGCCATCGACGAGGCGCACTGCGTGTCTCAGTGGGGCCACGACTTCCGGCCGGACTACCTGGCGCTGTCGGCGTTGCACGAGCGCTGGCCGGACGTGCCGCGGATCGCGCTGACCGCGACGGCGACCCGGGCCACGCACGCCGAGATCGCCTCCCGGCTGCGGCTGGAGGACGCCAAGCAGCACACGGCGAGCTTCGACCGGCCGAACATCCAGTACCGGATCGCGCCGAAGAACGACGCGCGGCGGCAGCTGCTGGACCTGCTGCGCGTGGAGCACCCCGGCGACGCGGGCATCGTGTACTGCCTGTCGCGCGCGTCCGTGGAACGCACCGCGGAGTTCCTGTGCCGGCAGGGGATCACCGCGCTGCCGTACCACGCGGGCCTGGACGCGGGGACGCGCGCGGAGAACCAGGCGCGGTTCCTGCGCGAGGACGGCCTGGTGATGGTCGCGACGATCGCGTTCGGCATGGGCATCGACAAGCCCGACGTGCGGTTCGTGGCGCACCTGGACCTGCCGAAGTCCGTCGAGGGCTACTACCAGGAGACCGGCCGCGCCGGGCGCGACGGGCTGCCGTCCACCGCCTGGCTGGCCTACGGCCTGCAGGACGTGGTGCAGCAGCGCAAGATGATCGAGTCCTCCGAGGGCGACGACGCGCACCGGCGGCGGCTCGCGCAGCACCTGGACGCGATGCTCGCGCTGTGCGAGACCGTGGAGTGCCGGCGGGTCCAGCTGCTGGCGTACTTCGGGCAGGAGTCCGGGCCGTGCGGCAACTGCGACACGTGCCTGACGCCGCCGGAGTCCTGGGACGGCACGGTGGCCGCCCAGAAGGTGCTGTCCACGGTGGTGCGGCTGCGCCGGGAGCGCGGCCAGAGCTTCGGCGCCGGGCAGGTCATCGACATCCTGCTCGGCAAGGAGACCGAGAAGGTGCGGCAGAGCCGGCACGAGCAGCTCAGCGTGTTCGGCATCGGCACGGAGCTCAAGGACACCGAGTGGCGCGGGGTGGTCCGGCAGCTGCTGGCCCAGCGGCTGCTCGCCGTCGAGGGTGAGCACGGCACGCTGGCGCTCACCCCGGAGAGCGACGAGGTGCTGTACCGGGGGCGGACGGTCCGCATGCGGCGGGAGCCGGAGCGGGTGCGGCCGGCGCGCTCCCCGGCCCGGTCGGGCGGCACCGCCGCGGTGGTGGCCGACCTCGCCCCCGAGGCCGTGCCGGTGTTCGAGCGGTTGCGCGCCTGGCGGGGTGCCACGGCCAAGGAGCAGGGCATGCCCGCGTACATCATCTTCCACGACGCCACCCTGCGGCAGATCGCGGCGGAGGCCCCGACCACGCTGGCCGAGCTGGGCCGGGTCAACGGCGTCGGCGAGAACAAGCTGGCCAAGTACGGCCGCCAGGTACTGGACGTGCTCGCCGAGGCCACCCCCTGATGACCGAGCCGCCGCGGCCCGGACCGTCCGGTGGCCCCGGGGCGCCGGGCGAGACGGTGCCGGCCACGGGAACGCCGGCCGACGCCGCGCCGCGCGC
>DASWTI010000589.1:0-4940 GCA_036402215.1 Pseudonocardiaceae bacterium
CCGGGCCGCCGGCGGCCAGCACGCCGACGGCGAGGAACTGGGCACCACCGGCGAAGACCAGCAGCGACATGCCGATGGCCACCGGCGCGCCGACCCCGGCCGCGACCGCCAGGGCGCCGAAGGACACCCCGACCAGGGACGACGCCGCGGCCAGCGCGCCGGCGTCCCGCAGCAGGTCCCGGTCCACCGCGAGCAGTGTTCGCCACATCGAACGCATGGTCTTCTATAGTGAACACGGCGACCGACCCCGTCAAACGCGAGCCCTGTGGAGTGGCGCACATGACCAGACAGCCCGGCCGGGCCCAGGGCGCCCCGCTCGACGCCATCGCCGCCTCGCTGCGCCGGGAGCGCGAGCGCGCCGGCCTCTCGCTCACCGAGCTGGCCCGTCGCGCCGGGCTGGCCAAGTCCACGCTCTCCCAGCTGGAGACCGGCACCGGCAACCCCAGCGTGGAGACCCTGTGGGCGCTCGCCGTCGCGCTGGACGTGCCGTTCAGCCGGCTCGTGGAGCCGCCGCCGGTGCCGGTGCGGGTGGTCCGCGCGGGCACCGGGCCGGGCATCCCGTCGGAGACCGGGCACTTCGTCGGCACGCTGCTCTCGTCGTGCCCGCCGCACGCCCGGCGCGACCTGTACGTGCTGTCCCTGCGGGCCGGCGCCCCGCGGCCGGCCGAGCCGCACATCGCGGGCACCACCGAGCACGTGGTCGTCGGCGCCGGACGCCTGCGCACCGGCCCGGCGACGGACCCGGTGGAGCTCGGGCCGGGCGACTACGCGGCGTTCCCCGGGGACGCGCCGCACACCTACGAGTCGCTCACGCCGGAGTGCTCGGTGGTCCTGGTCATGGAGCACACCTGACGGCCGGGCCGCACTCCTCGTGCGGCGGACCCGGCCGTCGGGACGGGAGGACTACCAGCCGCGCGAGGCCAGGCGCTGGGCGTCGGGCAGCTCGGCCAGGTTGATGCCGACCATGGCCTCGCCCAGGCCGCGCGAGACCTTGGCGATCATCTCCGGGTCGTCGTGGAACGTGGTGGCCTTGACGATCGCCTCGGCGCGCTTCACCGGGTCGCCGGACTTGAAGATGCCGGAGCCGACGAACACGCCCTCGGCGCCGAGCTGCATCATCATGGCGGCGTCGGCCGGGGTGGCGATGCCGCCCGCGGTGAACAGCACGACGGGCAGCTTGCCGGCCTCGGCGACCTCACGGACCAGGTCGACGGGGGCGCGCAGTTCCTTGGCCGCGGCGTACAGCTCGTCGTCGCCCATGGTGGACAGCCGGCGGATCTCGGCGCGGATCGAGCGCATGTGCCGGGTGGCCTCGACGACGTTGCCGGTGCCGGCCTCGCCCTTGGACCGGATCATCGCGGCGCCCTCGCCGATCCGGCGCAGCGCCTCACCGAGGTTGGTGGCCCCGCACACGAACGGCACGGTGAACGCCCACTTGTCGATGTGGTTGGCCTCGTCGGCGGGGGTCAGCACCTCGGACTCGTCGATGTAGTCGACGCCGATGGCCTGCAGCACCTGGGCCTCGGCCATGTGCCCGATGCGGGCCTTGGCCATGACCGGGATGGACACCGCGGCGATGATGCCGTCGATCATGTCCGGGTCGCTCATCCGCGCGACGCCGCCCTGGGCCCGGATGTCGGCCGGCACCCGCTCCAGGGCCATCACGGCCACGGCGCCGGCGTCCTCGGCGATCTTCGCCTGCTCGGGCGTGACGACGTCCATGATCACGCCGCCCTTGAGCATCTCGGCCATGCCGCGCTTGACCCGCGCGGTACCGGTGAGAGGGCGGACGGCAGGGGTGCTGGTGGAGTCGGCGGAGGTCACGGCCGGGCCTTCCTGGTCGGGTGGGGGTGCGGGTCGCGCACCTCGTGCGGACCCCGCCCATGCTACGTCCCGGGCGGCCTCCGGCGGCCGCTCCGGACGTGGGTGTGGTCGTTGTCGCGACGGGGTTGTGGCCGGAACCACAAGGGTGTGAGATCGAGCACACCGTTACCCATTGTTTCCCCGCTGTTGTGGAGGTGCTGTCGATGGGGGTGAAGAACACCGATGCCGGTCAGGCTGGCGAGGCAGTCGTTGTCGACGATCCCGGCAAGGTTCGCAACGTGGTCCTGGTCGGTCCGTCCGGTGGTGGCAAGACCTCGCTCGTGGAGGCGCTGCTGAACGTCACCGGCGTGATCAGCAGGGCCGGCTCCATCACCGAGGGCACCACGGTGTGCGACCACGACCCGGCCGCGGTCAGACAGCAACGCTCTGTCGCGTTGTCGGTGGCGCCGCTGGTGCACGACGGCATCAAGGTGAACCTCATCGACACCCCCGGCTACGCCGACTTCGTGGGTGAGCTGCGGGCCGGCCTGCGGGCCGCGGACGCGGCGTTGTTCGTGGTGAGCGCGGCCGAGGGCGTCGACGACATGAGCGTGGCGCTCTGGGAGGAGTGCGCGGCGGTCGGCATGCCGCGGGCCGTGGTGATCGCCCGGCTGGACCACCAGCGGGCGGACGTGGCGGCGGAGATCGAGTCCTGCCGCCAGGCCTTCGGCGACGGCGTCCAGCCGCTGTACCTGCCGGTCCAGCGCGGCGAGACCGTCACCGGGCTGATCGGGCTGCTGTCGGAGAAGCTGTACGACTACTCCGGCGGTGCCCCGGCAGTCGTCGGCGACCCGGACCCGGCGGATGCCGGGCGGCTGGAGGAGGCCCGCAACGCGCTCATCGAGGGGATCATCGCCGAGAGCGAGGACGAGGGCCTGATGGACCGCTACCTCGGTGGCGAGCACATCGAGGTGGAGACGCTCATCGACGACCTGGAGACCGCGGTGGCGCGCGGCTCGTTCCACCCGGTGCTGCCGGTGTGCGCGGCGAGCGGGCTGGGCCTGACCGAGCTGCTGGAGGTGCTGACCAAGGGCTTCCCGTCACCGCTGGAGCACCCGCTGCCCCCGGTCACCCGGATCGACGGCTCGCCGCACGAGCCGCTCGGCGCGGACCCGGGCGGCGTGCTGGTGGGCGAGGTCGTGCGCACCACGGTCGACGCCTACGTCGGACGGGTGTCCCTGGTCCGGGTGTTCTCCGGGACCCTGCGCCCGGAGCGCTCGGTGCACATCTCCGGGCACGGCATGGCCGACCGCGGCCACGACGACCACGACGCCGACGAGCGGGTGGCGCACATCTACTCGCCGCTCGGCGCGACCCTGCGTGAGGTGCCGTACGCCGTCGCCGGTGACCTGTGCGCGCTCACCAAGCTCAGCTCGGCGGAGACCGGCGACACCATCTCCGCGCCGGACCACCCGGTGCTGATGGCGCCGTGGGACATGCCGGAGCCGCTGCTGCCGGTGGCCATCGTGGCCCGCACCCGCAGCGACGAGGACGCCCTGGCCCGCAACCTGTCGCGGCTGGTGGCCGGTGACCCGACGCTGCGGCTGGAGCGCAACGCCGAGACCCACCAGCTCGTGCTGTGGTGCATGGGCGAGGCGCACGCCGACGTGGTGCTGGCTCGGCTGCGCTCCGGCGGCGCCGACGTGGACACCGAACCGGTGGCGATCCCGCTGCGGCAGACGTTCTCCGGCAAGGTCACGGCGAAGGGCCGGCACGTCAAGCAGTCCGGCGGGCACGGGCAGTACGCGGTGTGCGACATCGAGGTGGAACCGCTCCCCCGCGGCTCGGGCTTCGAGTTCGTGGACAAGATCGTCGGCGGCTCCATCCCGCACAACTTCATCCCGAGCGTGGAGAAGGGCGTGCGGGCGCAGATGGAGCGCGGGCTGGAGAAGGGCTACCCGGTGGTGGACATCCGGGTGACGCTGTACGACGGCAAGGCGCACAGCGTGGACTCCTCGGACGCCGCGTTCCAGACCGCCGGCGGGCTCGCGCTGCGGGAGGCCGCGGCGGCCGGGCGCACCACGCTGCTGGAGCCACTGGACGAGGTGAGCATCCGGGTGCCGGACTCGCACCTGGGCACCGTGCTCGGCGACCTGGCGGGACGGCGCGGCCGGGTGCTCGGCACCGAGCCGGACGAGGCGGCGGGCCGGACCAGGGTGCACGCCGAGGTACCGGCGTCGGAGCTGCTGCGGTACGCGGTGGACCTGCGCTCACTCACCTCGGGGACGGCGACGTTCAGCCGCCGGTTCGCCCGCTACGAGCCACTGCCGGAGGCGCTGGCCGCGTCGGTCGCGCGCTAGGCGGAGCCGGGCCGGTCGGTGATCAGGTCGACCAGGCCGGCCGGGTACACGGTCTCGGTGGTGGAGCGGAGCTCGGACTCGCTCCACCACCGGTGCCGGCGGATCATGGCGTGCTCGATCTCCTCGCGGCCGTCGGCCAGCACCTCGACCGGCTCCGCGCACCGGGCGACGAAGAACCACTCGCTGGCCGCGAACACCGCCCCGTCGAAGCCGAACACGTGCTCACGGTGGTCGACCGGGCCGACCAGCGCGCCCTCCGGCAGCACCAGCCCGGTCTCCTCGCGCACCTCGCGGACGGCGGCGGCGCGCAGGTCCTCGCCGTCGTTCACCTCGCCGCCGACGGTGAACCAGTAGGGCCGGTCGGGGTGGGCCGGGTCGGTGCCCTCGAACAGCAGCACCCGGCCGTCCGGGTCCAGCAGCAGCACCCGGGCGGACGTGCGCGGGGTCGGCACCGGTCCGGCGGCGGGCGGGCGGGCGGTCAGCGGGTCCTCGGCGATCTCGAAGTACTGTGGCGCCCGCGCGGTGCCGGCCAGCCGGAACCAGCGGACCAGGCGGGTGGCCCGCAGCGCCAGCGTGTCGCGCACCGCGTCGTTGTGCACCCGGCGCGAGAGCAGCACCCGCTGCTCGGCCTCCACCAGCTCGGCCCGCAGGTCGGCGGGCACCTCGTCGAGGGCGGCGAGCAGCCGGGTCAGCTCGTTCTCCGCGGCCTCCCGCTCGGCGGGCGGCGCGCTCTCCGCGGCGTCGGCCGCGGCCCGCAGCTCCCGGCCGAGCCCGTCC
>DASWTI010000590.1:0-10589 GCA_036402215.1 Pseudonocardiaceae bacterium
AGCTCCCCCGCCGCGGCGCAGGGGTCCAGCGGCAGCAGCGACCCCGCCGCCGGGGTACGGCGCGGGGCGCCGGCGCGCAGCAGCTCACCGATCCTGGTGGCCACCGCGCGGGCCGGCTCGCAGGCGTCCCCGTCGTCCAGCCCGACCTGCAGCTCCACGCCGAGGTCCGGCTCGGGCTCCTCGACGAGCAGCGTGACGAAGCACGCGCCGTCCACCGTGTTGGTCTCGGCGGGGAAACCGGCCAGCGTCTTCGTGGCCTCGGCGGCATCGGTGCCACCGGCGCTCTGGCCGACCCGGACCGTGAAGCTCAGCTCGGCGCCGTCGTCGGTGGTCATGTAGTTGCGGCAGCCGCCGAAATCCTGCGGCACGTTCTCCGCGATCTCGCCGAACTGGTCGAGCGCCGCCGGGTCGAGCAGCGCGCACGGATCGATCAGCCGCAGCGTCTCGGCGGTCAGACCGGACGGCACCGCCGGTCCCTGCCCGGCCGGCACGGCCGTCCGCGGGTAGGTGCGCCTGGCGAGGTCGGGGCCCTGACAGCCGGCGGCCGCGAGCGCGACCACCAGCAGCGGCAGGATCCTCGACCGGCGCACCCGACCCCCGTCAGAACAGCCGCAGCTCGTCGCTGTCGGTGCCCCGCAGGGCGTCGTAGTCGAGCACCACGCAGCGGATGCCGCGGTCGGTGGCCAGCGTGCGCGCCTGCGGGCGGATCTGCTGCGCGGCGAACACCCCGCTCACCGGCGCGAGCAGCGGGTCGCGGTTGAGCAGGTCCAGGTAGCGGGTGAGCTGCTCGACGCCGTCGATCTCGCCGCGGCGCTTGATCTCCACGGCGACCGTGACGCCGGCCGCGTCCTTGCACAGCAGGTCGACCGGGCCGATCGCGGTGGGGTACTCACGGCGGACGAGCGTCCAGCCGTCGCCCAGCGTGCCGACGTGCTCGGCGAGCAGCTTCTGCAGGTGCGCCTCGACGCCGTCCTTGACCAGGCCGGGGTCCTGGCCCAGCTCGTGCGTGGAGTCGTGCAGCACGTCGCCCAGGGTGATCCGCAGCTGCTCGCCGCCGCTGTTGGTGACCGTCCAGCGGCCGTCCTCCTCGCGGAGGGTGCACGGCGGGCTCATCCAGTTGAGCGGCTTGTAGGCGCGGTCGTCGGCGTGGATGCTCACCGAACCGTCCGCCTTCACCAGCAGCAGCCGGGTGGCCATCGGGAGATGCGCCGTCAGGCGGCCCACGTAGTCGACTTCGCAGCGGGCGATCACCAGGCGCACGGCGTCAGGCTAGCGTGCCGCCCCATGGAGACCGTGGGCACTCGGCAGGTGTACGTGAACCCGTGGCTGTCCGTGCGCGAGGACGCCATCCGGCGCGGCGACGGCAGCGACGGCATCTACTGCGTGGTGGACAAGCCGACCTACGCCCTGATCATCCCCGCGGACGGCGACCGGCTGCACCTGGTGGAGCAGTACCGGTACCCGCTCGGCCACCGTCGCTGGGAGTTCCCGCAGGGCACCGCGCCGGACCTCGCCGAGCCGGCGCCGGCCGAGCTGGCCGCGCGCGAGCTGCGCGAGGAGACCGGCCTGGTGGCCGCCCGCATGACCGAGATCGGCGTGCTGGACACCGCCCCCGGCATGACCTCGCAGCGGGGGCGGGTGTTCCTGGCCACCGGCCTCACCGAGGGCCCGCCGCAGCGCGAGCACGAGGAGCAGGACATGCGCTCCGCCTGGTTCACCCGCGCCGAGTTCGAGTCCATGATCGCCGCCGGCACCGTGAGCGACGCCCAGACCCTGGCCGCCTACGCGATCCTGCTGCTGCACGAGCGCCGCTGACCGGCGGCGGCGCTCAGCCCCAGTTCGGGTGGCGCTTCTCCAGGAACGCGGCCATGCCCTCGCGGGCGTCCGCGGTCTGCGAGGCGTCGGTCATGGCCGGGACCGCGATGTCGTAGGCGTCGTCCTCGGGGCGGTCGAGCTGGGCGTAGAGGATGCGCTTGCCGAGGGCCTTGGAGTCCCGGCTGCCGCGGGTGGCGCGGGCCAGCAGGGCGTCCACCTCGGCGTCCAGGTCCTGGTCCGGCACGGCGCGGTTGACCAGGCCCCAGTCGGCCGCGGTGGCCGCGTCGATCACGTCGCCGGTGAGGGCGAGCTCCATCAGGCGCTTGCGGCCGATCGACCGCGCCACCGGCACGGCCGGCGTGTGGCAGAACCAGCCGCCCTTGCCACCGGGCAGGGCGAAGCCCGCGGAGTCGGCGGCCACGGCCAGGTCGCACGAGGCCACGAGCTGGCACCCCGCCGCGGTGGCCAGGGCGTGCACCCGGGCGATGACCACCTGCGGCACGGACTGGATGGTGCGCATCAGGCGCGTGCACAGCTCCAGCAGCTCGCGCACCCCGTCGGCGTCGCGCGCGGCCACGTCCGCGAAGTCGTGGCCGGCCGAGAACACCGGGCCGTTCCCGGCCAGCACGATGCCGGACGCGGAGCTGCCGCCGGCCTCGGTGAAGGCCGACAGCAGCTCGGCGAGATGGTCGGCGGACAGCGCGTTGCGCCGCGCCGGCCGGTTCATCGTGATGCGGACGGTGTCGCCCTCGTGCTTCATCAGCACGTGCTGGAGTTCGGCCACCCCCGGCACGCTACGCGCCGGGCGCCCGCTCCGGCATCCCGTCGGCAGCCGGTACGGCGCCGCGGCGGGACGGCCAGAGCAGCACCGCGAGCCCGGCCACCGCCAGCCCGGCCAGCACCCAGATCGCCGTGCGCACGTCCGGCGGCACGTGGTCCATGAGCAGCAGCGAGCGCACGCCCTCGGTGGAGAACCGGAACGGCGTCCACGACCAGAGCAGCGTGCGGTACGCCGGGTGCAGCAGCTCGGGCACCTGGCCGGCCACCGCGGGGGCGATCAGGAACAGCGGCACCAGCACCGCCATGCCGGCCAGGCCGAGCAGCCGCAGCACCGCGCCCTGGACGGCGGCGAACGCGAGCGCCACCAGCAGCAGGAAGCCGACCAGCCGGGCGTCCATCCGCAGCCCGGAGTCCCAGAGCGCCATCAGCGCCAGCAGGCCGCCGACCACCCCCACCGGCACGGCGAGCGTGGTGCCGATCCGCACGCCCACGCCGAACCGCCGCCCGGTGCGGTGCGTCAGGCCGACGAGCAGCACGCTGCCCACCAGGCAGCCGATCCAGAGCAGCTGGCTCGCCGCGAGCGGCACCGCGCGCGCCGCGGCGGAGGCCGGGTGTTCGGTGATGACGGTCGCCGGCCGGGCGGTCGCGCCGGGGAGCCGCTCGGCAGCCGCGGCGGAGGCGGCCTGGCCGGCGGTGGTGAGGAGCTGCTGGGCGACCTGGGTGCCGGACGGGTTGACCGCCCCGGACACCGTCACGGTGGGCGCCAGGCCGTCCGGGGTGAGCTCGAACGCCAGCACCCCGTACACGTCGCGGTCGGCGAGCAGGGCGGCGGCGCGCTCCGGCGTGACGAGGTGCCAGGCGACCTGGTCGCCGCCCTGCTCGGTGACCCGCTCGGCCACCTGCCGCAGCGGGCCGGGCGCGTCGTCCGGCAGGGCCAGCGCCACCGGCACCCGGTCCGGCGCCACGGTGGCCTGCACGCCCGAGGTGAGCAGGCCGAGCAGCCCGGCCACCAGCGTGCCGGCGAGCACCGCCAGCACCACGAGCGCCGCGGGCCGTGGGGTGGTCATGGGGTCCTCCTGGGTCGGGGAGTAATTCAACGTGAGCTGAGATTAGAACTCATCGGGCGTTGAAGTCAACAAGCGATGAGTTAGGCTGACGGCCGTGGACACAACCGGCGCCGGCGGACGACAGGGCGGAGCGCGGCGGACCGGGCGGCGGCGAGGGGAGAGCGGGAGCCGGGAGGCGATCCTGGCGGCGGCCCGGGCGCGGTTCGCCGCCTCGGGCTACGACGGCACGACGATCAGGGCGATCGCGGCCGACGCCGGGGTGGACCCGGCGCTGGTGCACCACTTCTTCGGCACCAAGGAGCGGCTGTTCACCGCCTGCATGCACCTGCTGGTGGATCCGGCGACCGTGGTGCCCGAGCTGCTCCGTCCCGGCCCGGACGGGCTCGGGGAGCGGCTGGCCCGGCTGTTCGTCGGCCTGCTGCGCGACGAACGCCGCGCAGCGCCGATGCTGGCGCTGCTGCGCTCCGCGGCCGCGCACCCGGAGGCGGCCACGCTGTTCCGCGAGTTCTACACGCGCTCGGTGCTGGAGCGGGTGGCCGCCCGCCTGGACGCCGACCGGCCGCGGCTGCGGGCGGCCCTGTGCGCGTCACAGGTGATGGGCCTCGCGATGGCCATGGCGGTGGTCGGGCTGCGGCCGCTCACCGAGGCCGCGGCGGAGACGCTGGTGGCGGCCTACGCCCCGGCCCTGCAGCACTACCTGACCGGCGAGTTCTGAGCCGCCACCAGCTCCACGATCTCGGCCATGATCGCGGTGAGCCCGTAGTCCTTGGGCGTGAACACCTTCGCCACCCCGGCGTCGAGCAGCAGCCGAGCGTCGTCCGGCGGGATGATGCCGCCGACCACCACCGGCACGTCGTCGGCGCCGGCCGCCCGCAGGCCCTCCACGACCGCGGGCACGACCTCCAGGTGCGAGCCGGACAGCACGGACAGCCCGACGACGTGCACGCCCTCCTGAACCGCGGCCGCGACGATCTGCGCCGGCGTCAGGCGGATGCCCTGGTACACCACCTCGAAGCCGACGTCGCGGGCCCGCACGGCCACCTGCTCGGCGCCGTTGGAGTGCCCGTCCAGCCCCGGCTTGCCGACCAGCATCCGCAGCCGGGTGCCCAGCTCGGCGCCCACCTCGCGCACCCGCTCGCGCACCGCGGCGATGTCGTCAACGGCCGAGCCCGGCGAGCCCGACGGCGCGGCGCCGGCCACCCCGGTCGGCGCCCGGTACTCGCCGAACACCTCGCGCAGCGCCGCGGCCCACTCCCCCGTCGTCACCCCGGCCCTGGCGCAGGCGAGGGTGGCCGGCATCAGGTTCGCGTCCGTCTTCGCCGCGTCCCGCAGCCCGTCCAGCGCGGCCGCCACCAGCGCGCCGTCCCGGCCGGCCCGCCAGGCCCGCACCGCCTCGGCCGCGGCGCGCTCCACGTCCGGGTCGATCACCTGGATGGCCGCGGCGCCCTCGGCCTGCAGCGGGCTCGGCTCGGTGGTCTCGAAGCGGTTCACGCCGACCACGACGTCCTCGCCGCTCTCCATCCGGCGGCGGCGCTCGGCGAGCGAGGACACCAGCTCGGACTTCATGTAGCCGGACTCGACGGCGGCCACGGTGCCGCCCATGGCCTGCACGCGGTCCATCTCGGCGCGGGCCCCGGCCACGATCTCGGCGACCTTCGCGGCCACCACCCGGGAGCCCTCGAACAGGTCCTCGTACTCCAGCAGGTCGGTCTCCAGCGCGAGCACCTGCTGCATCCGCAGCGCCCACTGCTGGTCCCACGGCCGGGGCAGGCCGAGCGCCTCGTTCCACGCGGGCAGCTGGACGGCCCGCGCCCGGGCGTCGCGGGACAGCGTCACGGCCAGCATCTCCAGGACGATGCGCTGGACGTTGTTCTCGGGCTGCGCCTCGGTGAGGCCGAGCGAGTTGACCTGCACGCCGTAGCGGAAGCGGCGCTGCCGCGGGTCGGTGATGCCGTACCGGTCGCGGCACAGCTCGTCCCACAGCTGGGTGAAGGCGCGCATCTTGCACATCTCCTCCACGAACCGCAGGCCGGCGTTGACGAAGAAGGACATGCGCGCCACCACCGAGCCGAACTCGGCCTCGGGCACCTGGCCGGAGTCGCGCACCGCGTCGAGCACCGCGATCGCCGTGCACAGCGCGTACGCCACCTCCTGCACGGGCGTGGCGCCGGCCTCCTGCAGGTGGTACGAGCAGATGTTGATCGGGTTCCAGCGCGGCACGTTGGCCACGGTCCAGGCCACCGTGTCGGTGATCAGCCGCAGGCTCGGACCCGGCGGGAACACGTACGTGCCGCGCGACAGGTACTCCTTGACGATGTCGTTCTGTGTGGTGCCGGCCAGCTCGGCGAGGTCCGCGCCGTGCTCGCCGGCCACCTCCACGTAGAGCGCCAGCAGCCACATGGCGGTGGCGTTGATCGTCATCGAGGTGTTGGCCTGCGCCATCGGGATGCCCTCGAACAGCGCCCGCATGTCGCCGAGGTGGCTCACCGGCACGCCGACCTTGCCGACCTCACCGCGGGCCAGCTCGTGGTCCGGGTCGTAGCCGGTCTGCGTGGGCAGGTCGAACGCCACCGAGAGGCCGGTCTGGCCCTTGGCCAGGTTGCGGCGGTACAGCGCGTTGGACGCCGCGGCCGAGGAGTGCCCGGCGTAGGTCCGCATGACCCAGGGGCGGTCGCGCTCGGAGTCGGACGGGTACGGCATGGGCTGGCCACCTCCGCTCACGGCTGTGTGGTCCGGAGCCTACTCGGCGGTAACCGAGAGCGACCGGTGCGCTTACTCACACGGGTGAGAGCGCACATGGGCCAGGCAGCGGGACGCCCGGCGATGCGGTGTACTTCCGTACGTGAGCGTGATCGATGACCTGCTGCGCAACAACACCCGTTACGCCGAGTCGTTCCAGGGCCCGCTGCCGCTGCGCCCCGCCCGGGGCGTGGCCGTCGTGGCCTGCATGGACGCCCGGCTGAACCTCTACCGCGTCCTCGGCCTGGCCGACGGGGACGCGCACATCATCCGCAACGCCGGCGGCGTGGTGACCGACGATGCGATCCGCTCGCTGGCGATCAGCCAGCGCATGCTGGGCACCCGCGAGATCGTGCTCATCCACCACACGGACTGCGGCATGCTCACGTTCACCGACGACGAGTTCCGCAACGCGCTGCACCAGGACGTGGGCATGAAGCCGCCGTGGGCCATCGAGTCGTTCACCGACCTGCCGTCGGACCTTCGGCAGTCCATGACCCGCATCCGGCGCAGCCCGTTCGTGCCGCACCGGGACTCCATCCGCGGCTTCGTGTTCGACGTCGCGACCGGGCGGCTGGAGGAAGTGACCGCCGACCCCGAGTGACCGGCCTCAGCGCTCCGGGGCGGCTGCCACCCGCTCCACGGACGCGCCGAGCCGGTTGAGGTCCTCCACGAAGCTCGGGTAGCCGCGGTCGATGTGGAAGACGTCCCACACCTCGGTGACGGAGTCGGCGCACAGCCCGGCGAGCACCAGCCCGGCGCCGGCCCGGATGTCGGAGGCCCACACCGGGGCGCTGGACAGCCGCTCCACGCCGCGCACCACGGCGTGGTGGCCGTCGGTGCGGGCGTCGGCGCCGAGCCGCATCATCTCCTCGACGAAGCGGAAGCGCGCCTCGAACACGTTCTCGGTGATCATCGAGGTGCCCTCGGACACCGCGGAGAGCGCGATGGCCATCGGCTGCAGGTCGGTGGCGAAGCCCGGGTAGGGCAACGTGACGAAGTCGACGGCGCGCGGCCGGCCGGTCATCACCACGCGGAAGGCGTCCGGCTCGATGGTCACCTCGGCCCCGGCCATGCGCAGCTTCTCCAGCACCAGGTCCAGGTGGTGCGGATCCACGCCGCGCACCCACACGTCGCCCCGGGTGACGGCGGCCGCGATCGCCCAGGTGCCGGCCACGATGCGGTCGCCGATCACCCGGTGCTCGGTGGGGCTGAGCGAGTCGACGCCGTGCACGGTGAGCGTCGAGGTGCCGGCGCCCTCCACCTTGGCGCCCATCTGCTGCAGCATCACGCACAGGTCGACGATCTCCGGCTCGCGCGCGGCGTTGTCGATCACCGTGGTGCCGTCGGCCAGCACCGAGGCCATCAGGATGTTCTCCGTGGCGCCCACGCTCGGGAAGTCCAGCCAGATCTGCGCGCCGTGCAGGTCACCGGCCTCGGCGACCAGCCGGCCGTGCTCGATGGAGCTGGTGGCGCCGAGCTTGCGCAGCCCGCTCTGGTGCATGTCCAGCGGCCGCGAGCCGATGGCGTCGCCGCCGGGCAGCGGGACGATGGCGCGCTTGCAGCGGGCCACCAGCGGCCCCAGCACGCACACCGAGGCCCGCAGCTTGCTCACCGACGCGTAGTCGGCCTCCGGCTCCAGGTCCGCGGGCGTGGTGATGGTCACCGCGTCCGCGTCGATCGTCACCGTGCAGCCCAGGCTGCGCAGCACGTCGGCCATCAGCGGGACGTCCAGGATCTCCGGGCAGTTGGTGATGGTGGTGGTGCCCTCCGCCAGCAGCGCGGCGGCCATCAGCTTCAGGACACTGTTCTTGGCGCCGACGACGGCGACCTCACCGGCCAGGCGGGCTCCGCCGTGGACCCGTAGATGCTCGCTCACGGGGGTGCAGCCTACGACTGCCGGCAGAACGGCTCCCGGCCCGTAGGGTGACAGGCATGGCCGTGCACCTCACGCGTATCTACACCAGGACGGGCGACGACGGCACGAGCGCGCTCGGCGACTTCAGCCGCGTGCCGAAGACCGACCCGCGGCTCGTCGCGTACGCCGACTGCGACGAGACGAACTCGGCGATCGGCGCGGCGCTCGCGCTGGGCCGCCCGGCCGGCGACGTGGCGGTGGTGCTGCGCGGCGTGCAGAACGACCTGTTCGACGTGGGCGCCGACCTGTGCACCCCGATCGTCGAGTCCCCGAAGCACCCGCCGCTGCGCGTCACCGAGGAGTACGTGCTGCGGCTGGAGAACTGGTGCGACGAGTTCAACGCCCGGCTCACGCCGCTGAGCTCGTTCGTGCTCCCCGGCGGCACCCCGGCCGCGGCCCTGCTGAACGTGGCCAGGACGGTCGCCCGGCGGGCCGAGCGCAGCGTGTGGGCGTTGCTGGAGGTGGACGCCGAGCGCACCAACCCGCTGACCGCGAAGTACCTGAACCGCCTGTCCGACCTGCTGTTCATCCTGGGACGCCTGGCGAACCCGGACGGCGACGTGCTCTGGAAGCCGGGCGGCGACACCCAGTAACCGCCGGTCGCCGCTGGGCGTCGCGGGCCCTAGGAGGCCCAGGGCACCTGGCGGCCGGGGGGCGCGGACTCGAGCCAGGACAGGAAGCCGGTGAGCGCGTCGGCGGTCATCGCGATCTCGAACGGGCCGTCGTCGCCGCCCTGGCAGCAGAGCACGGTGGCGCCGGACGGCATGGCGTAGGCCTCGGAGCCGGTGGGCGACCGGCGGCCGGCGATGGTGAGGTCACCGCGGCGCACCACGGTGTTGGGACCCTTGCGCAGGCTGGTGACGCGGTACCAGACGAACTCCTCGCCCTGGTAGCGGGCGATGCCCAGGTGCCAACGGGAGGCCTCGCGGTCCGGGCGGGAGCGCAGCGCGACGTCGATGCCGCCGCGGCGCACCAGGCGCACCCGGCGCCAGGCGAGCAGCACGATGACGAGCACGAGCACCAGCACGACGAGCCCGACGGCCTCGGTGATCCCCACCGGCACGCCCACGCCTCGCGCTCAGGCCCGGCCCGGCCGGCTCAGCCCCGCTGACCCGCGGCGCGCAGCCGGGCGTTCGCCCTGGCCCTGGCGTCCTCGTCGTCCTTCTCCAGGGCACGCTCGGCCCGGGCGACGTCGATCTCCTCGGACAGCTCGGCGCCCTCGGCGAGAATGCTGACCCGGTTGTCGTTGACCGACAGGAAGCCGCCGTGCACCGCCGCGGTCACGTCGCCGCCGTCGGTGGTGCGGATGACGACCACCCCACCCTCCACGAGCTGGCCGAGCAGCTGCGTGTGACCCGGCAGGATGCCCAGCTCACCCTCGATCGTCTCGGCGATCACCATGGTGGCCGTCCCCGACCACAGGCGGCGCTCCACGGCGACGAGCTCGACGGTCATCTCGGCCACGCGACGTCTCCCAACTCCTGCGGACGATAGTTGCATCCTAGTTGCCGTACCGCGCTCCGTTGCCGCCGCCCTTCCCCCAGGTGAGCGGCGCCACTCCGTCGTGCTCCCCCGCCGCCGCGCAACCTTTCCCGCCCGCCGGGTGTGAAGCAGGGTGTGCGGGAGGAAGGAGTACCGATGTCGGACGAACCCGAGGGGTTCACCGAGTTCGTGCGGCTGCGCTCGGGTCCGCTGCTGCGCACCGCGTACCTGCTGTGCGCCGGCGACCGGGCGGCCGCCGAGGACCTGCTGCAGGACGTGCTGGAGCGGCTGTACCCGAAGTGGCGGCGGATCCGGGGGTCGCCCGAGGCGTACGCCCGGGCCGCCCTGGCCAACGCGGCCACCAACCGGTGGCGCCGTCGCGGCAGGCGGCCCGTCGAGACGGAGCTCACGCCCGCCGCCGACCGGGACGGACCGGTGCCGCAGGACCGGGTCGACGACCGCGACGCGCTGGTCACCGCGCTCGCCGGGCTGGCGCCGGGGCAGCGCGCCGCCGTGGTGCTGCGCTACTTCGACGACCTGACCGAGGCCGAGACCGCCGCCGCGCTGAACTGCCGGGTCGGCACGGTCAAGAGCCAGACCGCGCGCGGCCTCGCCCGCCTGCGCCAGTTACTGGCCGAACCCACCACCAGCCCGGAAGGAGCCCGCTGATGGACACCGAGCAGCTGACCCGCCGTCTCCGTGACGCCGCCGACGGCGTCGCCCCCCGCCCCGGGTTCGCCGAGGCCGTCGCGCACGGCGCGCGCCGCCGCCGCACTCGCCGTCGCGCC
>DASWTI010000591.1:0-2981 GCA_036402215.1 Pseudonocardiaceae bacterium
CACCACGAGCGCCACCAGCAGCACCGGCGGGCCGCCCCAGGTGACGGCGGCGACCAGCCAGCCGGGCAGCCCGGCCGCGGCGGCGGGGGCCGGCTCACCGGAGCGGCCGGTGCCGTCGACCTGCGTGGAGTCGGTGAGCGAGTCCGGGATGCGCACCGTGTTCGGCGGCGGCACCACGGAGGCGTCGGTGTTCTCGATGACCTGCGGCGGCGTGGCGTCCGGCTTCTTCGAGACGTCCGGCGTGAACTCGGTGTGCGGGACGGCCGCCCACCGCCCGTCCGACAGGTGCACCTCGACGAACGGGTGCACGTCCTGGCCGCGCACCACGCCGCCGGGGCCGGGGGTGGCGCCGAGCACCACCCGCGCCGGCACGCCGAGGTTGTTGGCCACCAGGGCGAACGCCGCCGCGTACTGCTCGTCGTCGCCCACCGGGCGCCGGGCGTTGACGAAGGCGGTGAGCCGGCCGACGCCGTGCCCCGGCAGGAACTGCGTCTCCCCCGGGCCGCCCGAGCTGTAGGCGCCGTTCTCCCGCAGGTGCGTGGCCACGGCGCGCAGCCGGGCCGCCGCGTCGGCGCCGTCGCCGGCCCAGGCGAGCGCCTTGCCGGCCAGGAACGAGTGCGCGTCGCCGCGCAGCGTCGGGTGGCCGAACGGCTGCGCGGACTCCGGCAGCTCCACCGGGTCCAGCACGGCGCGCAGCGTGTACGTGTCCCCGGCCGCGAGCCGGTCGCGCACCACGCCGCACCGGGTGGCGAGGTTGTAGCGGAAGCCGTCGGCGTTGCGCCGGGCGCGCTCGCCCTCGAACTCCAGGCCGGTCACCGCGCCCGCCGTGGGCAGCCAGGCGTTGACGTCGTCGGAGGCCGCGTACGCCGCCTCGACGGTCACCTTGAGGGTCACCGCGCGCCCGGTGACGTCCTGCCGGACGGTCTCGCCGACGCGCTGGAAGCTGTTGTCCCGCACGGCGTCCGGGCTGCCCGCGGCCCACACCGCGCCGGTGTAGTCGTCGAGCGTGGCGATCCGCATGACGGCGCCGTCGGGCAGGCCGGTCACCCGGAACAGCGGCTGGTCCCAGAGCTGGTTGGCGTCCTTGGTGTACTTGCGGAAGCCGACCAGCGGGCTCGGGTACTCGCCGAGGTCGATGGGCGGCGTGATGTGCTCGCGCAGCACGTACCGATCGGCCCCGCCGGACAGGTACGGCCCGCCGAACGCCGCGACCGCCGCGGTGACCGCGAGCAGCGCGGTGCCGGTGCCCAGCCGGACCAGCACGCCGGCGCCACTGCGCACCGAGGACCGGGACCGGGCGTCGCGCGCCGCCGCCCAGCAGAGCGCCACGCAGCCGAACACCACGCCCTGGGTGAGCCGTGCACCCGGCTCCGGCGTCCCGAGCAGGATCACCGCGACCAGCACGGCGACCGGCGCCACCAGCGGCGCCGCGCTGCGCCGCACCCGGCGGGCCAGGGTGAAGCCACCGGCGCCGCACAACAGGCCCAGGATGTACGGGATCACCAGCAGCGGCCCGTCGCCGGCCACCGGCGGCAGCGTGGTGAGCAGTTCCTTCCAGCCGTGCACGCTCGCGTCGGCCAGGCCGCGCAGCGCGCCCACCGTGGGCGGCGAGCCCAGCACGAGCGTGCCGCCGAGCAGGAAGAACACCGCCACGGTCAGCACGGCCACGGTGATCATCGGCTGGCGCAGCACCACGGCGACGTGGCCGACCAGGATGCCGAGCACCAGCGCGGCCACGCCGACCAGCAGGAACGTCGCGCCGTCGTACGTGCTGCGGAAGCCGGCGAGCGCGAGCGTGCCGAGCACCAGCAGGAACGCGGCGTCCACCAGGGCCGCCCTGGCGGGGACGAACGACCTCACCGGGTGCCTCCCGGGCGCAGCAGCGGCGGCAGCTCGGTGAGCGCCCCCAGGGTGAGCACGGTCAGGTCGCCGATCGCGGACACCGCGGCCGGCGCGCCACCGTCCACGCGCAGCACGACGGCGTTCACCTCGGGCGGGAGCTGGGTGAGCGCGCGCCGCACGTCGGTGGTGCCGGGCAGCGGGCCGGTGACGACGAACGCGGTGGTGACCGCGGGTGCGGCGCGCAGGCCGCGGGCCACCAGCTCGTTGAGCGGCAGCGGGCCGGGGGTGGCGCGGGCGAACCGGTCGAGGGTGAGGTGCGCGGGCATGCCGTGCGCCACCTGGTCGGCGACGACCGCCGTGGTGTCCAGCTCGTCGCGGATCGCGCGCAGCGCCACCGAGGCGCCGGCCGAGATGGCGAGCTCCACGTCGCCGGCCGCCCGGTAGGACGCCGGGTCGCCGTCCACCGCGACCATCAGGCAGGCGCGGCGGGTGTCGAGGAACTGGCGCACCAGCAGCTTTCCCTCGTGGCCGACCGAGCCGGCGCGGGCCGAGGACCGCCAGTGGATGTGCCGCCGGTCGTCGCCGGGCACGTACTCGCGCAGCGTGTGGAACGCCAGGTCGCTCATCGAGATGTCCGTGGTGGTGCGGCCCTCCAGGTCGCGCAGCAGCCCGGACCCCAGCGGCTCCAGCGGCACCGTCACGGGGTGCACGAACAGCTCCACCACGCCGGTCCACGGCACGGCGCGGCGGAGCAGGCCGAACGGGTCCCCGTTGACCGTGGTGGCCGGTCCGATCGGGATGACACCGCGGCGCTCGGTGTCCACGGTGAAGACGGCGCGGTGCGCGTGCCCGCCGCCGAGCACCGGCACGTCGAAGCGGCGCAGGGCCTCGCCGACCGGCAGCTCCACGGTGACCGGCAGCAGCCGCCGCCGGGCCGGCGTGGTGACGGTGACCGCGCCGTCGGTGCCGCCGCCCGCGATGACCCGGTGGGCCCGCAGCTGCACCGCCACCCGCAGGTTGGCCCGGCCGACCGTCAGCAGCACCCCGCACAGCAGCGCGGTGAGGCCGACGGCGGCCACCAGCACCAGCTCGACCCAGCCGAGCCGCACGCCGGCCACCCAGGCCGCGGCGGAGCCGGC
>DASWTI010000592.1:0-14848 GCA_036402215.1 Pseudonocardiaceae bacterium
CCGCGCCGCCACCCGCGCCGGGCGCGTCCCCGCCGTCCCCACCGCGCGCGGCCTCCGGGCCGGCGTCCAGCCAGGCGGCCACGGCGAGCACCGCGGCCCTTACCTCCTGCGCGTCCACGCTCCGCCCCGCCACCCGTCCACGCTAGGGCGTGCCCCCACCGGCCCGTCGACGCACCCCGGCGCGTGAGTAAGGCCGCACGGTGGCATGGGCACCGTGCGGTTGGATGAACCCGTGCGGTGGCGGGTGTGGGTGCTCGGCGGGGTCGTCCTGTGGGCGGCGCGCCGGTGGTGGCGGGTGGCGTCCAGCGTGGAGCCGTACCGGCTGCGCTGGAAGCGGCGCGAGCTGCGCCCCGGCGAGCTGACCTATGCCGCGCTCGGCGACTCGCTCGCCCAGGGCATCGGCGCCTCCGACCCGGAGCGCGGCTACGTGGGCCTGCTGGCCGCGCGGCTGGAGCGCGAGACCGGGCGCCGGGTGCGGGTGCGGAACCTGTCGCGCAGCGGCGTGCGGGTGGCCGACGTACTGCGCGACCAGGTGCCCGAGCTACTGGCGCTGGACCCGGCGCCAGCGCTGGTCACGGTGTCCGTCGGCACCAACGACGCCGGCAAGGTGCCCGCCGCGGAGCTGCGCGCGACCTTCGGCGAGCTGTGCGCGGCGCTGCCGGCCGGCACCCTGGTGGCCGACGTGCCGCGCTTCCACCGGGGACGGCGGGCGGCGCGCGGCAGGGAGACCGCGGCGCTGCTGCGCGAGGTGCTGGCCGGGCACCCGCACCTGGTGCCGGTCGGGCTCGACGAGGTCACCCGGCACACCGGGCTGGACCACCGCGCCGCGGATCTGTTCCACCCCAACGACCGGGGCCACGCCCGGTACGCGGAGACCTTCTGGCGGGCCGGGTTCAGCTCGTCATCCCGCGCGTGACCTCGTCGGCCGCGGCGGGCTTGGCGTAGAACCAGCCCTGCGCGTGGTCGCAGCCGAGCGCACGCAGCTTGTACGCCTGCGCCGAGGTCTCCACGCCCTCGGCGGTGACGGTCAGCCGCAGCGTGTGGGCGAGCGAGACCAGCGCGGCCACGATCTGCTGGTCCACCGGGTCCGGCCGCGCCGCGCCGGACGTCCCGGCGCAGGATTCCCCGCCGTCAGCCGGGACGTCGTCACGCAGGCCCTCGACGAACGAGCCGGCGATCTTCAGCTCGTGCACCGGCAGCCGCCGCAGGTACGCCAAGTTCGAGTAGCCGGTGCCGAAGTCGTCGATGGCGATCCGCACGCCCATGTCGGCGAGCGCCCGCAACGCACCGAGCGCCTCGTCCACCTGGGTCATCACCGCGCTCTCGGTGAGCTCCAGCTGCAGCCGGCCGGGCGCCAGGCCGGCCTCGTCCAGGATGCGCCGCACGTCGTCCACCAGCCCGGGGTCGCCGAGCTGGCGCACCGCCAGGTTGACGCTGACGAACGGCGCGCGGTCGCCCAGCAGGTCGTACCACTCACGGGCCTGGCGGCAGGCCTCGGTGAGCACCCAGCGGCCGAGCGGCACGATGGTGCCGGTCTCCTCGGCGAGCGCGATGAACTCGTTGGGCGCCAGCGTGCCCAGCTCCGGGTGGTGCCAGCGGATGAGCGCCTCCACGCCCACCACGACGCCATCACGCAGCCGCACCAGCGGCTGGTAGTCGAGCCGGAACTCGCCGCGCTCCAGCGCCGCCGGCATCGTCGTGGACAGGGTGAACCGGGCCACCTCGCGCGCGGTGCGGTCCGGGTCGAACAGCGCCCAGCGGCCCTTGCCCTCGCCCTTGGCCCAGTACAGCGTGATGTCCGCGTCGCGCATGAGCTCGGCCGGCACGGTGCCGTCCACCGCGCGCTCCACGACACCGATGCTGCCGGTGATGGCCAGCTCGTGGCCCCCGATGCGGATCGGCTCGACGAGCGCGGCGAGCACCCGGTCGGCCACCGCCACCACCTCGTCGGTGTTCCCGGTGCGCTCCACCAGGATCACGAACTCGTCGCCGCCCATGCGGGCCACCAGTCGGTTCGGCCCGGACACGCAGCGGTCGAGCCGGGTGCCGACGGCGCGCAGCAGCTGGTCGCCGAGGTGGTGGCCCAGGCTGTCGTTGATCACCTTGAAGCCGTCGAGATCCAGGTAGCACAGGCCGATCCGGCCGTCGACCGGCGCGGCGGCGAACGCCTGCTCCATGCGCTCCAGGAAGAGCGCGCGGTTCGGCAGCCCGGTCAGCGGGTCGTGCAGCGCCTGGTAGCGCAGCCGGGTCTGCAGCAGGTGCCGCTCGGTGTCGTCCTCCAGCATCGCCACCTGGTAGCGCGGCGCGCCGTGGTCGTCGCGGATGAGCGAGAGCGTGAGGTGCGTCCACAGCACCTGGCCGTGCTCGCGGTAGAAGCGCCGGTCCAGCCGCACGTGGTCGCCGTTGCCGCCGGTCAGCAGCTCGCGCTGGGCACGCCGCACGCTGGCCACGTCGTCCGGGTGCACGAACTCGGTGATCGAGCGGCCGCGCAGCTCGGCGAGCGGGACGCCCAGCATGTCGAGCAGCGCGGAGTTCGCGTCGGTCACCCGGCCCTTGAGGTCGCCGATGCCGATGCCGATCGCGGACGTCTCGAACACCGCGCGGAAGCGGGCCTCGCTGGACCGCAGCGCCTGCTCGGCGTGGTCGCGGGCCATCAGCACGGCGCGGCTGATCGTCTCCTGCTCGGCGCGGGTGCGGTCGCGCAGCCCGTCGGCGTAGCCGGCCGCGAACGCGGCACGCAGGTCGGCCAGCCGGGCGCCCAGCGTCTCCCGGTCCACCAGGTCGAGGCCGTCCGCGGCCGCCAGCTCCAGCAGCGGCGCGCCGAACCACTCCAGCGAGGCCCGCAGCGCCGCGGTGTCGGTGAAGTTGAGGTGCACCAGCCGTTCCCCGAGCCGGTGCCCGGGGGCGGCGGTGAACGGCTCGGACCGCAGCGCGGCCAGCAGTTCCTCGGTGATCGGCGTCAGCTGGCGGCGCGCCTCGTCCACGCCGACGGGCAGGTAGCTCAGCCCGGCCACCGCCTTCGCCCAGCCGTGGGTGAAGCCCTCGCGCACCCCGGTCCCCTCGCGGATCACGGCTTGCGTCCGACGGCCGCCAGGAACACCGACCTCGGGGCGTCCGGGTCCACGTCGTCCGGGGACTCCGGGCGCCACCACGACAGGTAGGTCAGCCCGGGCTCCACCAGGTCCCAGCCGGCCAGCATGTTCTCGATGTCCTCGCGGCTGCGCATCGTGAGCTGGGTGTCGGTGCGGCTGTACAACTCCTTGGCGGAGTTCACCTTGACGGCCGGCGCGCCGTCCAGCGTGGCCTGGGAGAACACCAGGTGGCTGTCCGGGACCACGGCGCCGGCCAGGTGGCCCACGATGCCGGCCGGGTCGTCGGAGTCCGCGACGAAGTGCATGACGGACACCAGGAGCACGGCCACCGGCCGGTCCAGGTCCAGCAGCCGCACGCACTCCGGATGGGCCAGGATCGCCGCGGGGTCACGCAGGTCGGCCTGGATCACGGTGGCGTTCGGGTTGCCCTCCAGGATGGCGCGGCTGTGCGCCACGGCGATCGGGTCGATGTCCACGTAGACCACGCGGGCCGACGGGTCGAGCTGCTGGGCCACGTCGTGCACGTTGCCCACGGTGGGAATGCCGGAGCCGATGTCGAGGAACTGCCGGATGCCGGCGTCCATGCAGAACCGCACGGCGCGGCGCAGGAAGGCGCGGTTGGCGCGGGCCACCGGCACGGCGTTCGGGGACATCTCGATCACCCGGCGCGCCATCTCCCGATCGGCCTCGAAGTTGTGCGAGCCGCCCAGGTAGTAGTCGTAGACCCGCGCCACGCTGGGGCGTCTGACGTCGACCTCACCGGGCACCCACTGCGCGTTCTCCACAACGGAAAGCGTACGGCTCATCACGCAGCGGCGGACGCCCCCGGCCGACTGCCGCACCGATCGTCATCTTCCGGACACGCTTCGTGAGCCGTACGCTGGCGGCCGTGCCGAGACGCGCGCCGCTCGTCCTGACGCTGATCACCGGTCTCGTCCTCGCCGTGCTGCCCGCGGTGCTGGCACCGGCCGCGAGTGCCGCCCTGCCACCGGGTTACGCGTTCCGCGGGTTGCAGCTCAACCTGTGCAACAGCGGCCTCGCCGGCTGCTACCAGGGCGGGCGCTCGGTTCCCGAGGCGCGCGACGTGATCCTCGCGCAACGGCCCGACGTGGTGACGGTCAACGAGGTCTGCCGCTCCGACATCGCCACCGTGCTGGCCCCGGCGCTCGCCCAGTCCTGGCCCGGCGACCCGACGTTCTGGACGTTCTCGCCGGCCTGGAACGCCGCGCAGAACGGGCCGTACCAGTGCACCGGCGGGCGCGGCGACTACGGCAACGCGGTGCTCGGGCACGTGCGCGCCGCCGACTGGCAGGGCGTCACCACGAGCGGCGGGCGGTACCGCAACCAGGCCGCCGGCAACAACGAGTTGCGCTCCTGGGCGTGCGCGCACGCCGTCGGCAACTACTACGCCTGCACGACGCACCTGGCCGCGAGCAGCGGGACCACGGCGCTGGCCCAGTGCCGTGAGCTGCTGAACGAGATCGTTCCCGCACAGTGGGCGGCCGGCGGGCGGCGGCCCACCGCGATCGGCGGCGACTTCAACCTGCGCTACGGCGGCAGCCCGAACGTCCAGACGTGCGTGCCGACCGGCTGGTACCGCAAGGGCGACGGCTCCGTGCAGCACTGGTTCATGACGGCGGACCTGCGGTTCGTGTCCACCCGGTCGATCGGCCTGCGCTACACCGACCACCCGGCGTGGATCATCAACACCGTGGTCTGACGCGTCCCGTGCCCGTCGTCGGCGTGCTCAGTCGAACAGGGCGGGAAGCGTTGTCTCCCAGGCGGTCCGCAGCTCGTCCAGCGGGATCGGGGCGAGCCCGCCCAGGGCGAGCACGGTGCCGCCGGCGGTACCGATCCTGGTCACCGGCTGCTCGTGGGTCGCGCACAACGCCTCGAACTCCGCCGCGCGACCGACCGGCACCGAGACCAGCACCCGCGCCGTCGACTCGCTGAACAGCGCGACGAACGGGTCCGCGCCCGGGAGTTCCACCGTGGCACCGGTTCCGCGCACCAGGCAGGCCTCGGCGAGTGCCTGCGCCAGGCCACCGTCGGACAGGTCGTGCGCGCCGGACACCAGGTCCGTCGCCGCCGCGAGCACCTCGCCGAGGACGCGCTCGGCGTCCAGGTCCACCACCGGCGGGCGGCCGCCGAGGTGCCCGTGCACGACGTGCGCCCACTCGGAGCCGCCCAGCTCCTCGCGCGTCTCGCCCAGCAGGTACACCGCGTCGCCGTCGCCGCCGAGCCCGGCCGGGATCCGCCGCCGCACGTCGTCCAGCACGCCGAGCACGCCCACCACCGGCGTCGGCAGGATCGCCGTGTCGCCGGTCTGGTTGTAGAAGCTCACGTTGCCGCCGGTCACCGGGATGCCGAGGTGCGCGCAGCCGTCCGCCAGGCCGCGCACCGCCTGCCGGAACTGCCACATGACGCCGGGGTCCTGCGGCGAGCCGAAGTTGAGGCAGTTGGTCACCGCCACCGGGCGGGCGCCGCTGGTGGCCACGTTGCGGTAGGCCTCGGCGAGCGCCGCGCGGGCGCCCTCGTAGGGGTCGAGCGCGCAGTAGCGGCCGTTGCAGTCGGTGGCCACCGCGACGCCACGGTGCGTCTCCTCGTCCACCCGCACCACGCCGGCGTCGGCGGGCTGTGCCAGCACCGTGTTGCCGCGCACGTAGCGGTCGTACTGGTCGGTGACCCAGGCGCGCGAGCACAGGTTGGGGCTCGCCACCATCCGCAGCACCGTCGCCCGCAGCTCGTCCACAGTGGACGGACGCGGCAAGGCGTTGGCGTCGTTGGCGATCAGATCGTCCATCGTGGACGGACGCTGCACCGGGCGGTGGTACACCGGGCCGTCGTGGGCCACCGTGCGCGGCGGCACGTCGACCACCGGCTCGCCGTGCCAGGTGATCACCAGCCGGTCGCCCTCGGTCACCTCGCCGATGTCCGTCGCGGTGACCTCCCACTTGCGGCACACCGCGAGGAAGTCCTCGACGTGCTCCGGGCGGACCACCGCGCACATGCGTTCCTGGGACTCGCTGGCCAGCACCTCAGCGGGCGTCATCCCGGTGGCACGCAACGGAACCCGGTCCAGCTCAACGCGCATCCCGCCGTCGCCCGCGCTGGCCAGCTCGCTCGTCGCGCAGGCCAGCCCGGCGCCGCCGAGGTCCTGGATGCCCACCACCAGCTCGGCGGCGAACAGCTCCAGGCAGCACTCGATGAGCACCTTCTCGGTGAACGGGTCGCCGACCTGCACGCTCGGCAGCTTCTTGCGGCCGCCGGCGTCGTTCTCGTCGCCGCCGAAGGTCGCCGAGGCCAGCACCGAGACCCCGCCGATGCCGTCCAGCCCGGTGCGCGCGCCGAACAGGATGATCCGGTTGCCGGCACCCGAGGCGTGCGCGAGGTGCAGGTCCTCGACCCGCATCGCCCCCACGCACAGCGCGTTGACCAGCGGGTTGCCGGCGTAGCTGGCGTCGAAGACCACCTCGCCGCCGATGTTCGGCAGGCCCAGGCAGTTGCCGTAGCCGCCGACGCCGGCCACCACGCCGGGCAGCACCCGCCGGGTGTCCGGGGCGTCCGCCGGGCCGAAGCGCAGCGGGTCGGCCACCGCGATCGGCCGCGCGCCCATCGCCAGGATGTCCCGCACGATGCCGCCGACGCCGGTCGCCGCACCCTGGTACGGCTCGACGTAGGAGGGGTGGTTGTGCGACTCGACCTTGAACGTGACCGCCCAGCCGCCGCCGATGTCCACCACGCCGGCGTTCTCGCCGATGCCGGCCAGCATGCCCGCCCGCATCTCGTCCGTCGTGGTCTCGCCGAAGTAGGCGAGGTGCACCTTGGAGGACTTGTAGGAGCAGTGCTCGCTCCACATCACCGAGTACATGGCCAGCTCGGCCTCGGTGGGGCGGCGGCCCAGAATCTCCCGGATGCGGGCGTACTCGTCGTCGGCGAGGCCCAGCTCGCGGTACGGCTGCGGGAGGTCCGGGGTGCTCGCTGCGTGTGCCACGGAGTCGAGCGGAACGGCGGTCGCGGTCACGCCGGGAGCCTACGTGTCCCCTTTCCCGGCCGGGCTCGCGCTCCGGCCGGTCACTCCCCAGGGGAGGTTCGCCACTCGCTGTAGCGCCGCGGGCGGTAATCTACGGAGCTGATGTCCTACGCGGAGCCGACCGGTGGAGCGCGGCTGAGAGCCGCGCTGCCGTGGCCTGCCGGCTGGGCCCGCCGGACCCGTGGCCCGCAGTACCGCCCCGCCGTCATCAGCGGCGTCGTGTGCGTGCTCGTCGCGCTGACCCTGGCCCTCAACAACATGGCCGACGGCCTGTTGCTGCTGGTCTTCGCCGCCGGTGTGTTCGTCTACGCCCTGCGCCCCGCCGACGCCCACCCCGTCCGGGTCCGGCTCGCCGAGGCCCGCCCCACCCGCCTCCGGGCCGGCACCGGCACCCAGTTCCCCTTGCGCCGCACCGCCTCCGACTGGCTCGGCCGGCGCCCCACCATCACCCTCACCCCCACCGCCGTCGTCGCCGACCAGGGCGGCCCGGTGGTCGTCCCCTGGTCCCGCATCACCGAGATCCGCGCCGGCGAGGCCGCGACCGGCGTCCCGTACTCGCTGCTGCCACCGCCCCGCCGCAACTGGATCACCATCGGCGTCACGGACCCCGCCACCATCCCCGGGGCCACCCCCGCCCGCCGGTCCCGTCTGCAACCCCGCTTCGGCCCCACGACGGTCGTCGGCCTCCCCACCACCACCCTGTTGTCGGACCCGGTCGTGCTCTTCCACGCCCTGCACTTCTACCTGGACAACCCCCAGGCCCGCGTCGAACTGGCCACCCCGTCCGGCCCGGCCCGAATCCGCCACTACCGCGTCAACCCCTCGGACGCCTGAGCCGACCGTTACCCAGCGACCCCACCGGGCGGCTCCCACGCCGCCGTCACACCCCGTTCCCGCCGGTCACCGCCGTCGTGCTGCGGGGCGGTGGGCTCACACCCCGGCGAGGGCCGTGAGCACCGACGTGAAGAACGGGAGGCCGTCGGCGGTGGGGCCGGTCAGCGGGTCGATGGCGTGCTCGGGGTGCGGCATCAGTCCCACCACCCGGCGGTCCGCCGAGCAGATGCCGGCCACGCCGTCCATCGCGCCGTTCGGCGCCGCGCCCACGTACTCGACCACCACGCGGCCCTCGGCGCGCAGCTCGGCGAGCGCGCCGGCGGTCGCCACGTAGCGGCCCTCGCCGGACTTGAGCGGCACGGTGATCTCCTGCCCGGCCGCGTACCCGGACGTCCATGCCGTGTCGGCGGCGAGCACCCGCAGCCGCTGGTCACGGCACACGAAGTGCAGCCCCGCGTTGCGCACCAGCGCGCCCGGCAGCAGCCCCGCCTCGCACAGGATCTGGAAGCCGTTGCAGATGCCGAGCACCGGCATGCCCCCGCGCGCCGCCGCCACCACGGCCGTCATGACCGGCGCGAACGAGGCGATCGCGCCGCACCGCAGGTAGTCGCCGTAGGAGAAGCCACCGGGCACGACGACCGCGGCCACGCCGTGCAGGTCCGCGTCGGCGTGCCAGAGCGGCACGGCGGTCGCGCCCGCGTACCGCACGGCGCGGGCGGCGTCACCGTCGTCGAGCGAGCCGGGGAACGTGATGACGCCGATCCGGGTCACGCGCGTCGCACCGTCCAGTCCTCGATCACCGGGTTGGCCAGCACGGTGCCGGCTATCCGGTGCAGGGTCTCGTCGTCCACGTCGTCGGCCACGTCCAGCTCGAAGTGCTTCCCCTGCCGCACCTCGGCCACCCCGGCCACGCCCAGCCTGCCGAGGGCACCGGCGATGGCCTGGCCCTGCGGGTCCAGGATCTCCGGTTTCGGCATCACGTCCACCACGACTCGCGCCACGACCGGCAGGTTACCGGCGCGGTGCCCGCCCCGGCCGGGCCCGGTCCGAATTCTCGTGCCTGCTCCACCCCCGTGGTAGTGCCTGCTGTAGCCGGTTTCGCCCAGCGCGGAAGGACGCGCGCCGACGCCGGTGATCGGTCAGGGTGGGGCCATGCGACTTCTCGTGCTCGGCGGAACGGTCTTCGTGTCGAAGGCGGTGGCGACGGCCGCGCTCCGGCGCGGTCATACGGTCGTGTGCGCGGCGCGCGGCACCTCCGGCGCGGTCCCCGAGGGCGCCGAGCTGGTGCGCGTCGACCGCACCGAGGGCACCGCGGCGCTCGCGCCCCTGTCCGGCGAGCACTTCGACGCCGTGGTGGACGTCGCGACCATGGACCCGCCGTGGGTGCGGGACGCGCTGGAGGTCGTGGGACCGACGGCGCGGCACTGGACGTTCGTGTCCTCGATGAGCGTGTACGCCGACCACGGCACGCCGGGGCAGGACGCCGCGACCGCCGGCGTGCTGCCCGAGGTGCACGAGCGACCCGCCGAGGTCACGCCGGACGCGTACGGCGGGGCCAAGGTGGCGAGCGAGAACCTGGTGTCGTCCCTGTTCGGCGGGCCGGCGTTCCTGGTGCGGCCGGGGCTCATCGTGGGCGGCGGCGACGTGTCCGACCGGCACGGTTACTGGCCGGCCCGGTTCGCCCGCGCCGGCGGCCCGGTGCTCGTCCCCGAGCCGGTGGACGACGACGTGCAGTTCGTGGACGTGCGTGACCTGGCCGACTGGATCCTGCTGGCGGCCGAGGAACGGCTGGCCGGCACGTTCGACGCGGTGTGCGGGCCGACACCGCGGTCCGAGGTGCTGGCGCGCACCGCCGCCGCCGTCGGCGCGCCCGACCCCGACCTGGTGAGCGCGTCGCCGGAGTTCCTGGCCGAGCACACGGTGAGCCCATGGTCGGGACCGCGCTCGCTGCCGCTGTGGGCGCCCGGGCCGGAGTACGCGGGCTTCATGCGCCACGACGTGTCGGCCTCGCTCGCCGCCGGGCTCCGCATCCGCCCGTTCGAGGAGTCCGCCACCGATGCGTTGGTCACCGAGCGCGAGCTCGGCCTGGACCGGACGCGGCACGCCGGCCTGTCCGCCGCCGAGGAGGCCGAGTTGCTGTCATTACTCTGACCGGCATGCGGATCACCCACTTCGGCCACGCGTGCCTGCTGGTGCAGACCGGGTCGGCCCGCCTGCTCATCGACCCCGGAACGTTCTCCACGGGCTTCGAGTCGGCCACGGAGCTGACGGCCGTGCTGGTGACGCACCAGCACTACGACCACCTGGATGTGGAGCGGTTGCCTGCCCTGCTCGACGCCAACCCCGGGGCCGAGCTGATCACGGACGAGGCCTCGGCCGCCCAACTCGCGGACGCCGGTCTCACCGCGCGCGCCGTGACCCCCGGCGAGTCACTCGACCTCGCCGGCACCCAGGTCGACGTCGTGGGCGGCCGGCACGCCGTGATCCACCCCGACATCCCCGTCATTCCCAACGTCGGCTACCTGGTGGACGGCGCCCTGCTGCACCCCGGCGACTCCTTCCACGTGCCGGACGTCCCCGTCGACATCCTCGCCCTCCCCACCGGCGCCCCCTGGCTCAAGGCTTCCGAAGCCGTCGACTACCTGCGCGCCGTCGCTCCCCGCCTCGCCGTCCCCATCCACGAAGCCGTTCTGTCCCGCCCCGAGATGATGTACGGCCTCTTCACCAACCTCAGCCCCGATCGCACCGACGTCCAAGTCCTCACCCCCGGCGTCGAGTCCACGCTGTAGTCACCAGGACCGCTCCACGTAGCCCCTTGGCGCTCCGCTCCCGGCCGGACCGGCATCCGGCCAACCCCTTGGCAGCCCGCCACCGCTGCCCCTGTCCCCGCAACCCCGCAACCCCGCAACCCCGCAACCCCGCAACCCCGCAACCCCGCAACCCCGCAACCCCGCAACCCCGCAACCCCGCAACCCCGCAACCCCGCAACCCCGCAACGGACAGTCAGCGAACCGCACCGCACCGCACCGCGCCGCACAGCCACCACAGCCACCACAGCCACGAAGGTGCGACCGAACGCCCCCGGTCGACTCGCCGCGCCGGCGAGCAGGGGCGACAGCCGCCACGCCGTCGACTCTGATGGCATTGGCGGTGCCGGCGCGTGGCATGAGAGTGGTGAGGTGGAGATGTTCACGGTGGACGACGCGGTGGAGTTGGCGCGAAGGGCGCACGAGGGGCAGGTCGACAAGTCGGGGCGGCCATACTTCGGGCATCCGCTGCGGGTCATGGCGGCGGTGACCACCGACGACGAGCGGATGGCCGCGGTGCTGCACGACGTCATCGAGGACACGGCCGTCACGGCCACGGATCTCCTGGCCGCCGGGGCGCCCGCCGCCGTGGTGGACGCCGTCCTGGCGCTGACCAAGCAGCCCGGCGAGCCGCAGCCCGACTACCTCGCCCGGGTCGCCGCCAACCCGACGGCCCTCGCCGTCAAACGGGCCGACATCGCCGACAACAGCTCGCCCGCCCGCCTCGCCAACCTCGACGACGCCACCGCCGCCCGCCTCCGCACCAAGTACGCCGAATCCACCCGCATCCTCAACTCCCTCGCCCCCTGACCACGCACAGCCACCCCCACCACACCCCACCGAGCAAGTACTCAGGGCAAAGGCCCCACCAACAAGGTGAGCACCCCAAACCGAGCGTGCTCGCGGCCCCACCCGATCCAGTGAGTACTCAGAGCAAAGCGGCCAGCAGAACACCATCGGCGTCCGCCGCGAGCCGAGCCCAGGCCGGCATAGCAGGGCACAGCGGACGGGCGGCGGCACCCCTGGCGGGACGTCGACCCGGGACATGAGGCGGCGCGACCCGCGGACGACACAACCCACGGGACGGGCACGGTGAAGCACGGCGGGGCGGCACGTCGGCCGAGGTGCTGTTGAGGCGCGGCGGTCCCGGTTGGCCCGGCAGCTCGTTGACCCAGCGGGGCGTTGACCCGGCAGCCCGTTGACCCAGCGGGCGTTGACCCAGCGGGCGTTGACCCGGCAGCCCGTTGGCCTGGCGGGCGTCGGCCCGGCGGGCCGTTGGGCTGGTGGGTGCGAACCGACGAACGTATGTACTCAGAGCAAAGGTGCTGGTCAGGACACCAGGCGGCGGGCGGTGGGGGCGGCGGCGTAGATGGTGGGGGTGGCGCCGTTGTCGAGGGCGACTTCGAGGGCCGAGAGGATGGCGCGGCGGAGAGATGGCACGGCGACGGCGTCTGCTTCTACGGCGAGGCGGAGCATGCCGGGGCGGCGGGCGAGGCGGGCGACGCCGCGCCAGCGGTCAGGCCACCACCAGGGGGCGACCATGCCGTCGCGGTCGATGCCGAGGACGCGGCCGGGGCGGGCGACGCCGAGTTGCAGGTCATGCACGGCGACGGCGGTGGCGCAGATGGCGAAGCCGCGTCGGCGGAGGGCTTCGAGGGTGCCGGGGGAGGCGCGCCAGCGGGGCGGGGCGAAGACGTCGGTGGGGAGGCCGAGTCGTTCGAGGACCGCGACGCCGGCGGCCAGGCGCAGGCCGGCCTCGTGGGCGGGGAGGGTGCCGAACTCGGCGCGCCTGCCGTGGCCGGGCGGCGGCACGTGGTCGTACCCGTGCAGGACGACGGCGCTCCCGGCGGCGCGCTGCGAACGCAGCCACTCGGCGCTGCGCCGCAGGCCGCGTCCTCGCGGGGGCCGTGGTGCCACGAGCAACGACAGCGGCACGCCGAGGGCTGCCGCGTCGGCGGCGAAGACCGCGCAGCCGTCCACCGTGTGGTCGTCCACCCCGGACACGGACAGCAGCAGGCTGGTGGTCACACCACCATCGGGCCGCACACACGTGTCCACGAGACAACATGCTGATGGCGCACGGTCGCAACCTGGTGGAACGTTGTCGGAGCGGCCCTCTCAGAGGATCGGACCGGGGCTGTAGGCGGCGGCCTCGGGGTACCGGGTGACGACGGCCTCGACGCGGTGGATGACGTCGGCGGTCTGGGCGGTGGCGGCGCCGGTGAACGACAGCGGGTCGCCGAGGATCTCCTCCGGCGACACGGCGCCGGCCAGGCGGGGGTCGGCGGCGAGCCGGGCGAGCAGGTCGTTCTCCGGGCGGCCGTCCTCCCGCATCGCCAGCGCGACGGCGACGGCGTGTTCCTTGATCGCCTCGTGCGCGGTCTCACGGCCCACGCCGGCGCGGACGGCGGCCATGAGGACCTTGGTGGTGGCCAGGAACGGCAGGTACCGGTCCAGCTCGCGGGCGATAACGGCCGGGTAGGCGCCGAAGTCGCCGAGCACGGTGAGGAACGTCCGTACCAGGCCGTCGAACGCGAAGAAGGCGTCCGGCAGGGCGACACGCCGCACGACGGAACAGGACACGTCGCCCTCGTTCCACTGGTCGCCGGCCAGCTCGGCGGCCATGGAGGCGTAACCGCGCAGCACCACCATGAGCCCGTTGACCCGCTCGCACGAGCGCGCGTTCATCTTGTGCGGCATGGCGCTCGACCCCACCTGGCCGGGCGCGAAGCCCTCGGTGGCCAGCTCGTGCCCCGCCATCAGCCGCACGGTCCTGGCCAGCGAGGACGGCGCGGCGCCGAGCTGCACGAGCAGCGACAGCACCTCGTGGTCGAGCGAGCGCGGGTACACCTGGCCGACGCTGGTCAGCACCTGGCCGAAGCCGAGGTGCGCGGCGACCCGCGACTCCAGCGCCGCCAGCCGGGCCGGGTCACCGCCGAGCAGGTCGAGCATGTCCTGCGCCGTCCCGACGGGGCCCTTCACGCCGCGCAGCGGGTAGCGGGCGAGCAGTTCCTCCAGGCGCGTGAAGGCCACGAGCAGCTCGTCGGCCGTGGTTGCGAAGCGCTTGCCGAGGGTGGTGGCCTGGGCGGCCACGTTGTGCGAGCGGCCGGTGAGCACCAGGGTGGCGTGCTCGGCGGCGCGGCGGGCCAGGGCCGCGAGCACCGCCACCACGCGGTCGCGCACCAGCTCCAGCGAGCGCCGCACCTGGAGCTGCTCCACGTTCTCCGTGAGGTCGCGGGAGGTCATGCCCTTGTGCACGTGCTCGTGGCCGGCCAGGGCGTTGAACTCCTCGATGCGCGCCTTCACGTCGTGCCGGGTGACCCGCTCGCGGGCCGCGATGGACTCCAGGTCCACCACGCCGAGCACCCGCCGGTAGTCCGCCAGAACCCCGGCGGGCACGTCGACCCCCAGGTCGGTCTGGGCCGCCAGCACGGCGAGCCACAGCTCACGCTCCAGGACGACCTTGCGCTCCGGCGCCCACAGCTCGGTCAGCTCCGCCGAGGCGTACCGGGCGGCGAGCACGTTCGGGATCACGCCGGGCAGCCTACGGGCGGCCCGGACGGCCCGGGCGCGGCCTCACAGCGTGATGGTGGGGTCCGTGGCGAGGGCGGTGAGCTGGGCGACCGTCAGCGGGTAGTCGGCGCGGACCAGCGGCGACGGGTCCGGGACGAAGGCGTCGTAGGTGTACGCCGAGAAGCTCACCGACTTGCCGTTCACCCGCAGGTGCCGCACGGTGATCATCCGGCGCCCCGGCTCGACGGCCACGGGCTCGACGATCTCCAGCGTCGAGCCGTCCGGCAAGGTGCTCGCCGTGCAGGTCTCCGGCGCCACGGAGTGCTCGCACGCCTTACCGCTCCCGCTCTCCCGGTAGTCGACCACCACGACGGCCCGTCCCTGGGCGTCGTGGAAGAAGACCAGTCCGTTGAACGACGCCGCGTCGGCCGAGAGGTCGCGGCCGAACGGGCCCGGGGCCGCGTTCGTCACGCCGGGCACCAGCTCGGGCAGCCGGGCGGCGATGTGCTCGCCGACGCGGGCGGCGCCCGGGTCGATGAGGTGCGGGTCCAGCGCCGCCGGGCCGCGAC
>DASWTI010000593.1:0-4572 GCA_036402215.1 Pseudonocardiaceae bacterium
CGGGCGGCTCGGCCGTGACCGGCTCGTGGGGCGGCCCGGCTCCGGCGGGCGGGGCCGGCGGGGGCGGGAGGGTGAGGCCGGGGAGGGTGTGCACGGCCTGCCAGTGCGCGCCGCGGGCGCGACGGGTGACCTTGCGGATACGGCCGGTGATCCACGTCGCCATCGGCTCGTGCCAGTCGCCGCCGGGGGCGGAGCGCGGGTCGAGGCACACCGCGAGGGCGGCGGTGGCCGCGGCCTCCAGCAGCGCGGTGCGCGGCGGTGGCGCGGTCCGCTCGACGCGCAGCACGACCTGCATGGCCATGACGGTCGCCGGGTCCTCGTCCGCCGTGTCGTGGGTGGCGGCGGCCGGCAGGCCCAGCCAGTGCGCGTACCGCGCGGCCAGCGGCGCGAGCACCGTCGGCGCGCCGCCGGTCACGGCAGGTGCCGCGGCGTGGGCGAGCCCGCGGCCAGGTCGGCGGCCTCCACCTCGGCGCGCGTCACGCCGAGCACGAACAGCACGGCGTCCAGGTACGGGTGCGAGAGCGCCGTGTCGGCCACCTCGCGCAGCGCCGGCTTGGCGTTGAACGCGATCCCGAGCCCGGCGGTGGACAGCATGTCGATGTCGTTGGCCCCGTCACCCACCGCGACGCACTGCTCGAGCGGCACGCCGAACTCCTCGGCGAACCGGCACAGCGCCTCGGCCTTGGCGGCCCGGTCCACCACCGGCCCGACCAGCCGGCCGGTGAGCACGCCGTCCACGATCTCCAGGTGGTTGGACGCGTGGAAGTCCAGGCCCAGCTCGTCGGCGAGGTGCGCCACCACCCGGTCGAAGCCGCCGGACACCACGCCGCAGCGGAACCCCATTCGGCGCAGCGTGCGGATGGTGGTGCGCGCCCCCGGCATCAGCTCCAGCCGCTCGGCCACCTCGGTGAGCGCGGACTCCGGCAGGCCGGCGAGCAGCTCCACGCGCCGGCGCAGCGCGGCCTCGAAGTCCAGTTCCCCGCGCATGGCGGCCTCGGTGATCGCCGCGACCTCCGCCTCGTGGCCGGCGTGCGCCGCGAGCATTTCGATGACCTCGCCCTGGACGAGCGTCGAGTCCACGTCGAACACGATGAGCCGCTTGGCCCGGCGGGCGAGGCCGGCCCGCTCCACGGCGAGGTCGATGCCGGCCGACGCGGACACCTGGGCGAGCACGGAGCGCAGCGCGGCGTCGGCCGCCACGTGGTCCGCCGCCGAGGCGCCGGGACGGCTCGTGGACACCAGCAGTTCGAGCCCGGTCACGGGGTAGTCGGCCACCCGGCGGATGGCGTCGATGTTGGCGCCGATGGCCGCGAGGGCGCGGGCCACCTCGGCGAACGCCCGCGCGGTGATCGGCTCGCCGAGCACCACCACGACGTGCGAGGAGCCGCTGGCGACGGCCGGGTCGGCGCCCACCTCGACCTCGACGTGCATGCCGACGCTGGCCATGCCCTGCTCGACGGCCTCCTGCAGTCCCTCCGGGTCGTCCCGGGTGCTGACCAGGGCACCGAGCACGAGCCGGCCGCGGATCACCACCTGCTCGACGTCGAGGATGTCGGCGCCGTGCCGGGTGAACGCCGCGAAGAGCACCGACGACACACCCGGCTTGTCCGGGCCGGTGACCGTGACGAGGACGGCGGTGGACCGTGTCACCGGGCGCCGCCGCGGCACGCGGCGATCAATGGGCGCGCGGGTCCCCGTCGCCGGCCTGGGTGGCGTCGGAGATCATCTCGGAAGGGGTCGGTGTCGGGTGTGCGACCGGCTTGCCGGTGAGCGTGATGTGCGCCTCGGCCCGGAAGCGCTCGCTCATGTGCGGGTAGTGCAGCTCGAACGCCGGCCGCTCCGAGCGGATGCGCGGCAGCTCCAGGAAGTTGTGCCGCGGCGGCGGGCAGGAGGTGGCCCACTCCAGGGAGTTGCCGTAGCCCCACGGGTCGTCCACGGTGACCAGCTCGCCGTAGCGGTAGCTCTTGAACACGTTGTAGAGGAACGGCAGCGTGGACGCCCCGAGGATGTACGCGCCGATCGTGGAGAACGTGTTGAGGAAGGTGAAGCCGTCCTCCGGCAGGTAGTCGGCGTAGCGCCGTGGCATGCCCTCGTTGCCCAGCCAGTGCTGCACCAGGAACGTCGCGTGGAAGCCCAGGAACGTGGCCCAGAAGTGCAGCTTGCCGAGGCCCTCGTCGAGCATTCGCCCGGTGATCTTCGGGAACCAGAAGTAGATGCCGGCGAACGTGGCGAACGCGATCGTGCCGTAGAGGACGTAGTGGAAGTGCGCGACCACGAAGTACGTGTCGCTGACGTGGAAGTCGATCGCCGGGGCGGCCAGCAGGATGCCGGACAGGCCACCGAAGAGGAACGTCACCAGGAAGCCCATGGAGAACAACATGGGGGTCTCGAACGTCAGCTGGCCGCGCCACATCGTGCCGATCCAGTTGAAGAACTTGACGCCGGTGGGCACCGCGATGAGGAACGTGGTGAACGCGAAGAACGGCAGCAGCACCGCGCCGGTGGCGTACATGTGGTGCGCCCACACGACCACGGAGAGCGCGGCGATCGCGATGGTCGCCCAGACCAGGCTCTTGTAGCCGTAGAGCGGCTTGCGGCTGAACACCGGGAAGATCTCGCTGACGATGCCGAAGAACGGCAGCGCCACGATGTAGACCTCCGGGTGGCCGAAGAACCAGAACAGGTGCTGCCAGAGGATGACGCCGCCGTTGGCCGGGTCGAAGACGTGCGCCCCGAGGTGCCGGTCGGCCAGCAGGCCGAGCAGCGCCGCGGTCAGGATCGGGAACGCCATCAGGATCAGGAAGCTCGTGATCAGGATGTTCCAGGTGAAGATCGGCATCCGGTACATGGTCATGCCGGGGGCCCGCAGGCAGACCACCGTGGTGATCATGTTGACCGCGCCGAGAATGGTGCCCAGACCGGCGACCACCAGGCCGGCGATCCAGAGGTCCGCGCCGGTGCCGGGCGAGTGAATCGCGTCGGACAGCGGGGTGTAGGCGAACCAGCCGAAGTCCGCGGCGCCGCCCGGCGTGATGAAGCCGCCCATGACGGTCAGGCCGCCGAACAGGAACAGCCAGTAGGAGAAGGCGTTGAGCCGCGGGAACGCCACGTCCGGCGAGCCGATCTGCAACGGCAGCACCGCGTTCGCGAAGCCGAACAGGATCGGCGTCGCGTACAGCAGCAGCATGATCGTGCCGTGCATGGTGAACAGCTGGTTGTACTGCTCGTTGGACAGGAACTGCATCCCCGGGCGGGCGAGCTCGGTGCGGATGAGCATCGCCATCGCGCCGCCGACCATGAAGAAGGCCATCGACGTGACCAGGTAGAGGATGCCGATGTCCTTGTGGTCCGTGGTGCGCAGCATCGCCAGCAGGCGCGAGCCCTTGGCCGCCTCACGCGCCGGGTACGGGCGGGTGGCGATCGGCTTCGGTGCGACGGCCGTCACGTGGTGCCTCCTGCGTCGGCGCTGGTCAAGGCTGGCGCGGACGATCGTAGTCAACGCACGCGCAGGTGGCGCGGTCGGGGCGGAGTCAGCCGGTGGAGATGTCGAAGATCCGCGGCAGCCTCGCCGCGAAGCGCAGGTCGCCGCGCACGGACAGGCGTCGCCGCAGGTAGGCGAGCGCCGGACTGGCGTTGCCGGTGACCAGCTTGAAGAACAGCGTGGGGTCGGTACGGATGGTGGTGCGCGGCCGCCCCGGCAGGACGCCCACGACGCCCACGACGCAGCCGCCCTCGCGGATGTGGGTCCGGTACTCGTCGTGGCCGCCGTCCTCGGCGCCGCTGATCCGCCAGGCGACGAGCGCGTCCACGCCGGCGACCCGCTCGGCGTCCAGGTAGGTGGGCAGCCGCCGGAAGATCTCGTCGAGCAGGATGCGGCGGACGGCGCCGCGCAGCCGGTGGCGCAGCAGCCGGTCCGGCACCTGGCGGACCAGGCGGGCGACGGCGCCGAGGTCGACCTTGTCCGGGCCGCCCACCCGCAGCGTCCCCTTGCGGGAGGGAATGGCGAACAGCCGGAGCAGCTCCAGCGCGAACCAGGCGTCGCCGTGGATCTCCAGGTCGCCGGACAGCGCCATGGTGGACGGGTCGCCCTGGCCGGCGGCGAGCTTGAGGAAGCTGACCACGCCGAGCCGCAGGGTCACGGTGGCCTCGCCGGGCAGGTCGCGGTCCACCTTGACCTCGCCGTCCTCGACGACGAGCGTGAACTCGTCCGGCTCGCCGTCGAAGCCCGTCAGCTCCCAGCGGACGACGCCGTGCACGCCTCGCGCGGACTCCGGGTCCACGTAGTCGGGGAACCGACGGATGATCTCGTCGACGATGTGCCGGCCGGACATGGTGTCGCCGCCTTAACCAGGTCGGGGGTCACGGACCGTCAGGGAGAGTGACGTTCTCCGTACGTTGGGTCACCTCCGTGGCGCTTGTCCAGGCTGCCCGGCGAGTTCAGCCGAAGGTGTGGATACGGGACGTTCTCGTTCACCGTGCGCCCGGGCGGGGTCAGGCGGACGCCGCGGCGGCCATCTCCTGCAGGGCGCGGCGCACGGCGGGCGGCACCGGACCGGCCAGGCCGACGAGCGC
>DASWTI010000594.1:0-14684 GCA_036402215.1 Pseudonocardiaceae bacterium
CGCGGCGGAACGCCCGCCGGGCCGGGCGCCCGACGGTCACGCCCCCCCGCCGACGGCCGCCACCCGTCGGAATTGGAGCGGCTGCGCCACGTGGCGTTCGCCCGATGCCGCGCGGCCGGCGCCAGCCCCGAGGATGCCCAGGACTGCGCGCAGGACGCCCTCACCGCGCTCCTCGAACACCCCGAGGTCCACCACCCGGACGCCTGGGTCGCCACCGTCGCGCACCATCGGTTCATCGACCTCTGCCGCCGCCGGCGCCGCGAGGACAGCGCCGGCCTGGTGCCTGCCCCCGCCACCGCGCTGGTGGAGGCCGGCCCCGAGGACGAGGTGGTCGGCCGTGCCCACGCGCACTGGCTGGTGACGACGCTGCGGCGGCTGCCGCTGTCCACCCGCTCCGTGTGCGCCGCCATCGGTGACACCGCCGCGGCCGGCGACGCCCCGGACCACCGTGAGGTCGCCCGCCGCCTCGGCCTGTCCGCCCGCTCCGTGGAGTCGCACCTGACACGCGCCCGCCGCTCACTGCGCGGCCTCGGCCTGCTCGGCAGCGCCGCCCTGGCCTTCGCCGCCGCCACCCGCCGCCTCGGGCTGCTCGCCAAACCCGCCGCCGCCGCGATCGTGGTGCCGCCCGCCGCCCTGGTCATCGCCCTCACCCCGGCCGACCGGTCCACGGACGCCGCCCTCGGCCCCGTGACCGTCCACCCGACCTCCGACGGGCCGGCCACCTCGTCCGTCCGCGCCGGCCGGCCGCCCACCGCCCCGCCGTCCTCCTACGCCGGACCGCTCCCTCCCGCCGGCCTCGTCGCCGACACCCCGGACACCGATCCGGGCGGCCACGACCGGGAACCCGAGCACGAGAACGATGCCGCCGGCACCCAGCCGGGACGCCCCGACGACCCCCGTGGCACCGATCGCCGGCCCACCGCCCTGCCCACGCCCGGCCCGGCCCGGCCCGGCCGCCCACTCCCGCCGGCGGTCCCCGACCCACCCGCCAACGAGAACCGCAACGAGAACGGGAGCGGCGGCGGGAACGGCAACGCCGGCCCGCCCCCCGAGCCACCGGCCGCTCCGCCCGCCGACCCACCCGCTCCCAAACCCCCCGGCGGTCGCTGACCACCGGCCGCGGACGGCCGGGCGATTCCCGGACGACCGCGCTCGTGCGAACAAGGGACCGGCCATCGGCGAAATGCGCGACCTGTTGCGACAGGGGCTCCGGGAACGGGCCCGCATTGTCGCCGGGGGGATCGTTGCTGGCCAGGGACCGTTCGGCCTAGTTGTGGCTGCCCGATCGCGCTTTTGTCGGGGGATTCCGGGCAGTTACTCCGGAAGGCAGATACGGGTTGGACGTCAACGGTGCTATTCGTCTTATCGTGAAAATCTCACGACGCCTTCCCACCACCGCTCTGGCGGGTCTGGCCATCGCGATCGCGATGATGCTCGGGCTCGCGCAGCCGGCCGGCGCGTTGCCGGCGTGGCCGCAGCTGTCGTCCGGCTCGTCCGGCTCGAACGTCACGTCAGCGCAGTACCTGCTGCGACAGCACGGCCACAACATCGCGGCGGACGGGCAGTTCGGCCCGGCGACCGACAGCGCGGTGCGTGCCTTCCAGCAGTCCCGCGGTCTCACCGTCGACGGGATCATCGGCCCGAACACCTGGGGCGCGCTGATCATCACGATCCGCAACGGCTCCAGCGGCGACGCGGTGCGCGCCGCGCAGACCGCGCTGCGCAAGCTCGGACACAACATCACCGTGGACGGCGCGTTCGGCCCGGCCACCGAGAGCGCGGTGCGCGCCGTGCAGTCGGCCAACGCCATCAGCGTCGACGGCATCGTCGGGCCGCAGACCTGGCAGGCGCTGATCGGCGGCACCGGCGGCGGTGGCGGCGGCTCGTTCTCGCTCCCGCTGCCACGCACGGCGCTGCCGCGCAGCGAGTACGACGACCCGCACCACGACTACCCGGCGATCGACCTGCCGGTCGGCACCGGTACGCCGGCCTACGCGGTGCGTTCCGGCGTGGCCAACCGGGTCAACGACTCGAGCTGCGGCCTCGGCTACCGCCTCACCGGCGACGACGGCGCGGTCTACATCTACTGCCACTTCTCGGCGTACTCCGTGGCCAGTGGCGCCAGGGTGAGCGCGGGCACCCGCCTCGGCTCGACCGGCAACACCGGCAACTCGACCGGGCCGCACCTGCACTTCGGCATCCGGACCGGCACGACGTCGCGCTGCCCGCAGAACTTCCTGCTGGCGATCTACGACGGCCGCACGCCGCCGGCCGCCACGTCGCTGCCCACCACGGGCTGCTTCTACTGACCGATCGGGCGTCACCCGGCGAGGGCGCTCCGTGGCTGCCACGGGGCGCCCTCGCCGCGTCCGCACCGGGTCGCGGCCGCCCGGCGACGTGGCGGCTCAGCACCGGGCGCGCTGGCCGTCGTAGTGCGTCGCGGCTGCGCCGATCACCGTCAGCTCGGTCAGCGGGGCGCCGTAGCCGTGCGCCGTCCAGCACGCGTACCGGTGCAGGTTGACGACCTCGAAGTGCACGTGGATGCCACTGTCGTCCGTCACCTGGTAGCACGAGGAATAGCGGAAGCGCGAGGTGTACCCGATCGTGGTCCACCCACCGAGCTGCTGACCGACGGCCACCTGCAGGCTCGTGAGATGCATGAGGTCGGCCCGCGCGAGCACCTCGCCGGTCACCGTGTTCCGCGCCTCGATCGTCACCCGGTAGCCGCCGTCGGCCAGGTTGCCGGACGCGCAGCCCGGGGCGATGCCGACCACGGTGGACGACACCACGTGCCCGCCGCTGGTCCGGTACGCGAACGGCGTGACCACCGGACGGCCCGGCGCGCGGGCGAAGATGTCCATCGACCAGTCGTTCATCCAGCCCCAGTTGGAGTACACGATGTGGTGGGACGGCGGGGCCACCACGGCGCCCCAGGCCCACCAGGCGGAGACGTCGTCGTGCTGGCCGTCGCCGTCGGTGATCGGGTTGTAGAGGTACACCACGTCGGAGCCCCCGTGGGCGGCCGCCGGGGTCCCGGTGGCGAGGATCCCGCCGAACACCAGCAACGCCGCGGTGGCGAGTCGTAGCACGCGCATCCCGTTCCGTCCTTCCCCGCTGGCCCTAGGTATGGGGTGACACTCAGGGTGACGCTGTCAGTCACGGAGTGACACCGCCGGGCTGCCGCAGCGGGGTGGGTCGAACGGCCGAGCCGCGGCGACACCCGCGGCGAATGCGGTCAGGATCCGTCCGGAACGGCTGGCACGATGGGCGCATGGACCCGACGGCGCGGGTGCTGCGGCTGCTGTCGTTGCTGCAGACCTACCGGCACTGGAACGGCGACGAGCTCGCCGCGCGGCTGGACGTCAGCGCCCGCACCCTGCGCCGGGACATCGAGCGCCTGCGTGAGCTGGGCTACCCGGTGGACACCACGCGCGGCGCGCACGGCGGCTACCGGCTGAGCTCCGGCGCCCAGCTCCCGCCACTGCTGCTGGACGACGACGAGGCGGTGGCCATCGCCGTCGGCCTGCGCACCGCCGCCGACGGCGCCGTGACCGGCATCGAGGAGACGTCGGTACGCGCCCTCGCCAAGCTGCTGCAGGTGCTGCCCGGCCGGCTGCGCCGCCGGGTGGACGCGGTGGGCGCGGCGATGCTGCCGGCCGCGCCGGGCTACCGGGACACCGTCGACGCGGACGTGCTGGTGACGATCGCGCAGGCCTGCCGCGGGTCGGAGCAGCTGCGCTTCCACTACACCGCCAACGACGGGGCGAGCACCAGCCGGCTCGTCGAGCCGCACCGCCTCGTCTCCCGCCGCCGCCGCTGGTACTTCGTCGCCTGGGACGTCGACCGCGGCGCCTGGCGCACCTTCCGCGCCGACCGCGTGTCGCGGCCGTTCGCCAACGGCGTGCGGGTGCCCCCGCGCGAGCTGCCGGCGGAGAACGCCGCCACCTTCGTGGACGCCTCGCTGCGCTCGCGGCCGCAGGCGCACCAGGTGGTCGTGCGGATCACCGGGTCCACCGAGCAGGTGCCGCGCTGGCTCGGCGAGCTCACCGACAACGGCGACGGCACCTCGGACCTGCGCGCCTCCGCCGACCACCTCACCCACCTCGCCATCGGCCTCGTCATGCTGCCCGCCGACGCCCGGCTGATCGACCCGCCGCCGGAGCTGGTGGCGGAGCTGCACGCGCTCGGCGCCCGCATCACCCGCCTCACCACGACCCCCGTTCCCACCTGACGGCCCGGCCGCCATTGCCGGGACCGGGACCCTCGGCCCGGACCACGGCCGCCGCAGCCGGCGGTGGTCCGCCCACCGCCGAGGGTGAGCGGCCCCGCCGCGGCGCCAGAGAGGTGAGCGGCCCGCCGCGGCCCGCGGATGAGCGGCCCGCGGACGTCACGGGTGAGCGACCCGCGGCAGCCTCAGGTGGCGCAGCGCGACAGCACGAGTTCGCGGACGCGGGCGGCGTCGGCCTTGCCGCGGGTGGCCTTCATGACGGCGCCGACGATGGCACCGGCGGCGGGGGTCTTGCCGGCGCGGATCTTGTCGGCGACGTCGGGCTGCGCGGCCAGCGCGGCGTCCACGGCGGCCAGCAGGGCGGAGTCGTCGGACACCACGCGCAGGTCGCGCGCGGTCACGATGTCCGCGGGCGAGCCCTCGCCGGCGAGCACGCCGTCCACCACCTGACGGGCCAGCGCGTTGGTCAGCTCCCCGCGCGCCACCATGCCGATCACGTCGGCCACGTCGGCCGGGGTGATCGGCAGCGCGGCCAGCTCGACGCCGCGGGTGTTGGCCTGCTGCGCCAGGTACGCGACCCACCAGGTCCGCGCCTCGCCGGACGGCGCGCCGGCGCGCACGGTGGCGTCGATCAGGTCGAGCGCCCCCACGTTCACCAGGTCGCGCAGCTCGGCGTCGGACAGCGACCACTCGGTCCGCACCCGGGCGCGACGTTCCCACGGCAGCTCGGGCAGCGTCGAGCGCAGCGAGTCCACCCACTCCGCCGAGGGCGCGATGGGCACCAGGTCGGGCTCCGGGAAGTACCGGTAGTCCTCGGCCGTCTCCTTGCGCCGCCCCGGCGACGTGGTGCCGGTGGCCTCGTCGAAGTGCCGCGTCTCCTGGACGATCGTGCCGCCGCCGGCCAGCACCGCGGCGTGCCGCCGCATCTCGTGCCGCACCGCGCGCTCCACGGACCGCAGCGAGTTCACGTTCTTGGTCTCGGTACGGGTGCCGAACTCGGTGGCGCCGATCGGCATCAGCGAGACGTTGGCGTCGCAGCGCAGCGAGCCCTGGTCCATCCGCACGTCGGACACGTCGAGCGCGCGCAGCAGGTCACGCAGCGCGGTCACGTACGCCCGCGCGATCTCCGGGGCCCGCTCCCCCGCGCCCACCACGGGCTTGGTGACGATCTCGATGAGCGGCACGCCGGCCCGGTTGTAGTCGAGCAGCGAGTACTCGGCGCCGTGGATGCGCCCGGTGGAGCCGCCGACGTGCAGCGACTTGCCGGTGTCCTCCTCCATGTGTGCGCGCTCGATGTCCACCCGGAAGACGGACCCGTCGTCCAGCACCACGTCGAGGTGGCCGTTGACCGCGATCGGCTCGTCGTACTGCGACGTCTGGAAGTTCTTCGGCATGTCCGGGTAGAAGTAGTTCTTCCGCGCGAAGCGGCACCACGGCACGATCTCGCAGTTCAGCGCGAGCCCGATGCGGATCGCCGACTCCACGCCGCGCCGGTTGGTGACCGGCAGCGAGCCGGGCAGGCCCAGGCACGTCGGGCACACCCGGCTGTTCGGCTCGCCGCCGAACTCGTTGGCGCAGCCGCAGAACATCTTGGTGGCGGTGGACAGCTCGACGTGCACCTCGAGGCCGAGCACCGGCTCGTAGCGCGCGAGGACCTCGTCGTAGTCCATGAGGTCGTCGGTGATGGTCACCGGTCACCGTCCTTGTCACGCAGGGTGCGCACGGCCAGCGCGAGGCCGGTGAGCACGGCCAGGGCGCTCGCGGCCGCGTTGGCCAGGGCCAGCCGGTCGCCGCGGCGCACGTTCCGGAGCTGGCGCAGCGCCGTGACCGCGCTCAGCAGGGACCCGGCGACGGTGGCGCCGGCGCGCAGGGTGCGAAGGGTTCCGCGGGAGGTCATCGGAGCGCCCCTTCCAGGGACGGCACCCGGTCGATGACCGGGCCGCCGTCCTGCTCGTCACGGGCCCGCTCGAACGCGGCGGCCACCCGGTAGCCGCGGTGGTCCTCCAGGGCGGGCGACATGATCTGCAGGCCGACCGGCAGCCCGTCCTCGGCGGCCAGCCCGCTCGGCACGGACAGCGCCGCGTTGCCGGCCAGGTTCGAGGGGATCGTGCACAGGTCGGCGAGGTACATGGCCATCGGGTCGTCCACCCGCTCGCCGATCGGGAACGCCGTGGTCGGCGTCGTCGGCGACACCAGCACGTCGACCTGCTGGAACGCGGCGTCGAAGTCGCGCGTGATGAGCGTGCGCACCTTCTGCGCGGAGCCGTAGTAGGCGTCGTAGTAGCCGGACGAGAGCGCGTACGTGCCGATCATGACGCGGCGCTTCACCTCGGCGCCGAAGCCGGCCTCGCGGGTCGCGGCCATCACCTGCTCGGCGCTCGCCGTCCCGTCGTCACCGACCCGCAGGCCGTAGCGCATGGCGTCGAACCGGGCCAGGTTCGAGGAGCACTCGCTGGGCGCGATCAGGTAGTACGCCGGCAGCGCGTAGGTGAAGGCCGGGCAGGACACCTCGACGACCTCGGCGCCGAGCGCGCGCAGCACGTCGACGGCGGCCTGGAAGGACTCCACGACGCCGCGCTGGTAGCCCTCGCCGCCGAACTCGGCGACCACGCCGACCCGGACGCCACGCAGGTCACCGGTGGCACCCTGGCGCGCGGCGGCCACCACCGGCGGCACCGGGGCGTCGATGGACGTGGCGTCCAGCGGGTCGTGACCGGCGATCACCTCGTGCAGCAGCGCGGCGTCCAGCACGGTGCGGGCGCACGGCCCGCCCTGGTCCAGCGAGGAGGAGAACGCCACCAGGCCGTACCGGGACACCCCGCCGTAGGTGGGCTTGACGCCGACCGTGCCGGTGACCGCGCCGGGCTGGCGGATCGAGCCGCCGGTGTCGGTGCCGATGGCGAGCGGGGCGAAGAACGCGGCGAGCGCGGCCGCGGAGCCGCCGCCGGAGCCGCCGGGGATGCGCGAGAGGTCCCACGGGTTGCGCGTCGGGCCGTACGCGGAGTTCTCGGTGGACGAGCCCATGGCGAACTCGTCGAGGTTGGTCTTGCCGAGGATCGGCACGCCGGCCTCGCGCAGCCGCCGGGTGAGCGTCGCGTCGTACGGCGGCACCCAGCCCTCCAGGATGCGCGAGCCGCACGTGGTGGGCACGCCGCGCGTGGTGAACACGTCCTTGAGCGCGAGCGGCACCCCGGCCAGCGGGGACGCCGGTGGGCGGCCGGCGGCGAGGTCGTCGTCCACGGCGCGGGCAGCGGCCAGCGCGCCCTCGGCGTCGACGTGCAGGAAGGCGTGGACCCGCTCGTCGTGCGCGGCGATCCGGTCCAGGTGGGCCTGGGTGACCTCGACGGCGGACACCTCGCGGGCGTGGACGCGCGCGGCCAGGTCGGCGGCGGACAGCCTGGTCAGGTCGCTCACGACGCCTCCCCGAGGATGCGCGGCACCCGGAAGCGCCCCTGCTCGGTGGCCGGCGCGCCGGCCAGCGCCTGTTCCTGGCTCAGGCCGGGGCGGACCACGTCGTCGCGGTAGACGTTGGTCACCGGAACGGCGTGCGAGGTCGGCGGGATGTCCTCGTCGGCGACCTCGCCGACCCGGGCGACCGACTGCAGGATCACGTCGAGCTGGGCGGCGAAGACGTCGAGTTCGGCGTCGGTGACGGCGAGCCGCGCGAGCATCGCGAGGTGCGCGACCTCGTCACGGGATATCGCAGGCATGTCCCTCCCAGGTACCCGGCCGCGAGTACGGCCGACGGCGGGCCGCACGGTGGCGGCCTCGGAGAAGGCGAGTCTATGGCGCGGCCCGGGACGCCTCCGAACGGGTTGTGCGTGACGGCCGGGCACGACTCGCGAGCCCGGTACCGCCCCAGGACGGCCGTGGAGTGCGACAATCGGCGGCCGGCAATGGCGCGGGTGACCAGCTTCCCCTGCCCGATCGAGAGGTGTCGTCGGTGTCCTTCCTGATCCGGGTTCAGCTCCCGGACCGTCCCGGGATGCTCGGTGCGCTGGCGACGGCGCTCGGCAAGGTCGACGCCGACATCCTCAGCGTGGACGTCGTGGAGCGGGTCGCCGGCACCGCCGTGGACGACCTGGTGGTCGAGCTGCCCGGCGGCCGGCTGCCGGACGTGCTCATCACCGCCGCCGAGTCGGTGCCCGGGGTCGAGGTGGACGCGGTGCGCCCGTACGCGGGGGTGCTGGACACGCACCGCGAGCTGGAGCTGGTGGAGCAGGTGGCGGCCGACCCGGCGAACGGGCTCGCGGTGTTCGTGGAGGGCGTGCCGCGCATCATCCGGGCCGGCTGGGCCGTGGTGCTGACCAAGGACGGGAGCGTTCCGCAGCGCATCGCGGCGAGCCCGGCGGCACCGGAGACGCGCGCCATGGTGCTGCCCTGGTGGCCGTTGCAGCGCGCGACCGTGCTGGACGGCGAGGAGCAGTGGGTGCCGGACCCGTGGCGCGAGCTGGGCACCGAGCTCGCGGCGACGCCGCTGGGCGACGTCAGCCGCGTGCTGCTGGTGGGGCGCCCCGGTGGCCCCATGTTCCGGGCCGCCGAGGTGGCGCGGCTCGCGCACCTGACGGGCATCGTGTCCGTCGTGCTCAGCGAGCACGCCGACGGCCACCACGGCTGACGCGACCGCCGGCGCGCGGACGACGCGGTACCCGGCCGGCGGGGCGGCGCCCGGCCGTGGTGCTCAGGCGGCCGGCGGGCGGATGCGCACGGTGGCGTCGGCGAGCGCCGCGGTGTTCACCGAGAACGTGAGCGCGTCCGTGCCGGTCGCGTTCTCGATGCCCACGGTGGCCGAGGAACCCAGCTCACGCGGCTGCTGCGGGTCCAGCCCGCGGTAGCGGAACGCCATGCCGCCGTCGGCGCGCAGCTCCACGGAGAAGTCCACCCGGACCGTCGGCGCCAGGCCGTACAGGCCGGCGTCGCGCCACTCCACGAGGAACGAGCCCGGCGCGGTCCGCGTGTACATGCGCGCCGTGCCGGTGACCAGCAGGTCGTCCCAGAACGGGTAGAGCGCCGCGTTCGGCGCGCCCGCGCTCGGCAGCGGGCCGTTGGCGAGCGCGCTGGACGCCGCCAGGAAGTTCAGGTGGCCGTTGGTGGACACGAACGCCTGCCGGTACGAGGCGCCGTGGAACGGGAAGGCGAACGGCAGCGGCACGGCGAGCGCCGCGTCGTCGCCGGTGAGGGCGAGCGGGGTGTCGCCCTCGACGTAGCCGCCGGGCTCGACCACGCAGGTGTGGCCGTGGGCGTCGGTGAGCGCGCCGAGCGTGAGGTCGAACCGCTCGGTGCCGTGCACGGTGAGCGGCCGGGTGTCCGGCGTGGTGCAGCGGCCGCCGGTCGCCGTCACCCGGTACGTGCCGCGCGGCACGGCGGCGAAGGAGTAGCGGCCGTCGTCGCCGGTGGTGGCCGCCGGGAGCGGGGTGTCCGGCAGCGTCACCGTCGCCCCGGCCACCGGCGCGCCGTCCGCGTCGCGCACGGTGCCCCGCACCCGGTGTGCCGGGGTCGCGCGCAGCCGGACGTCGAGCGTCGTGGTGGCGTCCTCGACGACGGTCGCGGTGCCGCCGCCGGTGGCGTGGCCGAAGGCGTCGGCGGTGACCGTGTAGGCGCCGACCGGCAGGGTGGCCCGGTAGGAGCCGTCGGCTCCGGTGAGCACCGTCCGCTCGGCGGCCCCGGTGAGGCGCACCCGGGCGCCGGCCAGCCGGGTGCCGTCGCGACGGGAGGTGACGGTGCCGGCCAGCGTGCCGGTGTCGCCGCGCGGCGCGGCGGCCACCGCGGCCAGCACGTCCAGGCGGCCCTCGCCGTAGACGTTGTTGTCGTCGGCGGTGCCGCCGCACGTCAGGTCGGCCACGTCCACCGCGCCGTCGTCGACCAGCCGCAGGACCTCGTCCACGTCGCGGGCGATCGCCGGCGCCGCGGACATCACCAGGGCGAGCGCGCCGGAGGTGTGCGCGGTGGCCATCGACGTGCCGCTGTATACGGCGTAGCCGGCGCCCACCGAGGAGCGGACGCCGACGCCGGGGGCGGTGATGTCCGGCTTGGTGCGGCCGTCGGACGCCGGGCCGCGGGCGGAGAACGAGCTGACCAGGCCGTTCACGTCGTGCGCGGCGGCGGCGTAGGCGTCCGGGCGGTCGGCGGGCGAGCCGACCCCGCCGCACGCCGGGCCGGAGCCACCGACGGAGAACGCCGCGGCGATGCCGCTGGCCCGCCAGGCCGTGAGCACGTCGTCGTACCAGGTGTCGCCGCCCCCGCCGCCCCACGAGTTGTTGATCACGTGCGGCCGCAGTTCCGGGCGCGGGTCGGTGCCGTCGAGCCGGGTGGGCGCGAGCATCCACTGGCCGGCGGCCAGCAGCGAGGCGTCGGAGCAGCCGAAGCCCTCGCAGCCCTTGGCGGCGATCCAGCGGGCGCCGGGCGCCACGCCGATCTGGTTGCCGGCGCCGTCGTCGCCGACCATCGTGCCCATGGTGTGCGTGCCGTGGCCGTTGTTGTCGCACGGCGCCGCCGACGGGCATACGCCGGCCGGGTCGAACCAGTCGTGGTCGTGGTCGACGACACCGCCGCCGGGGTTGCCGCGGTAGGAGCCGGCGAGCGCGGGATGGGTGTGGCTGACGCCGGTGTCGATGCCGGCCACCACGATGCCCTCGCCGCGCACGCCGTGGCCGGCCCAGACGTCGTCGGCGTTGATCGCCGCGATGCCCCACTCGACGGTGGCGACCGAGGGGCCCTCGGCGGCATCGGTCACGACCGGCGCCGGCCGGCTGCGGTGGGCGACGAGCGCGCGCACGCCCGCCGTGGCGCCGAGCTTCGCGGCCAGCTCGGGGGTACCGCCGCGGACCAGCACGGTGTTGCTGGCCCAGAACGCCTGGTGCTCGGCGCCCGCCGCGGTGAGCACCCCGAGGGCGGCGGCCTGGCTGCGGTCCGCGGTGGCACGCAACGCGTCGACCACGGCGTGGCCGCGGCGGTCGCGATCCGTCACGGCGGCCGCCGCGGTGAGGTCGGCGCGCTCGGCGAAGCGCAGGAAGAAGTCCGCCCGGCCGTCGCCGGCCAGGTCGGCGGTGACGGCGGCCTCCACCTGGGCCGTCGCCGCGCCGGCCACGTCGGATGTCGCGCTCGCCGCCGGAGCCGCCGTGCCGAGGCCGGCGGCCACGAGCGCCGCGACCAGCGTTGCCGACCATCTGTTCACCGGGACTCCCCTCGTCAACCCGGATGCCACGCCACGAGCGCCGTCGCCGAGCGTCGTGAGCCGGAGACTATGAGCAACACCCGGCCCGGCAGCACCGCCGAACCGGCGACCCCCGGCGGACCGACGGACCGGACGGCCGGACGGGCCGGACGGCCGGACGGGCCGGTCACCGGGATACCGAGGTACCCGGTGACCGGCCCGCCGGTGACCGTCAGAGGGTGAGGGTCCAGGTGTCGATCGTGCCGGTCTGCGCCGGCCGTGCCTGGTCGATCACCTGCAGCCGCCAGTTGCCGTTGGCGGTCTCCGACGACAGGTTCACGGTGTACGTGCGGTCGATGTTGTCGGTCGTGCCGCCCGTGCGGTTGTGCAGCACGTACGAGGTGCCGTCCGGCGCGAGCAGGCTGACCACCAGGTCTCCGATGGCCGTGTGCCGGATGTGCACCTCGACGGTGCTGGTCGCCGAGGCGTTGCCGGTGCAGCCGGTCACGGTGACCGGGCTGAACACCGCGCTCTGGTGCGGGATGGCGATGTCGGTGCCGTTGGTTACCGGGGCGCACACCGGCGGCGGGGTGCTGCCGGGCGGGCGGAACCGGATGGCCTGGGCGTCGGACAGCGCCGCCGTGTTGAGCGAGTACTGCAGCGCGACCGTGCCGGCCGGGTTCTCGATGCCGACGGTGGCCGAGCCGCCGCGCTCCTCGGCCGATCCCGGGTCCAGGTTGCGGTAGCGCAGCACGATCTGGCCGTTCTCGTGCAGCTCGGCCAGCAGGTCCACGCGCTGCGCGGTGGCGCCGAACAGAGCGGCGTTGCGCCACTCGACGGCGAACAGCCGGTTCGGCGCGGTGCCCGCGGTCCGGGTGAAGACGCCGCTGCTCGCGTCGAGCACCAGGTCGTCCCAGAACGGGTAGATCGCCGCGTTCGGCACCGCCGTGGCGGGGATGGCGCTGTTCGTGTAAGCGGTGTTCGCCGCCAGGAAGTTCAGGTTGCCGTTCGAGGACACGTGCGCGGTGCCGTACGTCGTGCCGTAGAACGGGAACGCGAACGGCAGCGCCACCGTGGCCGAGGCGTCGTCGCCGGTGAGCGCGACGGCCGTGGTGCCCTGCTGGTAGCCGCCGGGTTCCACGGAGCACGTGTAGCCGAACGAGTCGGACCGCGCGGCGAGCGCGAAGTCCAGCACCTCGGCGCCGTCCACGATGAGCGCCCTGGTCTGCGGCGTCGCGCACAGGCCGGCGGCCGCGGTCACCTGGTAGCTGCCGGCCGGCACGCTCGCGAACGAGTACGCGCCGCTCGCGTCCGTGGTGGCCGGCGGGATGGGCGTGCCGCCGATGGTGACGGTGGCGTTGGCCAGGGCGTTGCCCGCGGTGTCCAGCACCCGCCCGGTGACCGGGTGGGCCGCGGCCGGGGTGAGCGCGAAGTCGCGCGTGGTGGTGGCGCCCTCGGTGACGGTCACCGTGGCCGTGCCGCCGCCGAAGCCGAACGCCGACGCGGTGACCGTGTACGAGCCGACCGGCAGCACCGTGGTGTACCGGCCCGTGGCGTCCGTCGTGAGGTCACGGGTGACGCCGCCGGTCACGCGCACCGCGGCACCCGCGACGGGTGCGCCCGTGGAGGCGTTGGTGACCGTGCCGGTGAGCGTGCCGACCGGGCCGCGCGGCGACTGGGTCACCGCGGCGAAGGCGTCGAGCTTGCCCTCGCCCCACACGTTGTTGTTCCCGGCCGTGCCGCCGCACGTCAGGTCGCTGGTGTCCACCGCGGTCTGGTTGAGCAGCGCCGAGGTCTGGGCGATGTCACCGATCAGGCTCGGGGCCGCGGACCACATGAGCGCCACGGCGCCCGCCGTGTGCGGCGAGGCCATGGACGTGCCGGAGAACGCGCCGTAGCCGTTGCCGGCGATGGACGAGCGCACGTTGACGCCCGGCGAGGCCAGGTTCGGCTTGATGGCGCCGCCCGCCGCGCCGCGGCTGGAGAACGAGGCGATCGCGCCGTTCACGTCGTAGGCGCCGGAGGAGTAGGAGTTCGCGTAGTCGCCGGGCGAGCCGGAGGTGTTGCAGCTCGGGCCGGAGTTGCCGTTGGAGAACGCGGGGAAGATGCCGGCCGCGCGCCAGGCGTTGACCGTGTCCTGGTACCAGGGGTCGCCCCCGCCGCCGCCCCACGAGTTGTTCACGATGTGCGGCCGCAGGTCCGGGCGCGGGTTCGCGCCGGTCAGGTCGGTCGGCGCGACGATCCACTGCCCGGAGCCGAGCAGCGCGGTGTCGGAGCAGCTGTTGCTCTCGCAGCCCTTGGCGGCGATCCACCTGGCGTTCGGGGCCACGCCGATCTGGTTGCCGGCGCCGTCGTCGCCGACCATCGTGCCCATGGTGTGCGTGCCGTGGTTGTTGTTGTCGCACGGCGTGCCGCCCGCGCAGACGGCGGACGGGTCGACCCAGTTGTAGTTGTGGTCGAAGGTGCCGTTGGTGTTGCCGCGGTACTTGCCGACCAGCGCCGGGTGGTTGAACTGCACGCCGGTGTCGATGTTGGCGATCACCACGCCCTCACCGCGCACCCCGTACCCGGACCAGACGTCGTCGGCGTTGACCGCCGCGATGCCCCACTCGACGGCGTTGACGGTGCGCTCGGCCGTGCCGGGCGCCGGCGTCGGGATCGCGTACGTGCGTGGCGCCACGATGCGCTGCACGCCCGGGGTCGCCGCCAGCCGCGCCACCAGCGCCTCGTCGCCGGCCGTCACGTGGATGGTGTTGCTGATCCAGTAGGGCCGGTAGGTCGCGCCCGCGTCGTCCAGGGTCGCCCGGACGGACGCCTGGCTCTCGTCGGCCACCTTGCGCAGCGCGTCGACCACGGCCTGCCCGCGCGCGGCCCAGTCACGGACCTCGGAGGCGGCCCTGAGGTCGGCCCGCTCGTCGAAGCGCACGTAGAAGTCGGCGCTGCCCCGCTGGTCGAGCGTGGCCAGCACCTGGCCCTCCACCTTGGTGACGGAGGGGTCCGCGGCGGCCTGCGGCGCCACCGCCACGCCTGCGACGGCGAGCACCGCCGCCACCACCCCTACCCATCGTCCTCGTCGTCGTGCTGGTGATCGTGACACCCGACCGCCTCCTTAGGAGCGACCACGAACTGGCCGCCTCCTGCGGACGCTAGGCATCCCCCGGGCAGTCCAACATCACCCGATCCGGCGACCTGTGGTAATCAGCCCAACACCCACTGCGACAGATGGTTGAAGCCAACCGGTCTCCTGTCGCCCAACGTGACGACCTTGCTGACAGGCCGTGCTCGCGGCCCGCGGCCGCGTCC
>DASWTI010000595.1:0-6128 GCA_036402215.1 Pseudonocardiaceae bacterium
GACCGGCTCGGCGAGGCCGACGCCGCCTCCGACCTGGGGCTCGCGCTCACCGCGCTCGGGCACCGCGCCGAGGCCGAGCCGCTGCTGCGCCGGGGACGGACGCTGCACGTCGAGCTGGGCGTCGCGGACCGTGCCCGGCGGCGGCTCGCCAGAGTCGCCGGACCCGTTGCCGCACCATCACGTGCGGCTGAACGGTAGGCTGGGGTGACGTCCGGGGAACAGCCGGCCTTTGGCCGTCGTTGGATCCGGTAACGGCGTTGACTCGACGCCCCTCAGGAGGATCGAAGGTGCGCACCAGCAGCAATCCCGCGTTCCGCAACCTGCCGGCGCAGGGTGCGGGCCACGCGACGTTCAACCAGGGCGGCGGCCAGCCGCCACTGGGCTACGGCGCCGGCTACGGCGTGCAGACCCCCGCGACCGGGCGGCCGATGACGATCGACGACGTGGTCACCAAGACCGGTGCCACGCTCGCCGTGCTCGTCGTCACCGGTGCCCTGACGTGGGCGTCCGGGATGTACTTCCTGGCCCTGCCCGCGGCGATCATCGGCCTCGTCCTGTCGCTGGTGATCATCTTCGTCCGCAAGCTGTCGACGAACCCGGCGCTCATCCTGGCCTACGCGGCCTTCGAGGGCGTCTTCCTCGGCGGCATCAGCGGCATCTTCAACGACAAGTACGACGGCATCGTGATCCAGGCGGTGGTCGGCACGGCGGCCGTCTTCGGCGGCATGCTGGTCGTCTACAAGACCGGCGCCATCCGGGTCACGCCGAAGTTCACCAGGTGGATCGTCGGCGCGATGATCGGCGTGTTCGGCCTGATGCTGGTCAACCTGCTCGCGAGCTTCTTCGTGGAGGGTGGCCTGGGCCTGCGGAACGGCGGCGCGCTGGCGATCATCTTCAGCCTGGTCTGCATCGGCATCGCCGCGTTCAGCTTCCTGCTCGACTTCGACCAGGCCGACCAGGCCATCCGCGAGGGTGTGCCGGCCCGGTTCGCCTGGTACGTCGCGTTCGGCCTGACGGTGACGCTGGTCTGGCTGTACCTGGAGATCCTGCGTCTGCTCTCGTACTTCCGCGAGTGACGGCGTAGCCCGCACGTCGCACGGAGGGCCGCTCCCGATCGGGGGCGGCCCTCCGTCACGTCCGGGGCCGGTCGGGCGCGGCGCCCTCGCTCAGGACAGCCGCTCCAGCACCATGGCCATGCCCTGCCCGCCGCCGACGCACATGGTCTCCAGGCCGAACTGCTTGTCGTGGAAGCGCAGCGAGTTGATCAGCGTGCTGGTGATCCGCGCGCCGGTCATGCCGAACGGGTGGCCGACCGCGATGGCGCCGCCGTTGACGTTGAGCCGGTCCAGGTCGATCCCCAGGTCCCGGTAGGACGGGATGACCTGGGCGGCGAACGCCTCGTTGATCTCCACCAGATCCATGTCCTCGACGGACATGCCGGCCAGCGCCAGCGCCCGCCGCGAAGCCTCCACCGGGCCGAGGCCCATGATCTCCGGCGAGAGCGCCGACACCGCGGTGGACACGATCCTGGCCAGCGGCGTGATCCCCAGCTCGCGGGCCTTCGTGTCGGACATGATCACCAGCGCGGCCGCGCCGTCGTTCAGCGGGCAGCAGTTGCCGGCGGTGACCCGGCCGTCCGGGCGGAACACCGGCTTGAGCCCGGACACGCCGTCCATCGTCACGCCCGGCCGCGGGCCGTCGTCCGCCGAGACCACCGAGCCGTCCGGCAGCGTCACCGGCGTGATGTCCAGCGCCCAGAAGCCGTCCGCGATCGCCTTCTCCGCGAGGTTCTGCGAGCGCACGCCGAACTCGTCCATCTCGTCGCGGGTGACGCCCTTGACCCTGGCCAGGTTCTCCGCGGTCTGCCCCATGGCGATGTAGACGTCGGGCAGCCAGCCGGCCTCGCGCGGGTCGTGCCAGGACGACGCGCCGTTGGCGGCGTGGTCGGCGGTGCGCTCGGCGGCCTCGGCGAACAGCGGGTTCTGGGTGTCCGGCCAGGCGTCGGAGCTGCCCTTGGCGAACCGCGACACGCACTCCACGCCGGCCGAGATGAACACGTCGCCCTCGCCGGCCCGGATCGCGTGCATCGCCATCCGCGTGGTCTGCAGCGAGGACGAGCAGTACCGGGTGAGCGTCACGCCGGGCAGCGCGTCGTAGCCCAGCAGCACGGCCACCACCCGGGCCAGGTTGAAGCCCTGCTCGCCGCCAGGCAGCCCGCAGCCCAGCATCAGGTCGTCGATGTCCGCCGGGTCCAGCGCGGGCACCTGGTCGAGCGCGGCGCGGACCATCTGCACGGTGAGGTCGTCGGGACGGATGCCGACCAGCGAGCCCTTGCCGGCCCGGCCGATGGGGGAGCGGGCGGTGGCGACGATCACGGCCTCGGGCATGACGGCTCCTCTGGATCACGCCGCGGGGCGCACGCACCGGCCGCGGCACGGCAGCAACACGGCCGAGCCTATGCCGTGCCCGGCGGTTCGTCCTCCGGCCGGGACGTGGACCTCACCGCGGTTCGTCCTCCACCAGGGGCGCGGGTCGTCATCGCGTTCGTCGCCCGGCCGGGACGCGGGCCGTCACCGCGCGGCCCGCGCCACCGCCGTGGGCCCGTCCGGGCCGGTGAGGGCGGCGAGCACCCCGGCGGGCGCCGGGGCCACCCGCTTCGGCGGCGCCACCCCGAGCCCGTGCCAGAGGCCGAGCGCCGCGCACACCCGGGGCAGCAGCACCGCGGCCGCCGCCTCGTAGCCAGCGCCGGACGGGTGGAACTGGTCGCGCGAGAACAGATCCGCGCGCGCCATGAACTCCGCCGCCAGCAGGTCCGCGAACGGCACCGGGTGCCCGCCGGCGCCGCGCACCGCGTTGTTCTGCAACCGCGCCAGCGTCCGCGACCAGGTGTGCAGCAGGCCGCGCAACGGCTGCGGGATCGGCCGCACCACGCCCAGGTCCGGGCAGGTGCCGACGATCACCTCGGCGCCGGTGTCGCGCAGCACCCGCACCGCGCGGCCGAGCAGCGCGGCCGCGGTCTGCGGCGCCAGCCGCTTGGTCACGTCGTTGCCACCGATCATGGCGACCGCCACGTCCGGCCGGTCCGCCGCCGCGCGCCCGGCCTGCTCCAGCAGCTCCCGCGAGGTGGCCCCGCTCACCGCGTACGTGGTGAGCCGCACCGCCTGCTCGGCCTCCTCGGCGAGCCCGCGCGCCACCAGCGCGCCCGGTACCTGCTCGGCGGTGTCCGCGCCGATGCCGGCCGCCGACGAGTCGCCCAGCACGGCCAGCCGGATCGGCCGCACCGCCCGGGGGTCGTCCGACGGCAGCGGGCCGGTGCCGTCCGGCAGGTACACGCCGTCCGCGTACGGCGCCGAGCCCTTGGGGTAACCGATCGCCCGCCGCGCCCGCCGGGACTGCCCGGAGATCAGCCCGTAGACCGCGCCGCCCAGCCCGCCGACACACCCGAAGGCCATGGCCGTCGTCCTCATCGTGCCTGCCATGCGCACCTCCCGGGGAAGGATCACCGAACACCGCGTCGTAGCTATGAAGAGTGTGCTGACAGCCGTCACGAGGGCGTGACTTGAGTCACAACGCAGCGTCACCGGCTCCCCGTTCACGTGACGGGTCACCCGATGGTCCGGTCGCGCCGCTGGACGCGGGTGCCGGGAGCTGACCCACTGGGCGCGTGAGCCGCCACCACCGCCCGGCACCGCCGATGCCCGTCGCCACCGGGGCCGCGTCCCGGCCGCGCGCCCTCGCGTCGCTCGCCGTGACCGTCCTCGCCGTGTTCCTGGGCGTCGCGGTCCCGGCCGGTGCCGCCACCCCCGCGCCCGACGGACCGGAGCGCGGCATCCGGCTCCTGCTCACGCTGAGCGAGGGCGAGGTTCCCGCCCTGCCGAGCCGCGTCGCCACGCTGCGTTGCCGGCCGACCGGTGGCACGCACCCGGCCGCCGCCGAGGTGTGCGCCCGGCTGCGGCTGGTGGACGGCGAGCCACGGCTCACCGGGCTGCCGCCCGGCGGGGCCTGCACCCTGGACCACCGGCCGGTCACGGTGACCGCGACCGGCGTGGGGCGCGGCCGCCCGGTCGAGCACGTGCGGACGTACCCGAACCGCTGCGCGCTGGACACCCGGACGGGGCCGCTGTTCCGGTTCTGAGCCGGGGCAGGGCGGCCCGGCGGGCCGGCGCGCGGCAGGGGCGCGCCGGCCCGCACCCCACACCGGCCACCAGGAACTACGCTGCCGCGGTGAAGTACGCCGAACACGTCATGGATCTCGTCGGGAACACGCCCCTGGTTCGCCTCGGGGCGATGGCCGACGGGCTGAGCCCGCTGGTGCTGGCGAAGGTCGAGTACCTGAACCCCGGCGGCAGCGTGAAGGACCGCATCGCCGTCCGGATGGTCGAGGCCGCGGAACGCTCCGGCGAGCTGCGGCCCGGCGGCACCATCGTCGAGCCCACCTCCGGCAACACCGGCGTCGGGCTCGCGCTGGTCGCCCAGCGCAAGGGGTACCGCTGCGTCTTCGTGTGCCCGGACAAGGTCAGCGAGGACAAGCGCAACGTGCTGCGCGCCTACGGCGCCGAGGTGGTGGTGTGCCCCACGGCGGTCGCCCCGGAGCACCCGAACTCCTACTACAACGTGTCCGACCGGCTGGTCCGGGAGATCGAGGGCGCCTGGAAGCCGGACCAGTACTCCAACCCCAACAACCCGCGCAGCCACTACGAGACCACCGGTCCCGAGCTGTGGGAGCAGACCGAGGGCCGCATCACGCACTTCGTGGCCGGCGTCGGCACCGGCGGCACCATCAGCGGCGCCGGCAAGTACCTCAAGGAGGCCAGCGACGGCCGGGTGCGCGTCATCGGCGCCGACCCGGAGGGCTCGGTGTACTCCGGCGGCACCGGCCGGCCCTACCTCGTGGAGGGCGTCGGCGAGGACTTCTGGCCGACCACCTACGACCGCGGCATCTGCGACGAGATCATCGCCGTCTCCGACACGGAGTCGTTCGACATCACCCGGCGCCTGGCCCGCGAGGAGGGACTGCTGGTCGGCGGCTCGTGCGGCATGGCCGCCGCCGCGGCGCTGCGGGTGGCCGCCACCTGCGGGCCGGACGACGTGGTCGTGGTGCTGCTGCCGGACGGCGGCCGCGGCTACCTGTCCAAGGTGTTCAGCGACACCTGGATGGCCAGCCACGGGTTCCTGCCGCCGGACCACGCGGGCGCCTCGGTGGGCGACGTGCTGCGCCGCAAGGACGGCAAGCTGCCCGACCTGGTGCACGTGCACCCCAACGAGTCGGTGGCCGACGCCATCGAGATCCTCCGTGAGTACGGGGTGTCCCAGGCGCCGGTGGTCAACGCCGAGCCGCCGGTCATGGTCGCCGAGATCGCCGGCGCGGTGAACGAGCGCGACCTGCTCGACGCGCTGTTCACCGGCCAGGCCGGGCTCGCCGACCGGGTCGAGGCGCACATGACCAAGCCGCTGCCCACGATCGGCGCCGGCGAGTCCATCAGCGCCGCCATGACCGCGCTCGCCGCGGCCGACGGCGCCATGGTGCTCGTCGACGGCCGGCCGGCCGGCGTGGTGACCAGGCAGGACGTGCTCGGCTTCCTGGCGGGGCGGTGAGAACCGTGATCGTCGCGCGCACCCCGTCGCGGCGGCCGGGCGCGTCGCCATCCGATAGCGTTGCGCCAACAGGCCTGTCGAGACGAGGGTGGGAGACCCGATGAGCGCTCCACAGCAGCCGGGCCAGCACGACGAGTCCGGCGGTGGGCAGCAGTACCAGGCGGCCGGGCCGGACGCCGGACGCCGTGCCGAGACCCCGGCGGGCGGCGTGCCGACCCAGGTGTCCCCGCCGACCTCGGACGCGACGCAGGTCATCTCGTCCGCGCTCGACCCGCGACCCGCCGACTCCGGCCCGTCGTCCCCGGCCACCGGCACCCCGGCCCAGGCACCGTCGTCGCCGTCGTCCCAGGGTGGGTCCGGCCCGTTCTCCGACGGTGGCTCCGACGCGACGCAGGTCGTGCCCGGCGGCGGCCTGCCCGGTGGCCCCGGCGGCTTCCCGCCGCCCCCCGGCTCCTACCCGCCGCCCGGCGGCCAGCCCGGCCACGCCGGCCAGCCGGTTCAGCCCTACGGCGGTCCCGGCGGTCCGGGTGCCC
>DASWTI010000596.1:0-11608 GCA_036402215.1 Pseudonocardiaceae bacterium
GAACCCGCCGGCCGGCGCAACCTCCGCCACCACCGGCGCGTCCGCCGATCGCCGCTCGTGGGCGGTGCTCGGCCCCATGGGTGAGCTCGGCGCGGACGCCGACGCCGCGCACGCCGAGGTGGGCCGGCTCGCCGCCCGCTCCGCCGACCGGGTCGTCGTGGTCGGCGAGGACGCCCGCGCGCTGCACGACGGCGCGCTCTCCCAGAACAGTGGAAAGGAGTCGGTGCTCGTGGCCGACGTCGAGGCCGCCATCGCGCTGCTGCGCGACCAGGTGCGGCCGGGTGACGTGGTGCTGGTGAAGGCGTCGCGCGTGTTCGGGCTCGAACGCGTCGCGGCCGCGCTGCTGGGAGGTTCCGACCGGTGACCAGCATCCTCGTCGCCGCGGCGATCGCGCTCGCGGTGTCCATCCTGTTCACGCCGTACCTGATCAAGCTGTTCTCCCGGCAGGGCTTCGGCCAGGAGATCCGCGTCGAAGGTCCGCAGTCGCACCACAGCAAGCGCGGCACCCCGACCATGGGCGGCGTCGCGATCCTCGTCGCCACCCTCGTCGGCTACGGCGTCACCCACCTCACGGTCAGCGACGACACCCCGACCGCGTCCGGCCTGCTGGTGCTCGGCCTCATGCTGACCCTCGGCATCGTCGGCTTCCTGGACGACTTCATCAAGATCCGCCGCCAGCGCAACCTCGGCCTCAACAAGACCGCCAAGCTCGTCGGCCAGTTCGTCGCCGCCGTCCTGTTCGGCATCATGGCCATGCAGTTCGCCGACGAACGCGGCCTCACTCCGGCGTCACCGAACCTCTCGTTCATCCGGGACCTGATTGTCCTGCCGTTCGGCGTCGTCGGCTTCGTGCTGTTCAGCTACCTGGCCGTGACCGCCTGGTCGAACGCCGTGAACCTCACCGACGGCCTGGACGGCCTCGCCGGTGGTTCCGCCGCCATGGTGCTCGGCACGTACGTCATCATCTCGTTCTGGCAGTTCCGCTACGACTGCGCCCGTGCCTTCGTCCTTGGCTGCTACAACACCCGCGACCCCCTCGACGTCGCCATAGTCGCCGCCGCCGCCATGGGCGCGTGCGTCGGGTTCCTGTGGTGGAACGCCGCCCCCGCCAAGATCTTCATGGGCGACACCGGTTCGCTCGCCCTCGGCGGCCTGCTCGCCGGCCTCTGCATGGTCACCCGCACCGAACTGCTCCTCGTCGTCCTCGGCGGCCTCTTCGTCGTCGAGGCCCTCTCGGTGAGCCTCCAGGTGGTCGTCTTCCGGACGACGCGACGGCGGCTGTTCCGGATGGCACCGTTCCATCACCACTTCGAACTCGCCGGCTGGGCCGAAACCACAGTGATCATCCGCTTCTGGCTCCTGGCCGCCATCTGCTGCGCCCTCGGCCTGGGCGTCTTCTACAGCGAATGGCTCACCGCCACCGGCGCCGGCTGACCCCCCGTTCCCGGCCGGCCCCACAACCCGAGCCGCTCCCAACCCTCGCTGGCCGGGCCGCCACCCGGCACCCGTGGCTGAGTCACCTGAGCCAACGGCCCCTGCCGTGCTCGGCGATGGCCGCTGCCGGAGCGTCAGCGGTGGGCCCGTGGACCGCCTGCGGGTCGGTGACCGTCGGCTCGGTCGAGGCCGTTCCTGTGCTACGTCCTGCCTGCGACAGCCACGCCGGGTCCGGGCGACCGCCGCCTCCGGCATCACCGGCCGTCGCCCCCCTGGCCCGGACCGTCGCCCACCCCGGACCGAACCGCATCGCATCCTGTCGCCGTGGCCCGCCGGGCACCGTCGTATCCCGAGCAACTCCGGTGCACCCGGCGCCAGTCACCCAACCTCGAAGGCCAGCCATCCCCGCGCTGCGTTCGGCGTCCGCAGCACGGCAACCCGCGTGCCCTCCCGCTCCTGGCAACCAGTGTGGGCCTGCCCCACCTCCGAGGTATCCGCACATCCAGCCGCAGCCAACCGGGCTTCCGCGTCACCTGGTCGGCTGAACTTGCCCCCGGAATCTCCGTCGCCGCGTCCCCACCGCCTCCTCAGCGGCCGTTCCCACCGATCCGGAACCGAATATAGCTGCCAGCTAACCTGAAATAGCTGCCACACGACCTAACATGTTCGCCTTTTGGCTCCCTGGAATGGCCGCCCCTAGGATCGCCGCTCGTGGCAACGGCACGGAAATCGCGCGATGTCGAACCATCCCGGAACGATCCCGACCTCATCCGCCGCCGCAAGGCACTGGCACGCCGGGCACGCATGGCCCGTGCAGCCCTCGGCCTGACACAAGAGCAGGTCGCGGCACGTGCGGGCCTTGTCACTGACACGTACAACGCCATCGAGCGCGGCACCAGCAACACCCGCCTGCTCAATCTCTGGGCCGTTGCCGACGCCCTCGAGGTCCCGCTGGCCGAGCTGTTCGCAGAGTAGGCACTGCGTGATCGGCTCATTACTATAAGTTCGTGACCTTGCTCCTCCTGATCGTCAGCGCCCTGGCCGCACTCCACAGCCTCCGCTCAGTTGTCGAGTGGCTCTCCTGCCGGTCCTGCCTTCGCTTCGCCCGCCACGTCCATGACACCTCCGGCGCCCCGGCCCTGACCCCCGCCGCCGATGTCATCCGGGCATCCCGGTCGGCTCGTCATCCCGACCCGGCCCCCGAAGCCGGCCCCGCACCCGCCACCACCGCGCTGCTGGACCCACCCGTCTCCGCCGACCGGGTCTGAGCATCCAGCGGCGCCACGGCTGCCCGGCGGCCCGGTGCTGCCGACGCCAGGCGACCACCCGACGCTGCCGACGCCAGGCGATCACCCGGCGCTGCCGCCGGCCGACGAACGCCCGGCTCTACAACGGCTGAACGAAACGCGGACGGTGCCGGCAGCCAAGGGGCGCCCCAGCGGCGCGACGCCCCAGGCTGGCTCGGTAATGCCGACCCACCCGAGAGCGGCCCGGGGCGGCCCAGGGCCGCCAGTCTGCGGCTGCGGCCGGTTGCAGCCCATACCCGGTCCGGCCTGCGGCTCGGCGCCCGGCCGCGCTCATGGTGCCCGTGTTCGGGCACCTCCGGCGGCCGTCCTCAGCCGTCGAAGTGCCGCCGCAGGCGTGAGCACAGCTCGGCAATCTCCTCGGGGTCGCCTCGCGGTGCCTCCGGCCAGGCGTGCGAGTCCATCCAGCCGTACTCCGGCGGCGTGCCGGGATGGCGGGCCAGCACGTGGTGATGGAAGTGCGCCACCCCGGTACCGATGACCGCCGTGAACACCGACTCGGCGGACAGTTCCGCGCGCAGGGCCCGGCCGGCGCGCCAGATCGCCGTGCCGACCGCCCGGGCCTCGGCCTCCGTCAGGTCGGTGAGCGACGGCGCGTGCCGTCGGGTCTCGACGAACAGGTAGCCCAGGACACCCGTGCCGTCCGGTCCCGGCGGCCGGTGGAACACGAGCAGCAGGTCGTCGGACCAGACCTCGGGGCCTACGAGCGGGCCGACGCCGCGGTGCTTGTCGCAGATCCGGCAGCCGTTCATGCGCCGGCCGCCGGGTAGCCGTACTGCTTGGCGAGCGCCCGGCGGGCCAGCACCCGAGGACCCGCCGTCCGCATCCGCGCGAACTGCTCGCTCACCCCGTACCGCCGGGCGAGTGCCTGGTCGGACGTGCCGTCGAAGGCGGCCCGCCGTGCCGCGATCCATGGCACCAGCAGCTCGCCGGCCAGGAACGTCGCCTGCCGTTCCCGCCGCGGGTCGAACCGGCGGCAGCCCTCACCGGTCAGCAGCACCTCGTCGAACTCGTGCTCCAGCAGGTGATGGCCGAGTTCGTGCGCGATGCTCGACCGCCGTCGCCAGGGCGCGTGCGTCGTGTTCTCGATGATCACCCGCGCTCCGCCGATCGGGACGAGCGCCGCCGACCAGGCGGCGCTCGCACCGCCGAGGAAGTGACGGACGGCGCGGTCCGAGCGCGCGCCGTCCGCCAGGATCTCCAGCGGGTACACCGGGATACCGTGCTCGGCCGCCAGCAGGTACGGGTCCAGCGGTGCGGCCGGCGTCAGGCCGAGGCCGGTCCGTTCCTCCTCGGCGACCGCCCGCATCGCCGCCTGCGTCCAGCGCACGGTCACCCTCCCTCCGCGTCGCGCGCGCGACGGGACCGGTCCGCGTTGAACCGGCGCACCGCCGAGGCGATGATCTCCTCCAGGTGCTCCACATCCTCGCTGCTCAGGTCCCGGCGGGCCCGCAGCAACGGCGCCAGCTCGGCCACCAGATCGGGTTGCTCGTCGCTCGCCGGGCCGAGCATGAACGACTCCGCGGGCAGGTTCAGCCATCGCACCATGGCTGCGAACGCGTTGACGTCCGGGTTCATGCCGTTGCCCAGCCTGGACAGCGTGGACGGGCTCAGCTCCAGCTCCCCGGCGAGCTGCCGCCAGGACAGTCCGCGCCCCACCCGCGCCGCGTCGAGCGCGGCGTACAACGCCGTCACGTCCACGGTCGTCCGGACCATCGGTGCACCCCCTTCGGGTGTTCGACATCTCGCACGCACATGCTAACGTCGACCGTGACGTTCGACAAGTCGAGCATCGATCTCGACGTGGAACACCGCGAGGGGGAGATATGCCGTACGTACACGTGATCGTCAATGGCCGGCGCGTCCGGGTTCCCGCCGGCCGGCTGGCCGGCCTGGAGCTCAAGCAGGAGGCCGCGGCCCAGGGGGCGAACCTGCAGGTCGGCTTCCTGCTGTCGATGCGCGCGGGTCGCCGGTACCGGACCGTGGACGACGAGGAGCTGGTCCACGTGGCGGACGGCGCCGAGTTCGTCGCGGTGAGCCGGGACGACCACTCGTGACCGGCGGCTGGAGCCTGGTGGTCCCGCCGCCGGCCTGGGACGAGCTGTGCCGGCACCTGTTCGCGGACGGCGGACGGCACGCCGCGGTCCTGCTGGCGGAGCGGGCATTCGGACCACGAGGGCCGCGCCTGCTCGTCCGCGACCTGGTGCGCGCGGCCGACGGCCTGCACTACGCCCGCGGCACCCACGACTACCGGTCGCTGCGCGCCGAGTTCCTGCGCGACACCGCCGTCCGCGCCAGGGACGCGGGCCTCGCGCACCTCGTGGTGCGGGGGAGCCCCGACGCCGACTTCGGCCCCGTCGAACTGGCCAGCCACGAGCGCGGCTTCCCCGCGTTGTCCGCGATCGTCGGCGACTCGATAGGCGCGGTCGTGATCGCCGGTGACGGACCGCCGGACGCCGCGAACGGCCCGGGCTCCCTGGCGCACGTCGCCGGTGATCTGTGGCATCCCGGCGGGGACCGAACGGGACTCGCCGAACTCGTCGTCCCGGGCGCGGCGCTGCTCCGGTTGCGCTCCGCGCCGGAGGCCCCGCCGCGACTTCGGGTGGCCGTGGTCGGCCTCGGTGGGACCGGCACCGCCATCGCCGGGTTGCTGGCCAGGACGAACGTGGTGTCTGAACTGGTACTCGTCGACCACCGGCCGGCCGACGACCACCTGCTGCCGCGATCACCGGCCGCCCGGACGGACGACGTCGGCGTGCCCCGCGTGGAGGTCGCGGCCCGGGCCGCGGTCCGCCACCGGAACGTCACGATCGTGCCCGTCGGCTGCGCCGTCACGAGCCCGGTGGCACGTGCCGCGCTGGCCGGTTGCGACTGGATCTTCCTCGCGGACCCGGCGCATGCCGCGCGCCACCAGGTCAACGACGTCGTGCACCGGTACCTCGTTCCGGCCACCCAGGTCGGCGTCGCAGGCGTGGCCGATCCGCACGTCGTGGTCCGCGCGCTACGACCCGGCCGTGCCTGCCTCTGGTGCGAGGGCCTCGTCGAGCACGCCCGGCTGGCCGCCGACGTGCCCGGGACGCCCGCCGACCGGGCGGACGCCGGTCTGTTCGTCGGCCTGGACGCCCTGGCCGCGGCGGAGGCGGTGACCCAGTTCCTCATCGCCGTGGGTCACGCGCCGGAGGGCGGCGTGGGCGTGACGGTCGACCACGTCCTGCACCGGCCGGCGGCCCGCAGCCGGCACCTCGTGCGCCCCCGTCACCGGAAGGACTGCCGTGCCTGCCGCCCGGCCCGCATCTGAACCGGCCCTGCCGCATCCCGCACCCGGCGGGGCCGCGAGACTGGTCCGCATGTGGGACAGGCGGGTGCTGGTGGTGGGCGCGGGCGTGTCGGGCCGGTCGGCGGCCGCCGCGCTGGTGGAACGCGGCGCGGCCGTCGTGGTCACCGCCACGAACCCCGATGAGCTCCGTGACCTGCCGGGTGTCACGACCGCGCCCGGCCTCGTGGAGCCCCCCGAGGGTGTCGGCCTCGTCGTCACCAGCCCCGGTGTGCGGCCGGACAATCCGCTGCTCGCCGCAGCCGCGGCGCGCGGCATCGAGGTGATCGGCGAGGTCGAGCTGGCCTGGCGTCTCGACCAGGAACGTGAGCGGCCGGCCCGGTGGCTGGTCGTCACCGGCACCAACGGCAAGACCACCACGGTCGGCATGCTCGAGGCGATGCTGCGCGCCGCCGGGCTGCACGCCGTGGCCTGCGGCAACATCGGCCTACCCGTGGTCGACGCGGTGCGGGCCGGATACGAGGTGCTCGCCGTGGAGCTGTCCAGCTTCCAGCTCCACTGGTCGCCGTCGGTGCGGCCGTTCGCCGGCGCGGTGCTCAACGTCGAGCCGGACCACCTGGACTGGCACGGCACCCTCGACGCCTACACCGCGGCCAAGGCGCGGGCCTTCCTGGCGGAGGTCGCCGTCGGCGGGCTCGACGACCCGGGCGCCGCCCGGCTGCTGGCCGCTGCGCCGGCCCCGCGTCGGCTGGGCTTCACCCTGGGGGAGCCGGGGCCGGACCGCCTCGGCGTCCGCGACGGCCGGCTGGTGGACACGGACGGCGCGGTGCTCGCGGCCGTCGAGGACGTCAATCCGCCCGGGCCGTCCGGCGTGCTCGATGCCTTGGCTGCGGCCGCGCTCGCCCGCCTCGCGGGGGCGCTGCCCACCGCGATCCGGGACGGCCTGCGCGTCTTCGAGCCGGCCGCGCATCGGGGCGCGGTGGTCGCCGAGCACGACGGCGTGCGCTACGTGGACAACTCGAAGGCCACCAACCCGCCCGCGGCGGCGGCCGCCCTGCGCGGCTGCGACAGCGTCGTCTGGCTGGCCGGCGGGCTGCTCAAGGGAGCGGACGTCGACGGGCTGGTGGCCGACCACGCGCACCGGTTCCGGGGCGTGGTGCTGATCGGGGCCGACCGCGCCGAGATCGCCGCCGCACTCGCGCGACACGCGCCCGATGTGCCTCTCCGTGAGGTTTCCTCGGGAGACGATGGGGCCATGACCGAGGCGGTGCGTGCGGCGGCGGACCTCGCCCGGCCGGGTGACGTCGTCCTGCTGGCTCCGGCGGCGGCCTCGTGGGACATGTTCCGTAGCTACGGCCATCGTGGCGACGCGTTCGCCGAGGCGGCCAGGAACCTGGAGCGGCGCGAGTGAGCGGCGAGCAGGACGACCGGCGCCACGGCGAACGACCCGCCGCCGCCCGGCGTGACGGACCCGCCCGGCGGCGGCCGGAACGTGACCCGGGCGGCGCCACCGACGGCGCGCGCCGGCTCGGCCGGGACTACAAGGCGGCCCTCACGGCCTGGCTGGCGCGGCCCCTCACCTCCTTCCACTTGGTGCTGGCGGTGTTCGGTCTGCTCACCGCGTTCGGCCTGGTGATGGTGCTGTCCGCCTCGTCGGTGCAGTCGTTCGCCGAGGACGGCTCGTCCTTCGTCGTCTTCCACCGGCAGCTCGTGTACTGCGTGGTCGGGCTCGTCCTGTTCTGGCTCGGCCTGCGCATGCCGCTGTCCGTGCTGCGCCGCCTCAGCCTGGCCGGGCTGATGGTGTGCCTGGCGCTGCTGGTCGCCGTGCTCACCCCGCTGGGCAGCGAGATCAACGGCGCGCAGAGCTGGTTCACGCTGGGCGGCATCGGTTCGTTCCAGCCGTCCGAGCTGGCGAAGGTGGCCCTGGCGTTGTGGGGCGCGCACGTGCTGGTCGTCAAACGTCAGGTCCTGCACCGCTGGCGGCATCTGCTCTTCCCGGTCGTGCCGGTGGCGCTGCTGATGTTCGCCCTGGTGATGCTGCAGCCCGACCTCGGCACCACCATCACGATGGCGATCGTCGTGCTGGCGTTGCTGTGGTTCGCCGGGGCGCCGCTGGCGCTGTTCGCGGTCGCCGCCGGGGGAGCGGTCGCTGGGGCGCTGGCCCTGGCCGGTCTTGCCGACTACCGCTCCGACCGGCTGGACGCGTTCCTGAATCCGGACGCCGCCGATCCACGCGGCATCGGTTACCAGGCCAATCAGGCGACGTTCTCCCTGGCGGACGGCGGCTGGTTCGGCGCGGGTCTCGGACAGGGCCGCTCCAAGTGGATGTACCTGCCCAACGCCCACAACGACTTCATCTTCGCGATCATCGGGGAGGAACTCGGCCTCGTCGGCTGCCTCGTGGTGCTCGCGCTGTTCGCCACGCTCGCCTACGTCGGCATGCGGATCGCCGCGCGGAACACCGACCCGTGGAACCGGCTGCTCGCGGCGACCCTCACCACCTGGCTGGTCGGCCAGGCCGCCATCAACATCGGCTACGTCGTCGGGTTGCTGCCGGTGACCGGGATCCCGTTGCCGCTCATCTCCTCCGGCGGCACGTCCCTGGTGGTCACCATGCTGGTGTTCGGCCTGCTCGCGAACCTCGCTCGGCACGAGCCCCAGGCTGTCTCGGCCCTGCAGGCCAACGGCCAGGGCCGCGTCGCCCGGTTCCTCGGCCTGCCGCTGCCCACCCCGTACCGGCCACCGGCCCGGCGCCGCCCGGCGCAGCGCACCCCGGCCAGGGCACCGGTACGGGGCACAGCGCGCACCGGCGGCCAGCCCATGGCACAGCCCCGGTCGCGGGCCGCCGCGGTACACCCGAGGGCCACCGGGGACGCCGGGGGTCGTCGTTCGCCCCAACGGGCGACGGTGCACCATGGACAGCCACGCGCGGGCACCGGCAGACGCCAGGCGACCCAGCCCCGCGCGAACCCGAACGAGAGGAGTCGCCGGTGGTGAGCGTCGTGGTGGCCGGAGGGGGGACCGCCGGTCACATCGAGCCCGCGCTCGCCCTGGCCGACGCGGTTCGCCGGATCGACCCGTACGCCACGGTCACCGCGCTCGGCACCGCACGCGGCCTGGAAACCACGGTGGTACCGGCCCGCGGCTACCCGCTGGAGTTGGTACCTGCAGTACCCCTGCCGCGCAAGCCGACCGCCGACCTGCTCAAGCTGCCCACCCGGATCATCGGGGCCGTCCGTGACACGCGGGCGATCCTCGACCGGGTGCGCGCCGACGTGGTGGTCGGCTTCGGCGGCTACGTCGCGCTGCCCGCCTACCTGGCCGCCCGCGGGCGGGTGCCGATCGTGGTGCACGAGGCCAACGCCCGTGCCGGCCTGGCCAACAAGGTCGGCGCGCGGTTCGCCACCCGGGTGGCCGTCGCCTCCGCGGCGAGCGGGCTGCCGGGCGCCGAGATCGTGGGCATCCCGCTGCGCCGGTCCATCACCTCCCTCGACCGGATGGCGCTGCGCGCCAAGGCACGCGCCCACTTCGGGCTCGACCAGCGGGCCGTCACCGTGCTCGTGACCGGCGGTTCGCAGGGCGCCCGCTCGATCAACAACGCCCTGGCCGGCGCCGCCGTCCAGTTGAGCGCCGCGGGCGTCGGGGTGCTGCATGCCTACGGCCGCAGGAACACCGTCGACATCCCGCGGGTGCCGGGTGTGCCGTACGTGGCCGTGCCGTACCTGGAGCGCATGGACCTCGCGCTCGCCGCGGCCGATCTGGTGGTCTCCCGGTGCGGGGCGATGACGGTGGCCGAGACGTCCGCGGTCGGCCTGCCTGCCGTGTTCGTGCCGCTGCCGCACGGCAACGGTGAGCAGGCGCTCAACGCCGAGCCCATGGTCGCCGCCGGCGGTGCCGTCCTGGTGCCCGACGCCGAGCTCACGCCACGCCGGGTGCTCGACGAGGTGCTGCCGATCGCGCGTGACCCGCGCCGGCTGCACGCCATGGCCGCGGCGGCGCGCGGCCTCGGACACGCCGACGCCGACATGCGGCTCGCGCACATGGTCCTGGGGGTGGCCCGATGAGCGAACTCGACCGCGTGCACCTGGTGGGCATCGGCGGCGCCGGAATGAGCGGCATCGCCCGCATCCTGCTGGCCCGCGGCGCCGCGGTGTCCGGCTCCGACGTGAAGGACTCGCGGGCCGTGCTCGCGCTCCGTGCGCTCGGCGCGCGCGTGGCGGTCGGGCACGAGGCCGTGAACCTCGATCTGCTCGGCGACCCGCCGCCCACCGTCGTGGTCTCGTCGGCGATCCGGGACTCCAACCCCGAGCTGGCCGGCGCCCGGTCCGGGGGGCTCACCGTTCTGCACCGCTCGCAGGCGCTCGCCGCGCTGATGGACGGTCACCGTGCCGTGTGCGTGGCGGGTACCCATGGCAAGACGTCCACCACGTCGATGCTCACCGTGGCGCTGCAGCACAGTGGCCTCGACCCGTCCTTCGCCATCGGCGGTGACCTCACCGAGGCCGGCTCGGGGGCGCACCACGGCACCGGTGACGTGTTCGTGGCGGAGGCCGACGAGAGCGACGGTTCCTTCCTCGCGTTCAGCCCGTCGGTCGCGGTGGTCACCAACGTCGAGCCCGATCACCTCGACCACCACGGCACCGAGGCCGCCTACGTCGCGGTGTTCGACTCCTTCCTCCAGCGCATCGCCCCGGGCGGCACGCTCATCGCCTGCGCCGACGACGCCGGCAGCGCCGCGCTCGCCGACCGCGCCGAGGCGGCGGGGCTCCGCGTTCTGCGCTACGGGTTCACCGGCGCCGACGCGCGCATCGAGGCCTACACGCCGGGCGAGCACGACAGCACCGCCACCGTGATCCTGGGTGGCCGCACGGTCCAGGTGCGTGTCGCCGTGCCGGGCGAGCACATGGCACGCAATGCCGTGGCGGCGCTGGTGGCCGGCCTGGAGGTCGGCGGCGAGCTCGAGGGGCTGCTGGACGGGCTGGCGAGCTTCGGCGGGGTGCGACGGCGCTTCGAGTTCAAGGGTCACGCCGGGGGCGTGCGGGTCTACGACGACTACGCCCACCATCCCACCGAGGTCGACGCGACGCTGCGCGCGGCACGCCCGGTCGCCGGGGCCGGGCGGCTGGTGGTGGCGTTCCAGCCACACCTGTACTCGCGGACCCGGCTGTTCGCCGAGCAGTTCGCGCAGGCGCTCGCGCTCGCCGACGAGGTGGTGGTGCTCGACGTGTACGGCGCGCGGGAGGAGCCCGAGCCGGGGGTGAGCGGCGAGCTGATCGCGGCCCAGGTCCCGCTCCCGGCCGGCCACGTGCACTACGTGCCCGCGTGGGCCGACGTGCCCACCCGGCTCGCCGAGCTCGCCGCGCCCGGGGACCTCGTCCTCACCATGGGCGCCGGCGACATCACCGTGCTCGCGGGCGAGCTGGTCGCTGAGCTGGACCGCCGCACGGCCGGGCTGACCGCCGAGCAGGCACCGGCGTGACCCCCGCGGACGGCACCCCGGGCCGTCCGGCCACGCCCCGCCGTTCCCGGCTGGCGCCCAGCCCGCCGGACCCACCGCCACCGCGCATCCGCGGGACCAACCGCCGCGCCGGCGACG
>DASWTI010000597.1:0-28239 GCA_036402215.1 Pseudonocardiaceae bacterium
AGCGTCAGCGAGGCCCTGGCCCGGCTGCTCACCGCCCGCTGACCCGGCCGCCGGCCGCACCGGGACCGGGCGCGGGCCGTGCCCCGGGGCCGCCGCCGGGGCGGTACGGGACGAGGCTCAGGGCAGCAGCGCGCGGACCGCGTCGATGGTGTCGGCCTCGTTGGCCGGCTTGTCGGGGCGGTAGCGCAGCACCCGGGCGAACCGCAGTGCCACCCCGCCCGGGTAGCGCGTCGAGACCTGCACCCCGTCCAGCTCGATCTCGACCACGACCTCCGGCCGCACGTACACCGTGTAGGAGTCCCGGCTCACCTCGCGGGCCAGGAACTCCTCGGTCTGCCAGCGCAGCAGCTCGTCGGTGAGGCCCTTGAACGTCTTGCCCACCATCACCGGCGGCCCGCCGTCCGGGTCACGCGCGCCCAGGTGCAGGTTGGACAGCCGGCCGCGCCGCCGCCCGTGGCCCCACTCGACGCCGATCACCACCAGGTCCAGGGTGTGCACCGGCTTGACCTTCTGCCAGGCCTTGCCGCGGCGCCCGGCGGCGTACGCCGAGGACAGCGCCTTCACCATCACGCCCTCGTGGCCGGCCGCGAGCGCCGCGTCCAGCACGGCCGCGGCCTCGTGCACCTCCGACGTGAGCACCCCCGGGATGCGGTACGGCCCGGCCACCCGGGACAGGGCCTCCAGCCGCTCCGCGAGCGGCGCGTCGATCAGGTCCGCGCCGTCCAGGTGCAGGCAGTCGAAGAAGTACGGGTGCAGCAGCAGCTCGCGCTCGGACTGCGCGCCGAACCGCGACATCGTCTCCTGGAACGGCCGCGGCCGTCCGTCGTCGGTGAGCGCCAGCGTCTCGCCGTCCAGCACCACCGACTCGCACGGCAGCTCGCGCACCAGCGCCACCAGCTCCGGCACCCGCGCGGTGATGTCGTTGAGCGTCCTGGTCACCACCAGCACGTCGTCGCCGCGCCGGTGCACCTGGATGCGCGCGCCGTCCAGCTTGTGCTCCACCGTGCACTCGCCGAGGCCGGTGACGGCGGCCTCCAGCGACTCCGCGGGCGAGGCCAGCATGGGCCGCACCGGCCGCAGCACCTCCAGCCGGAACGCCGCCAGCGCCTGCTCGCCGCCGGTCAGCGCGGCCACCGCGGTCGCCCCGAGGTCGCCGCTCAGCATCAGCGCGCGCCGCACCACCGCGCCGGGCAGCCCGGTCGCCGCGGCCACCCCGTCGGCGAGCGCCGCCTCCAGCGCGCCCTGCCGAAGCTCCCCGGTGAGCAGCCGCCGCAGGAAGTCCTGCTCGTCCCCGGTCGCCGCGCCCATCAGCTCGGTGAGCAGCGCGGTGCGTCGCGCCGCCGAGCCCGCCCCGGACGTCACGGCCAGCTCGGCGAGCGCGGCGTCCACGTCGAGCACCGTCAGCGACGGCTCCGCCGCCGGTGGCACGGACAGCTTGAACACGCCGGCCCAGCCCACGCCGATCCGCCCCTGCCGCACCGCGCCGGCCAGGAAGCCCACGACCGGCGCGATCTCGTCCGCCGAGAGCCGGCCGAGCACCCCGGCGAGCGCCTCGGTCTTGGCGGTGCGCGACCGGGTGGCGGCGACCTCACCCGAGACGGCGACCACATCGGCGAACAGCACGCGGCCATTCTGACCCCGGATGCCGACAACCCGCCGTGTCACTTGACGCGGGCCGTGTCACCCGATCGAATGCCGATCACCGCTGGTACCGACCAGCGGACGAAACGTGACGTGTCGAAGGTGGATGGACGAATGCCAGCGAAGACCCGTGTCACCGCGGCTGTCGGCGGCCTGCTCGCCGCCGTCGCGCTCGCCGGCTGCGGCGACGGTGACGACAGCACCACGCAGCCCGGCACCCCGCAGAACATCGTGTTCTGGGACACCAGCGGCCCCAACGAGACCCCGGTGTTCGGCAAGGTGGCCAAGGACTGCGGCACCAAGGGCGGCTACCAGGTGACCGTCGAGCAGGTGGCGTTCGACCAGGCGCTGAACAACTACAAGACCGCGGCCCAGGGCGGCCAGGGCCCCGACGTGTTCCGCGCCGAGGTGGCCTGGGTGTCCCAGCTCGCCAAGAACGGCCTGGTCATGGACCTGACCGACACGCCGCTCGGCAAGGACACCTCGGACTTCCTGGACGTGCCGCTCGGCTCCACGCAGTTCGAGGGCAAGACCTACGGCGTCCCGCAGGTCACCGACACGCTCGCGCTGTTCTACAACAAGAAGCTGCTCGCCGACGCCGGCGTCGAGCCGCCCACCACGTGGGACGAGGTGAAGGCCGCCGCGGCCAAGCTGGGCGGCGAGCGGACCCTGTTCATCAACAACGACGCGTACTACGCGCTGCCGTTCATCTACGGCGCGGGCGGCGACCTGCTCGACACCGAGGCCAAGAAGATCGTCGTCAACTCCGCGGAGAACGTCACCGCGCTGGAGACCGCCAAGGGCCTGCTGGACGCCAAGGCCGCGCAGACCGCGCTGGACCCGGGCAACTCGTACACCAACATGCAGGCGGCGTTCACCACCGGCCAGGTGGCCATGGTGATCAACGGCCCGTGGTCGGTGGCGGACTACCAGAAGGGCGAGGCGTTCCAGGCGGACCCGGACAACCTCGGCATCGCCCCGGTGCCCGGCCCCAGGGCCGGCAGCGGCAGCGCCCCGGTCGGCGGCCACGACTACGTCATCCGCCAGGGCACCAAGAGCACCGACTCGGCGATCAAGTTCGTGGAGTGCATGGCCGGCACCGAGTCCCAGGTGGCGATCGCCAAGGAGCTCGGCCTGCTGCCCACCCGTAAGTCCGCCTACGACAACGCCGACGTCAAGGCGCAGCCGATCGTCACCGCGTTCAAGCCGGTCGTGGAGAAGGCGCACGCCCGCGCCTGGATCCCGGAGGGCGGCCAGCTGTTCGACCCGCTGAAGACCGCCTATGCCGACGTGCTGTCCGGCGCGAAGGACGCGAAGACCGCGCTCGACGAGGTGGCCAAGGCGTACAAGGACACCGTCGTCCCCGACTACTCCACGAACTAGTCGACGGCGATGCGTGGGCTGCGGCGCTGGGCGGACCGCCACTGGTACGCCTACGCCATGGTGCTGCCCGTCGTCGTGGTGGTGACGGTGCTCGTCCTGTACCCGCTGGCGCAGGGCGTGTACTTCAGCCTCACGAACATCAACGAGGGCAACATCGCCAACCCGGTGCTGGACAGGCCGGCCACCTACGACTGGGTCGGCCTGTCCAACTACCGCAAGGTGCTCTCCGGCGACACGTCGTTCGGCGGCTTCTGGACCACGCTGCTGCGGACGCTCGTCTGGACGTTCTCCTGCGTGGTGCTGCACTACGGCATCGGCCTGCTGCTGGCGATGCTGCTCAACCGCGAGGTGCGCCTGCGCGGGCTCTACCGCGTGCTGCTGATCCTGCCGTGGGCGGTGCCCGCGTTCATCAGCGCGTTCGCCTGGAAGTACCTGTTCAACGCCGACTACGGGCTGATCAACTACGCCCTGGAGGCGGTGGGGCTGCCGGGGCCGGTGTGGCTCGGGCAGTCCGACCTGGCGCTGGTCGCGGTGATCATCGTCAACGTCTGGCTCGGCGTGCCGTTCATGATGGTGGCGCTGCTCGGCGGCCTGCAGTCCATCCCGTCGGACCTGTACGAGGCGGCCGAGATGGACGGCGCGACGCCCTGGCAGCGGTTCGTGCACGTCACGCTGCCCGGGCTGCGCTCGGTGTCCTCCACCGTGATCCTGCTCGGCATCATCTGGACGTTCAACATGTTCCCGGTCATCTACCTGGTCACCGGGCAGAACCCGAACACCCGCATCCTGATCACCTACGCCTTCGAGCGGTTCTTCTCGGGGGCGTCGCGGGACTACGCGATCGCGTCCACTTACGGCGTGCTGATCCTGTCGGTGCTGCTGGTGTTCGCCGCGGCCTACCGGCGGGCGCTGCGCAGCCAGGGGGAGGTGTGGTGACGTGACGATCGACGCCGCGACCGTCCAGGTCGCCACCTCGGCCGAGGCCAGGGGCGGGGGCGGGGGTGCCCGCCGGGCCGCCCGCTCGCACCGCCGGCGCGGGCCGCTGGCCAGCCTGGGGCTGCACGCCGCGCTGATCGCCGCCTCGGTGATCGCCGTGTTCCCGGTGTTCTGGGTGCTCGTCACCTCGTTCAAGCCGGACGCGCGCGCCGTCGAGCCGACGCCGAAGCTGGTCAACCAGTCGAGCCTGGACAACTACGTCGACGTGCTCAACGGCTCCAAGGGCGCGTTCCTGTCCTGGTTCGGCAACTCCGTCACGATCGCCGCGATGACCACGGTGCTGGGACTGTTCCTGGCCGCCACCACCGGCTACGCCGTCAGCCGCTTCAACTTCCCCGGCCGGCGCGGGCTCATGCTGGGCTTCCTGGTGATCCAGATGTTCCCGTTCGCGGTGCTCATCGTGCCGCTCTACAACATCCTGCTGGCCCTGGGCCTGCAGGGATCGAGCATCGGCCTGGTGCTCGTGTACTGCACCACGGCGGTGCCGTTCTGCACGTACATGCTCAAGGGCTACTTCGACACGATCCCGCGGGAGATCGACGAGGCCGGCCGGGTCGACGGGCTCTCGCCGTTCGGCGTCTTCTGGCGGCTGGTGCTGCCACTGGCCAGGCCCGGCCTGGCGGTGACGGCCTTCTATGCTTTCCTCACGGCCTGGGGCGAGGTGGCGTTCGCCTCGGCCTTTCTGTCAGCGGCTGACGAATCCAAGACGTTGGCCGTTGGACTTCAGGTCTTCGTACAGCAGAATCGGACAGAATGGGGCCACCTGGCCGCCGCCTCCATCCTGGTTGCGGTGCCTGCCGTGGTGGTCTTCTATCTGGTGCAGCGGTTCCTGGTCGCAGGGCTCGCGGCCGGCAGCGTGAAGGGATGAGGTATGGCCGAGGTGCGGTACGAGAAGGCGTCCAGGATATTTGCCGGCAGTCCGCCGGTGCGGGCCGTCGACCAGCTCGATCTCGAGGTCTCCGACGGTGAGTTCCTGGTGCTGGTCGGGCCGTCCGGCTCCGGCAAGTCCACCGCGCTGCGCATGCTCGCGGGCCTGGAGGAGGTGGACGAGGGCGGCATCTTCATCGGCGGCCGCGACGTCACCACGCTCGCGCCCAAGCAGCGCGACATCGCCATGGTGTTCCAGTCCTACGCGCTGTACCCGCACATGACGGTCGCCGAGAACATGGGCTTCGCGCTCAAGCTGCGCGGCGTGCCGAAGACCGAGATCCGCTCCAAGGTGGCCGAGGCCGCCACCATGCTCGACCTGAGCCCGTACCTCGACCGCAAGCCCCGCGCCCTCTCCGGCGGCCAGCGCCAGCGCGTCGCCATGGGCCGCGCCATCGTCCGCGAGCCCTCCGTGTTCTGCATGGACGAGCCGCTGTCGAACCTGGACGCCAAGCTGCGCGTCGAGACCCGTGCCAACATCGCCGCGTTGCAGCGCCGGCTCGGCACCACCACCATCTACGTCACGCACGACCAGGTCGAGGCCATGACCATGGGGCACCGGGTGGCCGTGCTGCAGGGCGGCGTCCTGCAGCAGTGCGACACCCCGCGCGCCCTGTACGAGCGGCCGGCCAACGCCTTCGTCGCGGGCTTCATCGGCTCGCCGGCCATGAACCTCAAGACCGTGCCGCTCACCGACGAGGGCGCGGTGCTCGGCGGGCACACCATCCGGCTGCCCCGCGAGGTGCTGTCCGTCGCCTCCGACGAGGGCCTGCGCGAGGTCACGCTCGGCGTGCGGCCGGAGTCCATGCACCTGGTGGGCTCCGACGAGGCCGGCTCGTCCATGACCGTCGAGCTCGTCGAGGAGCTCGGCGCCGACGCCTTCGCCTACGGCACGATCGACGTCAACGGCACCCCGGAGCGCTTCGTCGCCCGGGTGGACGCCCGTCGGCCCCCGGCCATGGGCCAGCAGGTGACGGTCGCCGTGCACGAGAACGAGCTGCACGTGTTCCACGCCGAGGACGGCTCCCGCCTCCTCTGAGGTGCTGTGCTTCCCTCCGGTGCCACCGTTCCTGGTAATGCGGTGGCACCGGAGGTAGCATCGGTGGTATGAAACTCAGCGTCTCGCTGGCTGAGGCCGACGTCGTCTTCCTGGACTCCTATGCCGCGCGGCAGGGCGTGCAGTCCCGCTCGGCCGCGCTGGCCCGCGCCGTGTCGTTGCTGCGCGAGGCCGAGCTGACCGAGTGTTACGCCGCCGCCTTCGACGAGGACCCCGGCGGCGAGCTGGCCACGTGGGAACGGGCCGCCGGGGACGGCCTCGACTGATCATGCAACGGGGGGAGATCCGGCTCGTCGACTTCGAGCCGGCCCGCGGGTCCGAGGCGAGCAAGATCCGCCCCGCGGTCATCGTCAGCAACGACGGCGCCAACGCCGCCGCCCGGCACTCGTCGCGCGGCGTCGTCACCGTCGTCCCGGTCACCACCAACACGGCGACCGTCTACCCCTTCCAGATCCTGCTCCGCGCCCGCCGCTGCGGTCTCCCTCAGGACTCCAAGGCCCAGGCCGAACAGGTCCGCTCCGTGGCCGTCCAACGCGTCGGCCGCCGCATCGGCGTCCTGCCCGCCGACCTGCTGGCCGGCCTGGAGGACGCCCTGCGCCTGCACCTCGGGCTCTGATGTCCTCGTCCCGTGGCCGGCCTCGGCGAGGTCAGCGGCGGGTGGTGCCGGTCATGCGCAGGACGTCGAGGGCCTCGTCGAGCTGGGCCTCGGTGAGCCGGCCGTCGCGGACATGACCGCGGTCCAGCACAACGTCCCGGATCGTGCGGCGTTCGGCGAGCGCCTGTTTGGCGATGGCGGCGGCCTCCTCGTAGCCGAGGTACCGGTTGAGCGGCGTGACGATGGCGGGGGAGGACTCGGCGTACTCCCGGCTCCGCTCCGCGTCGGCCTCCACGCCGGCCAGCACCCTGTCGGCGAGCAGCCGGGCCACCGCGGCCAGCAGCCGGCAGGACTCCAGCACGTTGCGCGCCATCACCGGCATCATCACGTTGAGTTCGAAGTTGCCCGCCGCCCCCGCGAAGGCCACGGCGGCGTCGTTGCCCACCACCTGCGCGGACACCATCATCGTGGCCTCGCAGATCACCGGGTTCACCTTGCCCGGCATGATGGACGAGCCGGGTTGCAGGTCCGGCAGCCGTAGCTCGGCGAGCCCGGCGCGCGGCCCGGAGCCCATCCACCGCACGTCGTTGGCGATCTTGAACAGGGACACCGCGACGGTGCGCAGCTGGCCCGAGCACTCCACCAGCCCGTCGCGCGCCGCCTGCGCCTCGAAGTGGTCGCGGGCCTCGCCGAGCGCGTCCAGCCCGGTCCGGTCCCGCAACTCGGCGACCACCCCGGCGGCGAAGCCGTCCGGCACGTTGAGCCCGCTGCCCACGGCGGAGCCGCCGATCGGCAGCTCACCCAGGCGGGGCAGCGTGGCGAGCAGCCGCTCCACGCCGTACTCCACCTGGCTGGCCCAGGCGCCGGCCTGCTGGGCCAGGGTCACCGGCACGGCGTCCATCAGGTGCGTGCGGCCGGCCTTGACCACGCCGTGCCACTCGTCCTGGCGCCGGCGGATGGTCGCGGCCAGGTGTTCCAGCGCCGGCCGCAGCTCGCGCTCCACGGCCTCGGTGGCGGCCAGGTGGATCGTCGTCGGGAACACGTCGTTGGAGGACTGCGAGGCGTTCACGTGGTCGTTCGGGTGCACGTCGCGCCCGGACGCCGCCGAGGCGAGCGAGGCGATGACCTCGTTGGCGTTCATGTTGGAGCTGGTGCCCGAGCCGGTCTGGAACACGTCGATCGGGAAGTGCGCGTCGTGCCGCCCGTCCGCCACCTCGTCGGCCGCCGCCGCGATCGCCTCGGCGAGGTCCGCGTCCAGCACGCCGAGCCGGCCGTTCACTCGCGCGGCCGCGGCCTTCACCAGGCCCAGCGCGCGGATCTGCGCCCGCTCCAGGCCGCGCCCGGACACCGGGAAGTTCTCCACGGCCCGCTGGGTCTGGGCGCGCCACAGCGCCGCGGCCGGGACCCGGACCTCGCCCATGGTGTCGCGCTCGACGCGGAAGTCGCTCATGGCATCAGTGATACCCCGGCACGGCGACGGCCGCCCGCCGGAGTGGCGGACGGCCGTCGCGGTTCAGTACCCCGGCTCCGGGGCTGTTGCCCGGCTCGGCGAGGGCGTTGTGGTTCAGGTCTTCCGGCTCCGGGCGGTGGCACCGTGGTTCACGTGCCAGGCTCCCGGCCGGCGGGGGCGTCGGGTTCAGGTGTCCGATTCAGACGGGCGTCGGCTCAGACGGGCGGCGGCGGCTCGTCGTACAGACGGCGCTCCTCGACGACCGTCCCGGCGGTGGTGCGACGGCGCTGGCGCGGTGCCCAGACGACGAGGTACACGAGCAGGCCGATGATGCCGACGACCATCAGGATGATGCCGATGACGTTGATGTCGAGCCCCGAGACGGTGAAGTTGACCGCGAAGGTCAGTATCGCGCCCAGGGCGATCAGAAAGACGCTGGCGCCGATTCCCATGTCAAGTGCCTCCTGGTCCGGCTGCGGAATGCCCCCGCGGCACGACCGAGGTTAGGCCAGCCCGCGCCGGTCCGCCTGTCGAGCGATCTGGCCACCGGGCCGGGCGGACGCCGTCACCAGGTCACGGATCGGTCCGGCGAACCAACTCGCGGGGTCGGTGGGCGGCCGCACGATCGCCGTGTACACCAGGCCGTCGATCATCGCCATCAGCCGCTCGCTCGTCGCCGCCGGGTCGGCCGCGCCGACGGCGCCCAGCAGCGCGGCGCCGAGCGCCCGCAGCTCGTCCCCGGCGGCCACCAGCTCCCGGTGCAGCGCGGGGTCGCGCACGGCGTGCAGCGAGAGCTCGTACCGGGCCAGCGTGCGGAACCGGCCCTCGCCGATCATGCCCAGGCAGAGCGCGGTCGCGATGACCACCAGCGTGTCCAGGTCGACGCCCGGCGGCAGTTCATCGGGCAGGTCCGCCCGGTCCAGCTCCAGCAGCCGTCGCAGGCAGCCGCCGACCAGCGCGTCCCGGGTGCGGAAGTAGTACGACGTGCTGCCGCTCGGCAGGCCCGCGGCCGCGTCCACCGCGCGGTGCGTCAGGCCCCGCATGCCGTGCTCGGCGAGCACGTGCAGCGCTGTGTCCAGGATCTCGGCGCGACGATCGGTCATGGCTCCTCTACAGGCGTAGAGTCCGGGCTCTACGGATGTAGAGGAGGCTACGACATGCGGGTGATCGTCGTCGGCGCGGGGCTCGGCGGGCTGGCCGCCGCCGTGGCGTTGCGGGCCGCCGGACACGACGTGCTGGTGTGCGAGCGCGCGCCGCGCCCCCGGGAGAACGGCGCGGGCATCGGGCTGATGCCCAACGGCGTGCTGGCCCTCGACGCCCTCGGCGTCGGCGATGCGGTGCGCGCCCATGCCATGCCGGCGGCCGGAACGGCCGGCCTGCGCGACCACCGCGGCCGGCTGCTCCTCGGCTCTTCCCCGGAGGCGATCGCCCGCCGGCTCGGTGCCCCCGCCGTGGTCCTGCCGCGCCGCCGGCTGCACCGCCTCCTCGCCGACGCGCTGCCCGACGGCACGGTCCGCACGGACGTCGAGGTCCGCGGCCTCACCGCCGACGGCGTACACACGGCCGACGGCCCTCTCGCCGCCGACCTCGTCGTGGCCGCCGACGGGGTGAGCAGCACCCTGCGTGCCCTCCTGCATCCCACCCACCCCGGCATCACCGGCTCCGGCGAGTACGCCGCCCGCGCCGTGGTCCGCATCCCGCCCGCGCTCATGGCCGCCCCTGTTCCGGCAGACGCGTGCGGCGCTTCGGCCGGGGCCACTTCCCGCGACGCCGGGTCACCCCGGGCCGCGGCGCCTGTTACCGCGCGTCCCGACGTCGGCTCGGCCGGAGCCGCGTCACCTGAAGTCGCACCCGAAGCCGCACCGCCCGGTGCCGCGTCGGCTGGTGCGCCGTCGGCTGGTGCCGCACCGCCCGATGTCGCGTCGCCCGATGCTGCGGCGGCCACGGTGAGCAGCGCCGCGGCCTGCGGCGCCTCACCCGGTGCCCGGTCGGCGGGCGACGAGTGGCCCGCTGCCGTGTCGCCCAGCTCCGGCGGTCGGCGGGCTGATCCCGGCGCCGCACCGGGTGGCGCCGGTGTCCCGGCGGGGGAGTTGCTGGACCGGCGGAGCGGGCACCGCTTCGGGTGCATGCCGATGGTGGACGGGGAGCTCTACTGGTACGCCACGTGGCCGGCCGCCGATGACGTGCTCGGCATGACCGGGTCGCTGGCCGGCGCGGACGCGGTGCGGGCCCGGGAGTGGCTGGCGGGTACCCGCGGCGACTGGCATCCCGCTGTGGCCACGCTCGTGCTCGCCGCCGAGGAGGTGCACGTGACGGAGACCGTACGGCTGGCCGGGCCGCTGCCCTCGTTCGTGGCCGGCCGGGTGGCGCTCCTCGGCGACGCGGCGCACGCCATGACCCCGGACCTCGGCCAGGGCGGTTGCCAGGCCTTCGAGGACGCCGTGGCCCTCGGCATCCACCTGCGCGGCGTCACCCCGGACGGCGTGCCGGACGCCCTGCGCCGCTACGACGCCGAGCGGCGGCCCCGCACCACGGCCTTCCTCCGCGCCTCCACGCGCATGCAGAAGCTGCTCACCCGCACCGGCCCGTCCGCCCACGCCCGCGACCTGCTGTTCCGCGCGGTGCCGTCCTCGCTCGCCACGGCCTCCCTGGTCCGGCAGCTCCGCATGGCGCCACCCCGTCCCGCCTCCCGCCGCTGACCGCCCGCTCCGCCGGCTTCCGGCGAACCCGGCGGAGGGGCCAGCCGATCCTGGGTCGCCCTGGCCACCTGTATCACCCGCGATGCGCGGCGACCGTCCACCCCACCGGGCCACCTGGGTCCCGGCCACCCTGCACCCTCGCGATGCGCGATGACCGTCACCCCACCGGGCCACCTGGAGTCCGCGCCGTTACGAGCCGGTCGGCGCGGCTTACCGGGGCGTGACGGATGGGTGGGGCGGTGGACGGTGGTGGTCGGGGGTGGCAGCGTGCGGGTGTGGGGCGGCCGAACGGGCGGGTCACCAACGCGCTGCTGTTGGTGGCGTTGTCGCTCGCCCTGCTCACGGGCACGGGCGCCCTGGCGGTGGGGTCGGCGGCCGGGCGCTGGGTGGTGGTGAGCCACGGCGTGCTGGCCGTCGCGGTGATCCTGTTGCTGCCGTGGAAGAGCACGGTGGTCCGCCGGGGGCTGCGGCGTCGGCGGCCGAATCGGGGGGCGTCGGTGGTGCTCGCCGTGGTCACGGTGGCCACCATCGTCACGGGGCTCGCCTACTCGGCGGGGCTGGTGCGCGAGGTGGGTGGCGTGCTCGGCATGTGGCTGCACGTCGCGGGTGCGCTCACGTTGGTGCCGCTGCTCGGCTGGCACGTGCTGGCCCGCGGCGCCTGGCTGCGGCCGGCCGACCGTTCCCGCCGCACGGTGCTGCGGGGCGCGTTCGTGCTCGGCGCGGCCGGCCTCACCTACGGTGCCGCGGAGGCCACGACGCGGCTGGCCGGGCTGCCGGGCGCCCGCCGTCGCTTCACCGGCTCCTACGAGCAGGGTTCGTTCCGGCCGTCCGCCATGCCGAACACCATCTGGCTCAACGACTCCACGCCCCGGGTGGACCGCGCCGCCTGGCGGCTCACGGTCGTGGACGGCGGTGGACGGCGCGAGCTGGACCTGGCCACTCTGACCGGCCACCGCACCGCACCACCTGCCACGCGGCCCATCACGCGCCGGGCGACGCTGGACTGCACCTCCGGCTGGTTCGCCCACCAGGACTGGACCGGCGTGCCGCTCGCCGAGCTGGTGACGCCGCGGGACGGGGATCGCAGCGTGCTGATCCGCTCCACCACCGGCTACGCCGTGCGGCTGCCGTTGCGGGACCTGCGCACCGCCCTGCTGGCGACCGGCGTCGGGGGTGCCGAGCTCTCGCCGGGGCACGGCTTCCCGGCGAGGCTGGTGGCTCCGGGCCGCCGCGGCTTCTGGTGGGTCAAGTGGGTGAGCCACATCGAGGTCTCGCGCGCGCCGTGGTGGTGGCAGTCGCCGTTCCCGCTGGCCTGAGCGGCCACCGTCCCGCCCAGTGGGAGTGCGCGCCCGAGGAGTGATCACTCGCACCAGCCGGACCCCTGCGCGGCTCGGGCGCCGGGAGCTACGCTGCGGCTCATGCCGACCGAAGTCGTCGAGTGCGACCTGCTGATCGTCGGAGCGGGTCCCACCGGGTTGTACGGCGCCTACTACGCCGGGTTCCGCGGGCTGGACACGGTGCTCGTCGACTCGCTGCCCGAGGCGGGTGGCCAGGTCACCGCGATGTACCCGGAGAAGCAGATCTTCGACATCGCGGGCTTTCCCGCGGTGCGCGGCCGTGACCTCGTCGCCGACCTGGTCGCCCAGGCCGCGCAGTACGAGCCGCGCTACCTGCTCGGCCGGCAGGCCCGCACGCTCACGGAGAACGGCGAGACCTACGACATCGGACTGGCCGACGGCGGCGTGGTGCGCGCCCGGGCGGTGCTCATCACCGCCGGCATGGGCGAGTTCCGCCCCCGCCCGCTGCCGGCCGGCGACGGCTGGCTGGGCCGTGGCGTCGTGCACTTCGTGCCCGAGCTGGCCGAGCACACCGGCAAGGACGTGGTGATCGTCGGCGGCGGCGACTCGGCGTTCGACTGGGCGCTCTCGCTGCACGGCCTGGCGCGCTCGGTGACCCTGGTGCACCGCCGGGCGGTGTTCCGCGCGCACCACGGCACCGTGGAGAAGGTCAAGGCGCTCGGCATCCCGCTCATCACCGACGCCCAGGTGACCGAGCTGCGCGGCGGCGACACCGTCGAGGAGATCGAGGTCGTGCAGAAGAACGGCGACCGCGTCGTGCTGCCCGCGCAGACCGTGGTCGCCGCGCTCGGCTTCACCGCGGACCTCGGCCCCATGGAGTCCTGGGGCCTGGAGCTGGTGCGCCGCTCGATCGTCGTGGACAGCACCATGCGCACCAAGCGCGAGCGCGTCTACGCCGCCGGCGACGTCGCCACCTATCCCGGCAAGGTCAAGCTCATCGCCACCGGCTTCGGCGAGGCGGCCACCGCCGTCAACAACGCCGCCGTCGAGCTGGACCCCTCGGCCCACCTCTTCCCCGGCCACTCCTCCGACGCCTCGTAGCCCCGGCGTCCTCAGGCCGACGAACGCCTTCGGCCCGCGTCGTCGTGACGATGGGGGTGCCGTCGTGAGCGAGTGGCGCCGGCGACGCTAGGGGACGACCTGGACGACGTCGCCGACGGAGAGCGAGCCGAAGAACGTGCTGGCGGCGCCGGCCGACAGGTGGATGCAGCCGTGCGAGAGCTCGCTGAGGCTGCCCTGGTGGAACGCGATGCCGCCGTTGAAGAACACCGAGTACGGCATCGGCGCGTCGTTGAAGATGCTCGATTTGTGGTGGCGGTTCTTGAACGTCACCGAGAACGTGCCGGGCGGCGTGAGCCAGCCCGCGCGGCCGTGGGTGATCGGTACCGGCCCGTAGGTGACGTTGCCCGCGCCGTCGAGCAACCACGACCGGTTGGCCGACAGATCGACGCAAGCCCGCGCGGTGGCCCGGCACGGCGCACCGGCGGCGGGCGGTGGCGTGGTGGGGGCGACGGTCTGCCGGGAGATGACGGGCACCGGGGGCGGCACGGCCGGCACCTCGGTGGTGGGGACGGCGGTGGGTTCCGGCGTGGCCGGCGCCGTGGTTGCGGCCTGTTGCTCCGCCGGCCGGTCGGACCCCGCCGTGCCGGCCACGGCCACCGGTCCGGCCCCGGCGACCGGCGCGGCCACGGTTCCGGCGCGCAGCACCGTTCTGGTGCCGACCGCCAGGCCGACGGCCAGCGCCACCACGGCGAGGCCGATCGTCACCCTGCGCATCGTGCTCATCGCGCACCCCCAGCTCGTCCAGGGTGAGGGTCGTGCTCGATCCCTCCACCCGTCAAGACGTCAGAAGGTCACGATTGGTTGCTCCTTGATGTCAGCAGGTCACGAGCGTGGCGCGATCAGAGCGGCAGCGGCCGGGGGTGGTCGAGCGGCCCGGCGCCCGGGTCCACGGCGTCGAAGTCGACCGCCGAGTACTCCCGCAGCTTGGTCAGCCGGTGGTAGCTGTCGATCATCCGCACGGTGCCGGACTTGGACCGCATCACGATGGACTGCGTGGTGCAGCCGCCGGCGCGGTAGTTCACCCCGTGCAGCAGCTCGCCGTCGGTGATGCCGGTGGCGCAGAAGAACACGTTGTCCCCGGACACCAGGTCCTCCGTGGTGAGCACCCGCTCCAGGTCGTGCCCGGCGTCGATGGCGCGCTGCCGCTCGGCGTCGTCGCGCGGCCAGAGCCGGCCCTGCATGGTGCCGCCGAGGCAGCGCAGCGCCGCCGCGGCGATGATGCCCTCCGGGGTGCCGCCGATGCCCAGCAGCAGGTCGATGCCGGTCTCCTGGCGGGCGGCGGCGATCGCCCCGGCCACGTCGCCGTCGGAGATGAACGAGATGCGCGCCCCGGCCTCGCGGATCTCCTTGACCAGTTGCTCGTGCCGCGGCCGGTCCAGGATGCACACGGTGATGTCGGAGACGTCGGAGTGCTTGGCCTTCGCCACCCGGCGGATGTTCTCCGCCACCGGCACCGTCAGGTCCACCACGTCGGCCGCCTCCGGCCCGACCACGATCTTCTCCATGTAGAACACCGCGGACGGGTCGAACATGGCGCCGCGCTCGGCCACCGCCAGCACCGCGAGCGCGTTCGGCATGCCCTTGCTCATGAGCGTCGTCCCGTCGATCGGGTCGACCGCCACGTCGCACGCCGGGCCACTGCCGTCACCGACCGCCTCGCCGTTGTAGAGCATGGGCGCCTCGTCCTTCTCGCCCTCGCCGATCACCACCACGCCGTTCATCGAGACGCTGCCGATGAGCTTGCGCATGGCGTCCACCGCTGCCTGGTCGCCGCCGTTCTTGTCGCCCTTGCCCACCCACCGGCCCGCCGCCATGGCCGCGGCCTCGGTGACCCGGACGAGCTCCAGGGCGAGGTTGCGATCCGGCGCCTCACGTCGCCGCACGACCGGGGCGGTGGCCGTCGCGGCGGTCGTCGGCATGGTGTCCGGGGTGCTCATGGCGCCTCCTGGGTTCGGCGGGCACGGGTTGTCGATCCTCCCAGACCGGTCGCGGGCTGTCGTCTCGCCGGGCCTGGGACAATGGCCACGTGGCGCGTGGCATCGGCGGCAAGACGACCAGGGACATGGTGCTGTCCCTGCTGCCGCTCGTCGCCCTGATCCTGCTGTTCGCCGGCGTCGTCGGCATGTGCTCGTTCAGCCCCGGTGGCCCGTCGACGGACCCCGGCGCGGCGCCCACGGTGGACGCCTCCGCCGAGCTCACCAGGGCCGCCCGCGAGGTCGGCTTCGCCGTCCGGGAGCCGCGGCTGCCGGACGACTGGCGGGCCAACTCGTTCGCCCTGCAGGAGGTGGACGCCCGCGCCCGCACGCGCGCCGTACGCACCGGCTGGCTGGTGCCCGGCGGCTACCTGCGGCTGTCCCAGTCCGACGCCGACGAGCCCTCGCTGGTCGAGTTCGAGACCCGGGTGGACCGCCCGGCCGCTCAGGGCGTCGTCGACGTCTCCGGCGTCAGCTGGGTCCGCTACCCGTCGGTCCGCGACGAATCCGCCTGGGTCGCCGACCTCGACGGCGTCCGCCTGCTGGTGACCGGCAGCGCCACGGAGGACGAGTTCCGCGCCCTGGCCACCGCCGTCCTGGCCGCGGAGCCGCTGCCGACCCGCTGACCGGCGGTCACCGCCTGTGCCCCGCTGCGGGCTACCTGACACGAGTCAGTGAACTCCCGAAGCCGATTCCCGGCGTGTCGAGCACGGTCCGAATTGTAAGTCCCACACGTCTGGCCGATGAAATGTTGCTCCGAATGCTGGCACGGTTATTCAGGGGGTTCCGGGGGATGCCGACCTGCTCGCCGAATTCGGGCACGAGATTCCGAGTTCGGCATTGGTGTCGCGTCGCGATCGTTCAGGTGCGACGACCTCGGCCGCGCCCCCGATCATGAGGAGGGATGACGAATGGGATTCCGTACCAGGCTCGCGTGCTCGCTCGTGCTCGGCGTGCTGGCCGCCGGAGGGTCGGCCGTGGCCACCGCGGCGCCGGCGCCCGACCGGCCCGCGGTCGTCGGCCACGGGCAGCACTGCGTGGCCAACCTGGACAGTGGCGTCGTCGGGTGCGCCGACCGTCCGGGTGACGCGGTCCGGCTGGCCGGCTCCGTCGACGCGCTGACGATCGCCAGGTTCTACGACGGCACCGGCTATTCCGGCGCGACGTTCACCTGGACCCAGTCCCGCCAGTGCACGCCGTCCTACGACGCCGAATGGCAGTGGGACAACTTGGCGGACATCGGCTGGAACAATCGTGTCAGTTCGGTGCACACCTACAACCAGTGCGACGTGCGGCTGTTCGACGGCACCAATTTCAGCGGTGCGGCATCCACCTGGATCGACGCCTCGTCGAATCTCGGGGCCATCGGTGACGGCTGGAACAACCGCGCGAGTTCGGTGAAGTTCTCCTGATCGACGGCCGGCCCGGCCGGTCACGCCCCGGGTGTCCGGCGCACCGCCGGACACCCGGGGTGACCGGCCGCCAGAGGTCGCTCTCCGGGGCGTCGCCGACGTAGGTGCGCCGCGGGTGCGTTCGTCGGCGCGTCCGGCCGTCGAGAGCGGGACCGGGCGGGCCGCGGCCGTTCGGCGGGCACGGTGGGGGTGGAGGTCCCCTCCATCGGCGGTAGCCCGGTCGAGGAGTGCTTTGGTGAGCTGAGCCGTCCCTGCGTGGTCGTTCGGCCACGGAGGGCTACCCCTCACCCCTGCATGAGGAGACCCTTCATGAAGCTGCGCACCTTGCTCGCCGTGAGCGCGCTGGTGACCGGGGCCGGGATCGCGGCCGGTCCGGTCGCGGTGCCCGCGGCCGCGGCGCCACCGGCGGCACTGTCCGCCGGCACCCTGGTCGCGCCGGACATCCCGCTGGCCAACGTGCAGGCGCACCTCAACCAGCTCCAGTCCCTGGCCACCGCCAACGGCGGGAACCGGGCCCACGGCCGGCCGGGCTACCGGGCGTCGGTCGACTACCTCAAGGCCCAGCTCGACGCGGCCGGCTACGTGACCGCGCTGCAGGCGTTCACCTCCGGCGGGCTGACCGGCTGGAACCTGATCGCGGACCGTCCCGGCGGCGATCCCAACCAGGTTCTGATGGCCGGCGGCCACCTGGACAGCGTGTCGTCCGGGCCGGGCATCAACGACAACGGCAGCGGCTCGGCCGGCCTGCTGGAGGTCGCGCTCGCGGTGCACCGCACCAACTACCAGCCGACCAAGCACCTGCGGTTCGCCTGGTGGGGCGCCGAGGAACTCGGCCTGGTCGGCTCCACGTACTACGTGAACAACCTGCCGGCCACCGAGCGCGCCAAGATCAAGGCGTACGTCAACTTCGACATGATCGGCTCGCCGAACGCCGGCTACTTCGTCTACAACGGCGACAGCGAGCCGGGCATCTCGCCGGAGATCGAGGTGCTGTTCGAGAACTACTTCGCCGGCCGCGGCGTGCCCACCGAGGAGGTCAGCGTCGGCGGCCGCTCGGACCACGCCGCCTTCTCCCGCGCCGGCATCCCGGTTGGCGGCCTGTTCACCGGCGCCGAGGTGATCAAGACGGCGGCCCAGGCGCAGAAGTGGGGCGGCACGGCCGGCGTCGCGTTCGACCGCTGCTACCACCGGTCCTGCGACACCATCACCAACATCGACGCCACCGCGCTGGACCGGATGTCCGACGCGATCGCGCACTCGGTCTGGGAGCTGTCCGGCGGCGGCACCACCCCACCGCCCGGCTGCGGCACCTTCAGCAATCCCAACAACGTCAACATCCCGGACCGTGGCTCGGCGATCACCAGCTCGATCACGGTCAGCGGCTGCACCGGCAACGCGCCGGCCGCGATGGCGGTGGCCGTGGACATCAAGCACACCTACCGCGGCGACCTGGTCATCGACCTGCTCGCCCCGGACGGCACGGCCTACCGGCTGAAGAACTCCTCGTCCTCGGACAGCGCCGACAACGTGATCACCACGTACACGGTGAACGCCTCGGCGGAACTCGCGAACGGCACCTGGCGCCTGCAGGTCCGTGACGTCTACTCCTCGGACGTCGGCTTCATCGACTCCTGGTCCGTCACCGTCTGACCCGGTTCGCACCGCCCCCGGCCGTACCAGGAGAGCCTGGCGTCATCCTCCTGGCACGGCCGGGGTGACGGTGCCCGCGCCGGACGAACTCCTCGAAGGACCCCGGACCGGCCTGCCGGACGGCTCGAGTCGGCGCGATGCGAGCGGACGGCCCGGCCTAGTTCTCGGGGGTGGCCTCGGCGAGGGCGGCGTCGATGCGTTGGCGGGCGCCGGCCAGGAGGCGTTCGCACTGCCGGGCCAGGGCCTCGCCGCGCTCCCACAGGGCCAGCGACTCCTCCAGCCCGAGCCCGCCGGACTCCAGGCGCCGGACGACGTCGGCCAGTTCGTCACGGGCCTGCTCGTAGCCGGGTTCGCTCACGCGGGCTCATCCAGTCTGCTCTGCACGGCCACGACGGTAGTGGCCACCGCCTGGTCATAGCTCACGAAGGCCCCCGCGAAGCCCTGCCCGTCGGCGTCGCGCACGGCCTCCACGAGCCGTAGCTGGGCCTCGGCGAGGCGTCGCCGCAGGTGTGAGCCGTCGCCGCGCCACCAGTCCTGGCCGGCGTACCGGGCGGCGGCCTCGGTGAGCGCGCTGAGTTTGCCGGGCAGCCGGCGGGCGTCCGGCGAGTCGCAGTCGGCCAGCAGCGCCGCCCAGCAGTCCGCGGCCGAGAGGTCCGCCTCCGTCGCGCGCCGCCAGACGACCTCGGCGGCGGTCGCGCGGTCGCCGCCGGAGCGGGCCTGGGCGGCGCGGCGGGCGGCGGCCACGGTGAGTGGCAGGAAGGTCGGCCTCGTGGTGGTCAGTGGCACCGACACCTCCTACTCGTGGGGGGCCGCCCGCTCCTGGTCCGGGGCGTGCGCGCCATGGTCGGCGACCACCGCCGGCACCGCGCCGTCGACGAGGCGGATCCTCAACGTCGTACCGGGCGTCGCGTCGCGCACCGAGCGCACCACGGTCCCGGTTGCGGGGCCCGCGATGCCGCGGTCGGTGTCGCGCTGCACGATCGCGTATCCACGGGCCAGAGTGGCGGCAGGTCCGAGCGTCGTCAAGCGTGCAGTGGTGTGGACGAGTTCCTCACCGGCGGCCGTCACAGTGCCCCGCACGGCACGTCTACCCCGTTCGCGCAGCGCGTACACCTCCTCGGCGAGCCGTTCGAGCGGCCGGTGCGGGTCGGCGAGCGCCGGGCGGTGACGCAGCGCGTCCAGCAGCCGCCGTTCCCGGTCCACCCAGGCGTGGAGTGCGCGCCGGGCCCGTTCCCGCAGCTGGCGCACCCGCGCCAGCTCCTCCGCGACGTCCGGCACCACTCGCTTGCCCGCGTCGGTCGGCGTGGAGCAGCGCAGGTCCGCCACGTGGTCCACCAGCGGCGTGTCCGGCTCGTGGCCGATCGCGGAGATCACCGGCGTGCGGCAGGCGGCCACCGCGCGGCACAGCGTCTCGTCGGAGAACGGCAGCAGGTCCTCCACGCTGCCGCCGCCCCTGGCCAGCACGATGACGTCCACCTCGGGGTCGCGGTCCAGCACCCGCACCGCGTCCAGGATCTGCGGCACCGCGTTGACGCCCTGCACCGCCACGTTCTCCAGGCGGAAGCGCACCGCCGGCCAGCGCGCGCTCGCGTTGGTCACCACGTCGCGCTCGGCCGCCGACGCCCGCCCGGTGACCAGGCCGACGACGCGCGGCAGGAACGGGATCGGCCGCCGGCGCGACGGGTCGAACAGCCCCTCGCGGCGCAGCACCACGCGGAGCTGCTCGATGCGGGCCAGCAGGTCGCCGACGCCCACCGTGCGGATGTCGTCCACGCGCAGGCTGAGCGTGCCGCGGTTGAGGTAGAAGGTCGGGCGGCCGTGCACCACCAGGCGGCTGCCCTCGGCGAGCGGCGGCTGCAACCCGCCGACCAGCGCGGTCGGGCAGGTGAGGGTGAGGGACACGTCCGCCGCCGGGTCGCGCAGCGTCACGAACGCCGTGCCGGTGCCCGGACGGGCGCTGAACTGGGTGACCTGGCCCTCCACCCACACGGCGCCCAGGCGCTCGATCCAGCCCGCGATCTTGCGGGCCACGGTGCGGACCGGCCACGGCTGTTCGGCCGAGGTGGCCTCCGTCATGCGCTCACTCGCCGCGGACCGTGGCGATCCGGTTGGTCAGCATCCGCACGAACTCCGGCCGGTCGGCGGTGGCCCGCTCGTAGTCGAGCAGCTCCGCCAGGTCGGCCTCGGTGAGGGTGCGCAGCCGGGCGCGCACCGACGCCAGCGTCAGGCCCGCGTAGCCCGGCAGCGAGCGCGGCAGCACCGCGGCCTCGTCCACCGGTACCTCGCCGCCCATCCCGGGCCCCTGGTCGACGGGCGTCCCGGTGACGCCGCCCCGGTCGGCGTCCGGCGCACCGGCGTCCGGGGTGGCGGCCGGGTCCGTTCCGCCTGGCCGGCCGGCCACGTCGGTTCTGCCGCCCGGCGCCGCCCCGCCGCCGAGGTCCGCCACGTCGACCGCGTCCATCACGTCGGCCAGGTCCGTCAGGTCGGCCAGGTCCGTCTCATCCGCCCCGTCCGTCGTGGCGGCGCCATCGGTTCGCTGCAGGTCGCCCAGGCCGTCGAACCAGTCCTCGGGCTCCTCCTCGCCGGCGGCGGCCGGCCGGGCCGCGGCGGGGCCGGACGGCAGGTCCTCGTCGAACACCGCCCACGGCGGATCCTCCTCGGGCTCGCGCAGCCCGGCGAGAGCCTCGTCACCCTTGATGGCCAGCTCGGTGATCCGCTGCTGCACCCGCATGGAGGCCTGCAGGGCCGCGCTGACCGCCGTCATCGGCCACTCCGTGACCTCCTGGGGCAGCGTGCGGGCACGTTCCAGGGCCACCACGGCCAGGCCGGCCGCGACTCGGATCGGCAGTGGCAAGGGGCTCATGTGGCCCAGCCTACGGCTGCTGCGTCCGGGGTACTCGCGGTGCGGCCCGTAGGCTGTGGGCATGTCGAAGCGTGTGCTGCTGGCGAGCCCCCGCGGCTACTGCGCCGGCGTGGACCGTGCGGTGGTGACCGTCGAGAAGGCGCTGGAGAAGTACGGCGCCCCGGTCTACGTCCGCAAGGAGATCGTGCACAACAAGCACGTCGTGCGCACCCTCCAGGAGCGCGGCGCGGTGTTCGTCGACGAGACCGACGAGGTGCCTGAGGGCGCCCTCGTCGTGTTCTCCGCCCACGGGGTCTCGCCCGCCGTGCACGAGCAGGCCCGTGAGCGGTCGCTGCGCACCATCGACGCCACGTGTCCCCTCGTCACCAAGGTGCACGCCGAGGCGCGCCGCTTCGCCCGCGACGACTACGACATCCTGCTGATCGGCCACGACGGCCACGAGGAGGTCGAGGGCACCGCCGGCGAGGCCCCCGAACACGTGCAACTCGTGGACGGCCCCTCGGACGTCGACAAGGTGACCGTCCGCGACGAGCGCAAGGTCGTGTGGCTCTCCCAGACCACCCTGTCCGTGGACGAGACCATGGAGACCGTGCACCGCCTGCGCGACCGCTTCCCGACGCTGCAGGACCCGCCGAGCGACGACATCTGCTACGCCACCCAGAACCGGCAGGTGGCCGTCAAGGCGATGGCCCCCGAGTGCGACCTGGTGATCGTCGTCGGCTCCACCAACTCCTCCAACTCCGTCCGCCTCGTCGAGGTCGCCCTCCTGGCCGGCGCCCGCGCCGCGTACCTGGTGGACCACAGCGGCGAGATCGACGAGTCCTGGCTCGACGGCGTCGAGACGGTCGGCGTCACGAGCGGCGCCTCCGTCCCCGAGATCCTGGTCGCCGACGTCCTCGACTGGCTCGCCCGGCACGACTACACCGAACTCCAGGACGTCACCACCGCCGACGAGAAGATCGTCTTCTCGCTCCCCCGGGAGCTGCGGAAGGTCTGACGGTCAACCACCATCAGGTGTCCGCCTGCCGGCGCGGAGATCAGCAGTTCGGTGGGTTGCATGGTCCGAACCGGCGACCGAACCTGGAAGAGAACGGCCCCGGCTCGGTCGTCGACCACCAGGGCACCCTGTTCACCGCCGAACTCGACGCAGCCGCCGACGCCGTCACCGACTGGCAACGGCACCGCGGCGCCCTCCGTGCCTGAACCCGGGGCCCGCCCCGCCGGGCCACTGTCGGCCGGCGGGGCGGGCTGGAGAAATGCGGGGTTACGCCGGGGAAATGCTCTCGGCGAAGTCGTAGAGGCTCTTGATGTCGTTGTCGTAGTACGGTCCGTCGAACTGACCGTTGCCCGGGTTGTCACCGTGGCTCACGGTGCTGTTGATGAAGCCCAGGCCGTTCTGGTCGTTGTAGTCCTGGAGCCATGGTCCGCCGCTGGAACCGTAGGTCATGTTGCACCACATTCGGATCTGCTGACCGCCGGCGTGCCAGGTGCCGCTCTGGCAGTACTGCTGGCTCTCGCCATTGCCGAGGTTCTGCGGATAACCCAGGGCGGTGATCCACGGGACGTTGTAGCCCCAGTTCCACCGCATGCCGTGGCCGCCGACGGTCTGGACCACCTTCAGGCCCCAGTGGCCGCCGTTGTGCATGATGGCGATACCCATGTCCTCGTCGAGGCTGCTACCGGTGATCCAGGCGGTGCGGGCCGTGAGGTTGGCGGCCACGAACGAGCCGAACGGCACCGCGCCGTCGCGGTACCTCGGAACGAAGATCCAGTCCCGGTACCAGCCACCGCCGGCACCCGAGTGCACGCAGTGACCCGCGGTCATGACCAGGCGCGCCTTCCCGCTGGCGACGGTGCTGGCCGAACACCCGGACGGGGCCCCGTTGGGCAGGGTGAAGTAGACCTTGCCGACGGCCTGCGACTCGTTGAGCAGGGTGCCGGAGTCGACGCCGGTGATGGCCGGCTGCACCGGCCGGATCATGCCCGCCGGCCCGTTGGGCTCCGCCGCCTGGCGCTGCGAGGTGGTGCTGCCGGCCGGCGGCGCGAAGGTGATGTCGACGGCCGCGGCCATGCGCTCCGGCGTCCAGTAGGCCAGGACTTCCTTGGCGACGGCCTCGCTGGTCACCGGCCGACCGTCGCTGGTCAGGGCGACGCTGCTGAGGTTGGCGGGCCCCGATGGGGCCGCGGCCGGGGTGGCCTCGGCGACCGCCGCCCCGGTCGTGACGAGCGCCAGCGTCAGCGTCAGCCCGGCCGCTGCGGGCCATTTCCTGAACAATCCCACGGTTGTTCCCCTCGTTGAACTGTCGAGTGCGACGGCCGTACGTCGACGCCGTCGCGGAATTCCACGGTGGAGGTGAGATGTGCGTGCCAATTCCCGGTCGAGATGGGAGTGGCTGGCGGCGCGACTGCTTGACCGAGAATGGTCGTCCGTCATGATCCGATAATGCTGGAACTGCAGTTCGCCGGTCCGGCTACACATCATGCCAGCGACAGTCGTCGTTGGCAACGACTCCGAATGGCCGAACGGACTGCTGAATGTGGTCGGGGCCAATTCCGGCCGATATCATCACTAGAACAAGTGGACCGCCGAGCGCCACCGTCACCCTGAACACGTACGCCCACCTCTGGCCTACGGGCCTCACGAGCGTCCCGCCTGGTCCCGCAGTAGACGGTGAGGACGCCTGCCTGGCCGAGCGGCCGGATACGGTATCCGTGTGAAGAGATGGGTGGTGCCCGAGCACTCCAACAAGGCCGTCCAGCGGGCGAGTCGGGTGGTCGGCAAGGGGACCGGGACGGACGAGGAGGTCCAAGCGGCCCGAGACGTCCTCAGCAACTACCGCCTCGCCCACGCCTTCCCCCTGAACGCGGTCACCGTGACCGTGCGACAGCGCGCGCTCGCCGTCAATCCGAACGCCGTCGTGGCTGAGCGCCGGAAGCGCCTGCCCACGATCATCGACAAGCTGAAGCGTCATCCAACGATGAGCGTGACCACCATGCAGGACCTGGGTGGCTGCCGAGTGATCTTCGAGACCGTCGCCGAGGTGGACGAGCTGGTCCGCATCCTGGAGGGCTCGCCACGGACCAAGAACCGCGTCAAGAAGGTGTACGACTACCTGCGCGACGACCCGGGGCCGCGCGAGTCTGGCTACCGGGGCGTTCACCTTGTCTACGAGTACGGAGCCTCCAAGAGGGAGTACCACGGCCTGCGGATCGAACTTCAGGTGCGCACGCAGTTGCAGCACGCCTGGGCGACTGCCGTCGAGACGATGGATCTGTTCTCGGGCAGCGAGCTGAAGTACGGGAAGGGCGACCCGGACCTGCTTCGGTTCTTCGTCTTGGTCGCGTCACTCATGGCCCACGAGGAGGGCACCGCCCCGGTACCAGGCGCCGAAAATGCACCCGAGAAGCTGGCCGCCGAGTTGGCGCGGCTAGAGAAGCGCGTAGGCGTCCTCGGGCGCCTCCAGGGCTACGCGGCGATCGTCGGCGAGCACGCGAAGACGGACCGCCGGAACACCTTGACCCTAGAACTCCTGCGGCGCGAGGGTCAGCTGACCGTGACCGTCCACGAGACGCTGGCCGACGCGGAGGCGCGGTTGACCGCGTTGGAGGCCCTGAACGACGAGAACCTGGACGCGGTCCTCATCAACATCGCTCGCATCAGCCAGCTGCGCGACGCGTACCCGAACTACTTCGCGGACACCAGCCGCTTCGCCCAGTTCGTGCAGGGGCATCTGGACAGCCGCCGTCGCACCGCCTGAGAGAAGCGAGCGCCCGGCCAACTCCGTCTCGGGGCTCTGGCTAGGGTCCGGCTCCATGACCACGATCTACAGGACGCAGGAGCGGAACGGCCACGGCAAGCAGGACTACTACTGGAACGAGTACCGGCTTGAAGGCGACACCGTCGTCAAGTACCGGTGCCACCGGTCCAAGTTCTTCGACGGCAAGGAGAACAACTGGTACTCGGACGAGTCCTCGCAGGAATCCTGGGGTGTCGACGACCCGAGCCTGCCCGACTGGTTGCGGCAGTACCTCTGACCCGAGCTACAGGACGGCCTTGCCGCCTGACGCCTTTCCGTGCCGGAACTCCACGACGTCGCCGTCGTGCATGGTGTAGTCCTTGCCTTCCATGCGGACCTTGCCGGCGGCGCGGGCGGTGGCCATCGAGCCGGCCGCCACCAGGTCCTCGTAGGACACCACCTCCGCCTTGATGAAGCCGCGTTCGAAGTCGGTGTGGATGACGCCGGCGGCCTGGGGGGCGGTGGCGCCCTGGGGGATGGTCCAGGCGCGGGACTCCTTGGGGCCGGCGGTCAGGTAGGTCTGCAGCCCGAGGGTGTGGAAGCCGGCGCGGGCGAGGGCGTGCAGGCCGGGCTCGGGCTGGCCGATCTCGCCGAGCAGTTCGGCGGCCGACTCGTCGTCCAGCTCGATCAGCTCGGACTCGATCTTGGCGTCCAGGAACACGGCGTCGGCGGGGGCGACCAGGGCGGCGAGCTCGGCGCGGCGGTCGGCGGACCTGAGCACGGCCTCGTCGGCGTTGAAGACGTACAGGAAGGGCTTGGTGGTGAGCAGGCTGAGTTCCCGCAGCGGCGCGAACTCGGCGGCGCCGGCGGAGAACAGGGTGCGGCCGTCGTCGAGCACCTTGCGGGCGGCCTGGGCGCACTCGAGGACCGGTCGGCGGTCCTTGCTGGTGCGGGCCTCCTTCTCCAGCCGCGGCAGCGCGCGGTCCAGCGTCTGCAGGTCGGCGAGGATGAGCTCGGTGTTGATGGTCTCGATGTCGGCGACCGGGTCCACGCGTCCGTCGACGTGCACGACGTCGGGGTCGTCGAAGACGCGGATGACCTGGCAGATGGCGTTGGCCTCACGGATGTTCGCGAGGAACTTGTTGCCCAGGCCGGCACCCTCGGAGGCGCCGCGCACGATGCCGGCGATGTCCACGAACGACACCGTGGCCGGCACGATCCGCTCGCTGGAGAAGATGCCGGCCAGCACCTCCAGCCGCGGGTCGGGCAGCGGCACCACGCCGACGTTGGGCTCGATCGTCGCGAACGGGTAGTTCGCGGCGACCACGTCCGCCTTGGTCAGCGCGTTGAACAGGGTGGACTTGCCGACGTTGGGCAGCCCGACGATGCCGAGGGTGAGGCTCACGTGCGGCGATTCTAGGTGGCCGCCGAACCGCACCCCGACGACGTGCCCGTTCGAACACAGGTTCGGCGCGCCTGCCGGACAGCCGCGGCGGGGCGCGGCATGCTGGGCCGGGTGGATGTGCTGATCGCCTTGCTGTGCCTGCTGGTCGGGCTCGTGCTCGGCGGCGGCCTGGTCTGGCTGCGCACCGGTGGCCTGGCTCGCACGGCCGAGCAGCACCGGTCGGACGCGCGGGAGGCGACCGAGCGCGCCGCCCAGGCGCTGGCCCAGCTCGCCGCGGCGAAGGCCGAGCTGCGGGTGCAGCTGGAGAACGCCCAGGAACGCGAGCGGCTGCTCGCCCGGCGCGACGCCGCGCTGCGCGAGAGCTTCGCCGCGCTGTCCGCGGATGCGTTGAGCCGCAACAACGAGGCCTTCGTGCAGCTCGCCGAGACGCACATCAAGCAGGCCGCGGCGGCGCTGCACCAGAAGGCGGACAGCGACGCCGAGCTGCAGCGCCGGGCGCTCGCGGCGCTGGTCGACCCGATGGCCCAGGCGCTGCACCGGCTCGACGGCCAGCTGCGCACCGTGGAGAAGGAGCGCGAGGGCGCCTACGCCGAGCTGCGCACCCAGGTCGGCGCCATGCAGGCCACCTCGTCGGAACTGCAGAAGGAGACACGGCACCTGGTGACGGCGCTGCGCGCCCCGCAGGCCCGCGGCCGCTGGGGCGAGGTGCAGCTGGAACGCATCGTGGAGCTGGCCGGCATGGTCGAGCACTGCGACTTCACCCGGCAGCTCACGGCCACCGGCCGCACCGGCGACGCGGACTCGGTGATCCGGCCCGACCTGGTGGTGAACCTGGCCGGTGGCAAGCAGATCGTGGTCGACGCCAAGGTCTCGCTCGCCGCGTTCCTGGAGGCCACCGACGCCGACGACGACGCCACCCGGCAGCGGCGGCTGGCAGCGCACGCGCGGCACCTGCGCGCGCACATCGACCAGTTGTCCGGCAAGAGCTACTGGGCGGCGTTCGAGAACACGCCGGAGTTCGTGGTGCTGTTCGTGCCCGGCGACTCCTTCCTGCAGGCCGCGCTGGCCGCCGACCCGGCGCTGCTGGAGCACGCCTTCGAGCGCAACATCGTGGTGGCCACGCCGTCCACGCTGATCGCGTTGCTGCGCACGGTGGCGCACACCTGGCGGCAGGAGGCGCTGGCCCGCAACGCGGCCCAGGTGCACGCCCTCGGGCGGGAGTTGCACGAGCGGCTGGCCACCATGGGCGAGCACCTGTCCAAGCTGGGACGCCAGCTCAACGGCAGCGTGGACGCCTACAACCGCACCGTGGGCGCGCTGGAGTCGCGGGTGCTGGTGACCGCGCGGAAGTTCCGTGACCTGCGGCTGACCGACGAGGACCTGCAGCCGCCGGACCAGCTCGACCGCACGCCGCGGGTGTTGCAGGCGCCCGAGTTCGAGAGCCCGGACATCGTGGACCCGGACGACCTGGCCTCGCTGCTGGAGCCGCGGCGGTTGCGGCCCTACGGATTGCGCCAGGAGGAGCCGGGCGCCGCCGGTCAGCGGCGGTCTACCGTGAACGAGTGACCAACCGCGGCTACGAGGACGAGCGCAGCATCCGCAACGACGCGCCGGCGAGCTGGGAGACCCAGGCGGCGGTGGGCTCCGTCCGCGGCATCCCGTGGTGGGCAGCGGTGCTGCTGGCGCTCGCGCTCACCGGCATCGGCGTGTTCGTCGACCTGGAGCGGATCAACCGGCTCGGCATCATCTTCCAGGGCGCGTACTTCGTCGGCTGCGTGCTCGCCGTCCTCTGGGTGCAGCGGCGCGGGCTGTTCGGCCCGATGGTCCAGCCCCCGCTCATCCTCGCGGTCGCCGTCCCGGGCGTGGTGATGGTCGCCGGCGGCAGCTCCGGCGACGGCCTGACCGCCAAGGCGCTGGCCGTGGGCACGCCACTCATCAACGGCTTCCCCACCATGGCCATTACCACCGGCCTGACGGTCGCCATCGGCGTCGCCCGGATGCTCCTGCAGAAGGCGCCGCGCGGCGCCGCCC
>DASWTI010000598.1:0-1625 GCA_036402215.1 Pseudonocardiaceae bacterium
GCCGAGCGCCAGCCGCACCTCCTCGACGCGGCCGTCGCGCACCCGCAGGGCGGCGGCCACCGAGGCCACGGCGAAGGCGAACGAGGCACGCTCGCGCACCTTGCGGTACGTGGCCGCGGCGTCCGGCGGGGGCGGCAGCTCGACGGCGGTGACCAGCGCGCCGGGCGCCGCCGTGGTCTCCCGGTGCGGCTCGTCCCCCGGCAGCCGCAGGAACTCCGTGAGCGGCAGCGCACGGTCGCCCGCGCCCGGCTCGTGCAGGTGCACCACGGTGTCCAGCGCGACGAGCGCCACCAGCAGGTCCGACGGGTGGGTGGCCACGCAGTGCGCGGAGCCGCCGAGGATCGCCAGGTTGCGGTGCTCGCCGTGGCGGGCCGGGCAGCCGCTGCCCGGGGCGCGCCGGTTGCACGGCTTGGTGACGTCCACGAAGTAGCGGCACCGGGTGCGCTGCATGAGGTTGCCGCCCACGGTCGCCACGTTGCGCAGCTGCCCGGACGCCCCGGCCAGCACGGCCCGGCTGATCACCGGGTAGCGGCGCCGCACCTCGGGGTGCGCGGCCAGGTCGCTGTTGCGCACCATGGCGCCGATCCGCAGCCCGCCGTCCGCCGTGCGCGCCACGGTGGACAGCGGCAGCGCGGTCACGTCGACCAGCAGCCCCGGACGTTCCACGCCGAGCTTCATCAGGTCCACCAGGTTGGTGCCGCCGCCGAGGAAGCGCGCGTCCTCCCGGGCCGCCACCAGGGCGACCGCGCCGGCGACGTCCTCGGCCACCGTGTACTCGAACTCCCTCACGGCCGCACCGCCCGCACGGCCGCGACGATGCCGGGGTAGGCGCCGCAGCGGCACAGGTTGCCGCTCATGCGCTCGCGGACCTCGTCGTCGTCGAGCGTCACCTCGGTGGCCGCCACGTCCTCGGTCACCGCGCTCGGCCAGCCGGCCCGGGCCTCGTCGAGCACCGCCACCGCCGAGCACACCTGCCCCGGCGTGCAGTACCCGCACTGCAACCCGTCGTGCGCCAGGAACGCGCGCTGCACCGGGTGCGGCTCGTCCGCCGTGCCGAGACCCTCGATCGTGGTCACCCGGCTGCGCCGCGCCTGCACGGCCAGCACCAGGCAGGCGTTGACCCGGCGCCCGTCCAGCAGCACCGTGCAGGCCCCGCACTGGCCGTGGTCGCAGCCCTTCTTGCTGCCCGTGAGGTCCAGCCGGTCACGCAGCACGTCCAGCAGCGTGCTGCGGTGATCGACCTCCAGCTCGTGCGCCACCTCGTTGACGGTCAGCGTGATCACGCTGCTGGTGCTCATGGGCCCACCTCAGCACAGGCGGTGAGGGCCGACCACTCCGACGCCCCCCGGCCGGGCGGTTTCGAAACGACCGGGGCCGGGCATCCGGTTGATCGACACGGTCCGACAGCAGGAGGGAGCCGAGATGGCGATCGACGACGGCGACATCACGACCGGCGGAGTCACCCACGGCCCGGCCGACGGCGGCGCGAGCGGCGCACCCGGTGAGCACGACGGCGGGGCGGACGGCGGCGCCGACGGCGGCGCGCACGGCCTGATGGACGCGGGCGCCGGTGGCGTTCCCGACGAGCACGACGGCGGGGCCGACGGCGGCGCCGACGGTGGTGC
>DASWTI010000599.1:0-9288 GCA_036402215.1 Pseudonocardiaceae bacterium
CCACCGGTGCCCGCGGCGGCGCCTCCTGCGCGGCGGGCGGGCGGGCCGGTACCACCGGTACCTGCGGCGGTGCCTGCTGCCCGGCGGGCGGGCCGGCCGGCTCCCGGCGGTTCGCCACCCGCTCCGGCAGGAACTCACCCAGGACGTCGCCGACGCCACGTTCCTCCCCGGCCGCCACCCGCTGGTACAGGTGTCCGGCGGTGGCGGCCGTGACGTCCTCGACGGCCTTGGAGGTCTCCAGCGACACCACCTCGGTGCCCGCCTCCACCCACGCGCCGTCGTCCACCAGCCACTCCACCACCACGTAGGTGGCGTCGTTGTTGTTCAGCTTGGGCACGATCAACGGCACGCCTGACTCCGGCGTCGGCACCGCCTCCGCCTCCGGCACCGGCCTCACCACCGGAGAGGCCGGCGCGAGGGGGGCGGGAGGAACGACCGGGCCGGCCCACCCGCCGTCGGCCGCCCGCAGCCCTTCCCGGATGTCGTCGGCCCCCAGCAGCACCCGGCGTTCCAGATGGCCGGCCGTCGGAATGATCGAGTCGGCCGAGTTGAGCAGCAGCACCGGGCCGCGCAGCGACGACCAGATCCGCTCGTACAGCTGCCGGGCCACCTCCGCCCCCCACGTGCCGCCGGCCGTGCTCTCCTCGACGACCGCGACCCGGCCGGCGGCGGCGAGCAGCGGCAGGACCGGCCCGAGGTCCAGCGGGTAGAGCTGGGCCGGGGTCAGCACGTGCACCGACCGGCCGTTCTCGGCCCGCAGCGCCCGCGCCGCGTCCATCGCCCGGTGGACGACGCCACCCGGCGCGATCACCACCACGTCGGGGTTGGTGGATCCGTCCGGGAAGGCGTGCGCCCAGCCCGGCCGCTCGCCGAGCATCCGGTGGCGGAACAGGTCGTCGACCCGGTCCGGCGGCACCATCCGCCGGGTGTAGAGCACCTTGTCCTCGAAGAGGATGCCCGGCGCCCGGCGGCCGAACGCGACGTCCAGCAGCGTCCCGGCGTCGTGGAACGGGGACAGCTCGTAGAGCGCCAGGTTCGGGATGCCGATGAAGTGCTTCTGCGGGCTCTGGCTGTGCGTCGGTCCGTAACCCCGGTTGCCGCCGACGGGACAGCGCACGACGAGCGGCATCGGCACGTCGGTGCCGTACATCGAGACCGATTTCGAGGCGAAGTTCAGGATCTGGTCGAAGCCCAGCGCGATGAAGTCGCCGAACATGATCTCGACGATCACCTTGTTGCCGCACAGGGCGAGCCCGCCGCCGACCCCGAGGATGCCGCCCTCGCTCAGCGGCGTGGACAGCACCCGGTCCGGGAACCGGCCGGACAGTCCTCTCGTGATGCGGAACGCGCCGCCGTACGGGTCGACCACGTCCTCGCCGAGCAGGTACAGCCGCTGCTCGCGTTCGAACAACGAGTGCAGCGCGCGGTTCAGGTTCTCGGCCACCCGCGGCGTACCCCCGGGCACGAGGCCCGTGCGGGTGGCGGCCGGAGCACCGGCGGCCACGGCCGTCATGCCGGACGTCCGTGGTCGACCAGGAGCCGGCGCAGGTCGCCCACGCTGCGGCAGGAGCGCGCCTGCCGCGGCGTGATCGGGACGCCGAACTCCCGGCCGACGGCGGCGATGATCCGCAGGTGCCGCAGGCTGGTCCAGTGGGCCGTGGTGGCGGCCCCGGTGCCGTCGTCCACCTCGTGCTCGGGTAGCTCCAGCACCGCGGCGACGATCTGCTCCAGCGTGTTCACGAGGCGGGTTCCGTTCGGTCGTCGGCGGGCAACGCCGGCCAGGTGGACGGTGGGCGGGTGGAGACGTCGGCCACCAGCTCGGCGATCCGCGCGCGCTGCCGGGCGTCGGCGGCCGCGTACCGCTCGCCCAGGTGCCGCGCGTAGGCGGCGCCCCAGTCGCGGGCGCGGGCCTCGGCGAGCTCCGCGTCGGTCCTGGTGTCGTCGCCCTTGCTGTGCGGTCCGAGCCGGGGGCAGCGGAACTCCACGACGGCCGGTCCGCCGCCGCCGCGGACGCCGGCCACCACCGGCGCCAGCTCGGCACGGAGCGCGCCGATGTCGGTGGTGCGCAGCTCGTGGTGGCCGATGCCGAACGCGCGGGCACGGTCGGCGATGGTGCCCGCGAGTTGTGCCTCGGTCGGCGTGGACTGGGCGATGCCGTTGTGCTCGACCACGACCAGCAGCGGCACCGTCCACAGCCGCGCCATGTTGAGCGCCTCGTAGACGACGCCCTCACCCCAGGTGCCGTCGCCGATGTGGGCCACCGCGATCCGCGGCTGCCCGGTCCGCCGGAAGTGCAGCGCGATGCCGACCGCCACCGGCAGGCTCTGCCCCTGCACGCCGGTCGACAGGTAGCCGTCGCGGTAGAGGTGCTGGCTGCCGCCGACGCCGGCACACACCGCCCCGGCCCGCCCCATGATCTCGGCGAGCAGCCCGGCCGGGTCGTCGAACCTGGCCAGGTAGTGGCCGTGGCCACGGTGGTTGCTGAGCACGAAGTCGTCGCGCAGCAGCGGCGCCAGGGCCACCGGGACGTACTCCTGGCCCAGGCAGGTGTGGGTCGTGCCGTTCAGCCGGCCCTCGGCGAACAGGTCCAGCAGGGCGAGTTCGAAGTTCCTGATCATCAGGAGCAGGTCCAGGTCCTCATCGTCGAGCCCGCTGACGACCGCTTCCTGATCGACATCTCGCACCCGCATTTCAGTTCCGCCGTTCTCGCTATTCAGGTGCCCGTCGGACGTGCGTTCGGTGATCGACATTGCCCAGTTTCGTCATCCGTCGGCCGGTCGTCAACCGGGCCGTTTTGCTGGTCGCGGGTCCGGCGCCCGGCCGGCTCGCGGCGGGTCCGCGCCGGGTCCGACGGCGACCCGGCCGTTGACGTCCCTGGTCACCGCGGCGGCGCGATTGGACCTGTCCTGGCAACAGGACAGGTCGCCCGCCCGCTGTCGAACCATGGGCGATAATGGCGCCGCGCATTCCGAAGTTGGTCGATTTTATTCTGTCCGCAGCGCCTCCGGGGCAACCGGAATGCGCTCCGGCGGGAGCGCGGGCGACGAGCCGGAACGCTCGCCCGAGGTCGGTGCGTCAACTACTACCGGTGAGCCGCGCCGGTGGCCGGGGCCGCCCGCCGGCGTGCGGTCCGGTCGGATCGCGCTCACGCGGGGGTCGTCGAGGGGCCGGCGCACGCACGAATCCGGCGCCCGGTGACGCTCCGCGCGGAGGCGTCACTGCTTGTGGTCGGCCGCTGCGCGGCGGAGAGTGACCTCGACCGGGCCGGCCGACGGTGCTCACCGGCGCCTTCGTGATTGTGCGGGACCGGCCGAACTCGAGGTGCCCGTTCGCCAACTCTTCACAATTACTCGGGTGGTCCGGTTAGGGCCTCACGTGTACTATCGGCCCGTGGACACGACGTTGCGTGCGACTTGGGGGCGCGTTGATGGATGTATCCACGGAACGGCATCCCTTGCCGATACCGTATTTCCGCGGACCAATCGTAAGGCTTTCGTAAATGAGAACGATGGGTCCACTTCGATGCGCACGTTCGATGCGTCGTACGGAGTGTCTGCACGACATCGGCCGGTGCCGCACACCGCGCCGGTGATAATTGTTGGGGAATTGGCGGACCTTCTCAGGCGGTGAGCGTGACGGCGTCACGATCACCGCTGGTCGGTGGACGCGATCCCTCGCCCAGGGAGATTCACGTTCGCAAATGGGAGCTTTATGGCCGAGACGAGTGTTTCGATGAGGTCGGGCATCATCGCCGGGGATATCGAACCGAGGGGATCACATCGATCGGACCACGAGCAGGTCCTCATGACCGGGGTGGGCCTCCAGATCCCGACGGGGCTCAGCTTCGAGGACTGGGAACGGGCCGGCCGCCAGCTCTCGGGCATCGTCGACTCATCGGCGTGGTGGCTCGGGGACTGGCTGGTCTTCGGCAAGAAGAACTACTCCGACCGCTACCAGCTCGCCATCCGGGGCGCCGGGCTGCGGTACCAGACCCTGCGCAACTACGCCTGGGTCGCGCGCCGGTTCGACCTGAATCGACGACGGAGCAAGCTGACCTTCCAGCATCACGCCGAGGTCGCCTCGCTCCCCGAGGAGCAGCAGGACTGGCTCCTGGATCAGGCCGAACGTCAGCTCTGGACCACCAAGCAGCTCAGGAACGCCATCCGGGACGGCCGCACCGGGGAGTCGGACGAACGAGCGCTGGCCGCGGCCAGCGCACGGATCGAGGTCCCCAACAGCCGGGTCGGGGTCTGGCGGAAGGCTGCCACCTGCGCGGGTCTCGACCTCGACCGCTGGGTGCTGGCGATGCTGGACCGGGCGGCCGAGGAAATCCTCAGCGAGGACGTCGTCATGGGCATCTGAGCACGCCACCACGGGGTGCGGCGCCCGTCCGGGACCGGGACCCGGCGCCGCTGCGGCCTTCCGCCGCCGGTGCGGCCGGGTGTGGCCGCGCCGGCGGACGTGTGCGGCGGGGGCGGCGCGAACCGGCTCACGGCCCGGCCGGGCTGTCGGCCGCTTCCTCCCACCCGTGCCCCCCGGGCGGCGGGCCGGTCGACGGGCCGGGGGCGCCGACGTCGAGCCAGGCCGCGGTGCTCTCCCGCACCTCGACGCGGACCAGGCCGGCCGTGGTCGACAGCAGGACGGATCCTCGGATGATCTCGCCGATTCGCGGGTCACCGTCCATGTGCTCGACCTCGGCTGCGGTGTGACCGCACGATGCGAACCGGCACGGTCGGGACTCCCTCCTGTTGTCGGGGTCGATCGGTGACGGGGGGACCAGGGCCGGTGCTCACCCCGTGCCCACCGATCGGAGGATCACGTCGGCGACGCCGGCCGGGTTGGTGGCGGACAGCAGGTGCCCGCCCGGCAGCCGGACCACGTGGCAACGGCCCAGCGCGTGGGCGGCCCAGGCGTCGAGCCCGGTGAGCGCCCGGTCGTCGGTGCCGGCGAGGACCACCAGATCACCCCCGGTCGCCGACGTCCGGGTCAGCTCGATGAACGACTGCGACAGGGCGAGGTCGGCACGCATCAGCGGCAGCGCCTGTCGCGCCACCTCGGGGCGGTCGGCCAGCTCCGGCGGGATCCGCCCGCCCATGGCGGTCAGCAGCGCGATCGCCGCGCCGACCGAGTGAACGTCCTCGACGGGGATCCGCTCCCGCACCGACGGCGGGGAGTTGGACGCCGCCAGCAGCAGGGGCCCCCCGGGACCGGAGAGCAGCGCCGTGACCGCCAGCGCCACGTAGGCGCCGAGGCTCTCGCCGTACACGGCATCGACGGTGCCGCCGGTGCCGACGGTGCCGACGGCGTCGTGGATCCGGGCCGCGGCATCCGCGGTCGCGGCCGACGCCGCGGTGAGCGGCGCCTCGCGGTAGCGGCGGCCGTGGCCGGGCAGCTCGACCGCACGGAAGTCCACCCGGTCCCCGAGCGCGCGCCGTAACCGGCTGAAGTATCCGGCGCCGCAGCAGGACGGGGGGATGAACGCCACCACCGGGCGGTGGCCGGACGGGACATGCCGGGTCCCGGACCGCGGCCCGGGGCCCGGCGTCGGAGGGTCAGTCTGCCGCTCGGGTACGGATGGGTGTCCCACGGAGCGTCCTGGTGACGATCTTGTTGTGCCCGTACTCGTCCCGTCCACGGGCCAGCACGGCTCCCCACTTCTCCAGCGAGATGCTGCCGCCGTACTCCTCGATGTGGTCGGTGTCGGGGTAGATGCGCACCTTCGTCGGCACGTACCGGGTGGCGAAGCCCATCCGGTAGTCCTTGCCGCGGCTCGTGTTCGGCAGCGAGGCGTGCATCAGGGTGGACCAGAAGATGACGCACTGGCCGCGCTCCATCACCAGCGAGTAGGCGTCCTGCTCGTTGGGCTTCCAGTCCGGGTCGACCTGGAGCTGGCGGTAGTCGTAGCCGAAGAAGCCGCGCGGCACGCCGTCCTTGACCTCGGCGTTGATGCGGTTCTCGTCGTACTCCATGTGCTTGGTCTCGTCGTAGTTCATCTCGTTCTGGGTGCCCGGGATGATCTGCAGGCAGCCGTTCTCCCGCGTCGAGTCGGTGAACGCCGTCCACACGGTGAGGGTGCCGGCGCCGAAGTCGTCCTCGGACTCGCCCGGCCACAGCAGCTGCGGCTTCCCGCTGGCGTTGGCGAAGGTGTCGGCCTGGTGCCAGTCGGTGCCCTCGTCGCCGGGGTACTTGGGGAAGAACTCGGAGCGCCAGCAGAGCAGGTTCGGGCCGAGAATGGCCGCCACCCGGTCGACGATCCGCTCGTTGCACACGTGCTCGGCCAGCAGGTCGATGTCGAGGTGCCGGTCGTAGTTGAAGATGTTCGGCGCGCCGGCGCTGGCGTCCACCTCCGGGTAGGCGGCGTGCGACCGGTCGAAGGTCTCCCGGTGGATCCGGCGCCACATCTCGGTCATTTCGTCCGGGGTGTAGATGGTGATCGGGCCGAGGTAACCGTTCTTGTGGAAGAACGCGAGTTCCTCGTCGGAGAGCCCGGACCTGGTGGGCTCGGTGCTGGTGGTCATCGTGTGCCGTCCCTTACCTCGTAGTAGGCTCGTCGATCGGCCGTGCCGCCGCGACGGCCACGCCGAGGGGTTCCCCGTACGTCGTCCGCTGGTCGAGCACCACGCCGAAAGATCCGTGGAGGAACTCGTTCAACTTCGAGAACACCAACGAATGGCCTCCGACGTCGAGGAAGTTGTCCGAGCCGGTGATCTCGGCGTCATCCAGTTCGGTGCGCAACCACTCGACGACCGACTTCTCGACCGCTGTCGCCGAAACCTGCGTCACGGTGCTCCTCCTGTCCTGTTTCCGGTGTGCTGCGAAGAGGCCGTCCGCCCGTTCACGGGGAGCCGGCCCATGAGTTCGGCGGTGGCCCGGTGGCGTCCGCAGTCCCGTTCCGAGAACGATCGGCGCACCCGCTCGCGTATCTCTGGTTCCTGTTCCTGGCTGAGCTTGAACATGCCGTCCGCGCCGGTGATGGTCAGTCGGAATGCGCCGACCGCCGGCAATATCTTGCGAAAGTACCCGAGCGAATCCGTCATGTCCCATTCCGCGCCGAACTGCGCCTCGAACGCGCGAACGGTGGCCTGCACCACCTGGAGCGTCTCCTCGCCGGCCGGCAGCAGTTCCAGCACGCCCCGCACGTGCACCGCGGTGAAGTTCCAGGTGGGCGCGGCCGGTGCCGTCTGGTAGACGGTGGGGGAGACGTAGGCGTGCGGCCCGGTGAAGGTCAGCAGCGCGACGGCTCCGGTGCGGAGCGTGCCCCAGTGCGGGTTCGCGCGGTTCAGATGGCCCAGCAGGGTGGCGCCGACCAGGTTCTCCGGCCACTCGCCGGTCATCGCCGGGTCGGGGATCGCCGGTAGGTGGGTCGCGTTCGGGCCGGTCGACGCGGTACCGCCGGTCACCAGCAGGGCCAGCGGATTGCGCCGGACCAGGTCGACCATCCAGGAGGTGTCCGGCTGTCGGTACAGGGTGGGAACGAACATTGAACACCCATCCTTTCGGTCGTTTCTCGACCCGAGGAATGGAGATCGCCACATGGCGACAGACGGCGCAACCGTAGCAGTGCTGTCCTGTCGGCAGGACATTCATCGGGCGCCGGACCACGGCTATCGCTGTGGCGGTGAGCGGCGCGAGGTAGCCTTGAGCCGATTCCGGTCGGGGCCTAGCGTGCTTCGAGGTATGCCTTCGCCGAGGCACTGTTCCGACCCGGCGGTCGCCTACATCAGAGTTGACCCAAGAATTCGCGCAGTCCATTCACGGCCGGCCAGCGGGAGATTCCATATGAAAACCCCTGCACTCGAGACGTACGATGTCGTCGGCGTCGGGTTCGGCCCGTCGGGCCTGTCGCTGGCCATCGCCCTTGAAGAATTGGAGGGCGACGCGCTGGAGAGTCCGGTGACGGCGGCGTTCTTCGAGCGACAGTCCGCCTTCGGCTGGCATCGCAACATGTTGCTGCCGTCGGCGAAGATGCAGGTGGCCTTCCTCAAGGACCTCGCCACGTTCCGCAATCCGACGTCGCGGTTCAGCTTCGTGTCGTACCTGCACTCGGTGGGCCGGCTGGCCCGGTTCGTGAACAACCAGGACTTCTTCCCCACCCGCCAGGAGTTTCACGACTACCTGGAGTGGGCCGAGGCGCGGCTGTCCGACCGCGTCACGTACAACACCGAGGTCACGGCCGTCCGGTTGCCCGCCGCGAACGAGCACGGCGATCACCTGAAGGTCGAGATCACCGACCACAACCGGGGCGAGAGCCGCGTGGTCGACGCGCGCAACGTGGTGATCTCCACCGGGTTGGTCCCGGCCATGCCGGCCGGCATCGAGCGCGGCGACCGGGTGTGGCACAGCTCGGAGTTCATCCGGCGGTTCGCCGACTGCGACCCCGCCCAGCTGCGCCGCGTCGTGGTCGCCGGCGCCGGGCAGAGCGCGGCCGAGATAACCCGGTACCTCTACGACTCGCTGCCGCACGCCCACGTGTACGCGGTCGTGCCGTCCTACGGGTACGCCATCGCGGACAACACCCCCTTCGCGAACCAGGTGTTCGACCCGGAGGCGGTGGACGACCACTACTTCGGCACCGACCAGTCGCGTGACGCGTTCTGGCGCTATCACCGCAACACCAACTACTCCGTCGTCGACGACGAGGTGATCCGCGACCTGTACCGGCGGGTGTACGAGGACGAGGTGCGCAAGGTGAGCCGGCTGCGGTTCTTCCGCCTGTGCCGCGTCGCGGGCATCCAGGGCAACGGCTCAGGCGTCCGGCTGTCGGTGCACTCCCTGCTCGTCGACCAGGCATTCGACGTCGAGGCCGACGTGCTGGTGTGCGCCACCGGCTACGAGGCCATGCAACCGGTCGGCCTGCTCGGCGACGTCGACGACCTGCTGCGCCGCGACGGCGACGGCCGCTACCAGGTGGACCGCGACTACCGCCTCAGCGCGGCCCCCGACCTGCCCGGCGGCATCTACCTGCAGGGCGGCACCGAGCACACCCACGGCCTGTCGTCGTCGCTGCTGTCCAACATCGCGGTGCGCAGCGGGGAGATCGCGGACTCCATCCTGGGCCGCCGGTCGGCCGGGCGCCCGGCCACCCCGGAACCGGTCGTGACGATGACGGACCCGGGCCGGCTGGTGGCCCTCCGCCAGGACCTGGGTGCCGTGCAATAGCTCACGGTGCCCGGCATCACGTCGGGGCCGAGGTGCCAGAAGGGACTGCCGAGGTTCGGCCGACTCTTCTCGGCAGGTGGGCCGGGCCGCGTGACCGGCTCCTGGCCGCGGGTCACGCGCCGGCGAGGC
>DASWTI010000600.1:0-7219 GCA_036402215.1 Pseudonocardiaceae bacterium
TCCGCCACGAGGTGGACCTGTTCACGTTGCTGCCGCTCGGAGAGCTGGCGGTCGCCGCCGCCCGGCTCGGCGACCAGGCCCGCCTCGCGCCGCGGCTCGCCGAGGCCCGCGCGCTGCTCGCCGCGCTCGGCGATCCGCCGCTCTGGGCCGGCCCGCTGCACTGGAACGGGCTGCACGCCGCCATCCTCGCCGACGACCGGGAGGCCGCGGCCGAGCACGCCGCCGCGCTGGCCACCGGCCCGGCCGATCACTACCGCGGGCTGCTCGCCGCCGCCGCGCGCTGCTGGCTCGCCGTGCTGGCCGGGGACATCGACCCCGACGAGGTGGAGGAGGCGGCGCGCGGCCTGCACGGCACCGGCCTGTACTGGGACGCCGCGCGGCTCGCCGGCCAGGCCGCCATCCGCACGTCGGACCGCCGGGCCATGGTGCGGCTGCTGGACGTGGCGCGGCTGCTGCAGGGGCGCGAGCTGCGCGAGGTGCGTGAGGCGCGCCGCTCCCGTCCGCCGGAGGAGACGCCCGCCGAGGCGGCCGAGGACGGCGAGTCCACGCTGAGCGCGCGCGAGCTGGAGGTCGCGGAGCTCGCCGTCGGCGGCCTGACGTACAAGGAGATCGGCGGGCGGCTGTTCATCTCGGCCAAGACGGTGGAGCACCACATGGCGCGGATGCGGCAGAAGCTCGGCTGCGCCAACCGCAGCGAGCTGCTCGCCCAGCTCCGCCGCCTGCGCCCCCCCGACCGGTGAGCGTCCGCCGCCGCCTCGCCCCGGGCCGCCGAGCGGCCGGAAGGCGCTTCAGCCACCGCGCCGAGTGGCTGGAAGGCGCCTTCAGCCACCGCGGGCCGTCGGCTCAGCCGGGGAGGACCGCCACGGCCACCAGCTCCACCATGGCCTCGGCGTCGAACAGCTCGTGCACGCCGATCAGCGCCATCGCCGGGTAGTGCCGGCCGAAGTGCCTGCGCCACACCGGTCCCAGCTCACCGAGCGCCGCCCGGTAGGCCGGCACGTCGGTGACGTAGACGGTCATGGACACCAGGTGCTCGGGCCAGCCGCCGGCGGCGCGCAGCGCGGCGACCACGTTGCCGGCGGCCACGTCGAACTGCTCGGCCATGGTGGCGCCGGTGATCGTGCCCCGGGCGTCCTGCGCGGTCTGCCCGCCCAGGTACACGGTGCGCCCGTGGGCGGCCTCGACGGCGTGCGCGAAGCCCACCGGGCGCGCCAGGTCGGGCGCCGTGACGATGCGGTGGGGTGTCAGCGGCGTGTTCATCGGCCGGTCCAGCGCGGGCGGCGGCCCTCGGACCAGGCGGCGTAGAACTCGGCGTGGTCGGCGCTGCGCATGAGCAGCGCCTGGGTCATGGCCTCCAGTTCGATGGCGCTCGCCAGGTCCATGTCCTGCTCCCGGGTCAGCAGCACCTTCGTGGTGCCGTACGCGAGCGCCGGCCCGTCGGCGAGGCGCCGGGCTAGCGCGGTGGCCGCCCCCGGCAGATCCTCGTCGTCCACCACGCTCGTGGCCAGCCCGATCGCCTCGGCGCGCTCGGCGGGCAGCTTGTCACCCAGGATCAGCAGCTCGGTGGCGCGCCCCAGGCCGACCAGCCGCGGCAGCAGGTACGCCGAGCCCATGTCCGCCCCGGCCAGCCCGACCCTGGTGAACAGGAAGGCGAACGCCGCGGAGCGGGCCAGCAGCCGGAAGTCGCTGGCCAGCGCGATCACCGAGCCGGCCCCGGCGGCGATGCCGTTGACCGCGGCGATCACCGGCAGCGGGCACTCCCGCAGCGCGCGCACCACGGCACCCGTCATGCGGGTGAACTCCAGCAGCTGAGCGGGGTCCATCTTCCGCAGCTCGCCGATGATCTCCTCGACGTCGCCGCCGGAGCAGAACCCGCGCCCCTGCCCGGTGAGCACCAGGACCTTGGCGTCGCCCCGGTGCGGCAGCTCGGCCAGCAGGTCTCGTAGGTCCGCGTACACGTCGAAGGTCAGCGCGTTCAGCTTCTCCGGCCGGTTCAACGTCACCGTCGCCACCCCGTCGGCGACGTCGAGGTCGAAGTGCTCCCAGCTCTCGGTGAAGCCGGGCGATGCGCGGAACGGGCTCACGTCGTCGTCCTTCCCTGGGCGGCGGTGCTCGTGCCTGAGCAGCCTACGTTCGGGGCCCCGGCTCCCGGACGTCGAACGCGGCGGCGTGGGCGCGGCCGTCGGCGGCCTCGTCGAGGAAGGCGAAGGAGCCGTCGAGGAGGTCCTGGCCGGCGCGGGCCAGGGCGGCGAGCGCCACCTGGCTGAACGCCCCGCCGACGGAGATGCGGGCGACGCCGGCCTCGGCGAGGGCGGCGACGCCGGGCAGCCCGGGGCGGGCGAGCACGTTGACCGGGCGGTCCACCGCGGCCACCACGGCGCGCACCTCGTCGAGGGTGGTGAGGCCCGGTGCGTACAGGACGTCGGCGCCGGCGTCCTGGTAGGCCCGCAGCCGGGCGATGGTGTCGGCCAGGTCGGGGTTGCCGCGGATGTGGTTCTCGGCCCGCGCGGTGAGCACGATGCCGCTCTCCCGCGCGGCCCCGGCGGCGGCCGCCACCCGCTCGGCGGCCCGGCCCACGTCGTACAGCCCGCCGGCCGGGTCGAAGTCCTCCACGGAGCAGCCGGCCAGGCCGGTCGCGGCCGCCGCCCGCACGGTGTCCGCCACCCCGCCCGGGTCCGCCGCGAAGCCGTCCTCCAGGTCCGCCGACACCGGCACGTCCACGGCGGCCACGATCGTCGCGGCGTGCGCCAGCGCGGCGTCACGGTCCACACCGCCGTCGGCCAGCCCGAGCGTGCCGGCGTGCCCGCTGCTCGTCGTGGCCAGGGCGCGGAAGCCCAGCGCGGCCAGCACCTTCGCCGTCCCGGCGTCCCACGGGTTCGGCATCAGCAGCGGACGGCCGGGCACGTGCAGGTCCAGGAAGCTCACGGCCCCGACGCTATCCGCCCGCACCGACAGAAGCCGCCGTCAGCCGCTGTCAGCCGCCGTCAGCCGCCGTTCAGGGTGAGGCACTGGCCGTTGATCGCGCCGGACTCCGGGGCGGCCAGGAAGAGCACGGCGTGGGCGACCTCGGCGGGTTCCAGCAGGCGGCCGAGCGGGGTGGACGCCCGCAGCGCCTCCGTCGCGGCGGTGGCGTCGCGGCCGGTGGTGCGGGCGATGGTGGCGACGGTGCGGTCGGTCATCGGGGTGCGGACGAAGGTGGGGCAGACGGCGTTGGCGGTGACGCCGGTGCCGGCCAGCTCGGCGGCCACCGCGCGCATCAGGCCGACGGCGGCGTGCTTGGCGGCGGTGTACGCGGCGATGTACGGCGCGCCGGTGAGGGCGGCGGTGGAGGCGACGGTGACGATGCGGCCGTGGTCGCGCGAGCGCATCCCGGGCAGCACCGCGCGGGTGCAGAGGAACGCGCCGGTGGCGTTGACGTCGAGTTGCCGCTGCCAGTCCGCGAGCGTGGTGCGGTGCGTGGGGGCGGAGTGCGAGACGCCGGCGTTGTTGACCAGGACGTCGACCGGGCCGAGGCCGCCGAAGAACGCGGCGACGGACTGCTCGTCGGTGACGTCGCAGGAGTCCCGGCCGGCGGCCACCACCTCGTCGCCGGCGGAGCGGAACCGCTCGACCAGCGCGGCTCCGATGCCACCGGCGGCGCCGGTCACCACCACCAGTCGTCGCGCCACCCGCCGTATTCTGCCCGCCGCGTGCGGATCACGGGGGGATCATGGGGCGATGATGAACCTGCGCGACGGTCCGCCGCTGCTCGGCACGCTGCTCACGGTGCCCGCGCCGGAGGTCGCCGAGGCGCTGGCCCTCGCCGGGGTGGACTGGCTGTTCCTGGACGGCGAGCACGCGCCGGGACTGGACCCGGCGGCGGCGCAGCACATCCTGCAGGCGGTGGCCGGCCGCTGCCCGGTGCTGGTGCGGGTGCCGGCGAACGACCCGGCCTGGACGCAGCGGGTGCTGGACGCGGGCGCCGACGGGGTGATCGTGCCGCACGTGCGCTCGGTGGCCGATGCCCGCCGGGCGGTGCGGGACGCCAGGTACCCGCCGCTCGGCGGCCGCGGCGTCGGCATCGCGCGGGCCCAGGGCTACGGCGCGGACCTGGCCGGCTACCTGGCCAGGGCCAACGACTCCACGGTGCTGGTGGCGCAGATCGAGGACGCCGAGGCGCTGGACGCGCTGGACGACATCCTGCGGGTGCCGGGCCTGGACGCGGTGCTGGCCGGGCCGTACGACCTGTCCGGCAGCCTCGGCCGGCTCGGCGATGTGGGGCACCCCGAGGTGCTGGCAGCCGTGGAGCACGTGCGTGCCCGCTGCCGGGCGGCCGGGGTGCCGTTCGGCGCCTTCGCCGGCACGGTGGACGCGGCACGCGCCGAACTCGCGGCCGGCGCCCGGTTCGTGGCCGTCGGCACCGACCTCGGCCTGCTCACCGGAGCCGCCCGCGAGGTCCTCGCCGCGCTGCGCTGACTCCGCCGCGGGGTCAGTCCACCGTGCGCAGCGCGCGGCGGTCGAGCTTGCCGTTGGCGGTGCGCGGCAGCTCGTCGACGAAGCGCACGTCGCGCGGGTACTTGTGCGGGGACAGCGTGCCGCGCACCAGGTCCTGCAGCGCCGCGGCGTCCACCGTGGCGCCGGGGCGGCGCACCACGAACGCCCGCGGCTTCACCAGCCCGCCGGCCGTGTAGCCGACCACGGCGCACTCCAGCACGTCGGGGTGGGTCAGCAGGCAGTGCTCGATCTCCGACGGCGCCACCCAGACGCCGCCCACCTTGAGCAGGTCGTCCACCCGGCCCTGGTAGTAGTGGAAGCCCTCCTCGTCGACGGAGAACAGGTCGCCGGAGCGCAGGGTCCGCCCGCCGAGGAACGTCGCGGCCGACTTCTCCGGCGCCTCGAAGTACTCCAGCGCCACGGTGTCGCCGGTGATCTCCAGGACGCCGGTCTCGCCGGGCGGCAGCGGCGTGCCGCCCACGTCCACCACGCGCGTCGTGTAGCCGGGCACGGTGCGGCCGAGGCTGCCGGGGCGCGGTTCGCCGGGCCGGGTGGACACGTAGATGTGGTACGCCTCCGACGATCCGATGCCGTCGACCACCTCGACGCCGAACGCGGCGTCCCAGCGGCGGGCCAGTTCCGCGGGCAGCGCCTCCCCGGCCGACGTGCACAGCCGCAGGCAGCTCAGATCCTGGGCCGCGGCGTCCGGGTGCGCCACCATCGCGGCCATCATGGTCGGCACGTTGACCAGCACCGTCGGCCGGTGCCGGGCGATCAGCGCGAACACCCGCTCCGCCGTGGTGCGCTCCGGGAACACCACGCCCGCGCCGCCCACGGCGAACGGGAACAGCGCCGCCAGGTCGCGCGCGTAACCGAAGAACAGCTTGGGCACCGGGAGCACCACGTCGTCCGCGGTGAGCCCCAGCACGCCGCGGCCGTACCAGTCGGCCGACAGCACCGGGCTGTGCACCGGGTGCACGCACGCCTTGGGCGCGCCCGTGCTGCCGGTGGTGAACTTCCAGATCGCCACGTCGTCCGGCGTGGTCGGCGCCGGGTCCAGCTCGGCGGATGCCTGGCGCACCAACGGTTCCCACTCGTGGTCGCCGCCGGCACCGACGGTCAGCAGCCGCTGCCCCCCGGTGGCCACCGAGCGCACCGCGTCCGCCGTCGTCGCGTCCACCACGACCACGGAGGCCCCGGTGTAGCGCAGCGCGTAGGCCAGGTCCTTGGGCGGCAGGAAGGTGTAGACCTCGGCGGTCACCGCGCCGAGCTTCTGCGCGGCGTACCAGGCGGCCACGAACTCCACGCCGTCGCCGAGCGCCAGCAGCACCCGGTCGCCGCGCCGCACCCCCAGGTCGCGCAGCACGTGCCCGGCGCGGTTCACCAGCGCCGCCAGCTCGGCGTACGTGGTCGCCCCGGCGCCGGTGATCAGCGCCGGCCGGTCGCCGTGCCCGGCGGCGACCGTGCGGTCGACGAACCAGTCCGCCAGGTTGAGCCGGTCCGGCAGGTCCTCACGGCGTAGCCGCGACATCGCGGATCACCTCCACCAGCAGGTCGGTCAGGACGTCGAAGGTGGCGGCGCCCTCCTCGGCGGTGGCCTCGGCGGGGGCGCCGCAGTAGGCCTCGGTCATCCCCATGGCCAGGAAGTCCGCGGCCCCGGCGCGCATCGCCCCCGGCATGTCCACCGGCAACGGCGGCAGCGTCGCGGCCCGCGCGCCGTCCACCAGGTGCGGTGTCTCGGCGAGCACCAGCGAGGTCTCGTACCGGCCGGCGTGGCAGGAGCCGGAGCGGAACTCCGCGGTGAGCCGCTCCGCCGCCGCGCGGCGCACCAGGTCCAGGTACCCGGCCCGCACGCCGTTCTCCCGCAGCGTCGCCGTGGCCCGGCGCAGCGTGGCCACGTGCTCCGGCTCGAAGTGGTTGTTCACCAGCACCAGCCGCGGCAGGCCCTGCCCGGCGAGCGCCGTGCCCACGTCGACCACGAGCGCGTGCAGCGTGCCGGGCGAGATGCCGACCGCCCCGGCGAACGCCGCCGCGTAGCGCGTCACCCCGTACGGCAGCGGCGGCAGCACCAGCACCCGCACCGCCGGGTCGTCGGCCAGCCGCCCGGCGGCGCGGCGGCACATGCCGTCCGAGATCGTCAGGTCGGTGCCGAGCGGGCCGTGCGGGCCGTGCGGCTCCACCGCGCCGATCGGCAGCAGCGGCACCGGCACCCGCCGCGGGTCGGCGCGCAGCGCGGCCACGGCCGGCGAGGTGAGGTCGGCGAACGCGCTCACGACAGGTCCAGCAGGCACAGGTCGGCGCGGCCCGCGGCCAGCACGGTGTTCACCTCGTCCAGCGTGGTCAGGTGTCCGCCGACCAGCACCGGCACGCCGGCCTCGTTGCGCACCCGGTCGGCCAGCTCGGTCAGGAAGCCGCGCCGGTACAGCGGCTGCTCGGCGGCCACGCTCTGCCCGGCCTCCACGTGCACCAGGTCCACGCCGGCGCCGGCCAGCGCGCGGGCGATCCGCACGCCGTCGTCCGGGCCCAGCCCGCGTGGCGACCAGTCCGCCGCGGTGCACCGGGCCAGCAGCGGCCGTTCCGCCGGCCAGACGGCGCGCACCGCGGCCACCACGGCGAGCGGCCAGGCCAGCCGCCGCTCCAGGTCGCCGCCGTAGCAGTCCTCGCGCCGGTTGGTGAGCGGCGACAGGAAGCTCGCCAGCAGCCGCCCGTGCGCGAGGTCCAGCGAGAGCGCCGCCGCCCCGGCCCC
>DASWTI010000601.1:0-10901 GCA_036402215.1 Pseudonocardiaceae bacterium
AGCCAGGCGCCGGCCAGCGCCGCCCACTGCTGCTGCGGCTGCTGGGCGAGCCAGAGGTCCGCCTGCGTGGTGGGCGCCCACTCCGGGTCGGCGGAGTCGTCGTCGGCCACCAGCCCGGCCGCCGCGGCCACCTCGATCACGAACGCCGCGGCGGGCTCGTCCACCTCCAGGTGCCGGGCCACCCGCCGTGCCTCGCGCACGCCGAGGCCGCCCGAGCGCAGCACCGGCGCGGGTTCCTCGGACCACAGCTCCACCAGGCCCTCGACGCGGCGCAGCAGCGCGAGCACCTCGCTGGTCGCCGCCTGGTCCACCGCGGCCGCGCCGTGCGCCGTGGTGGGCACCGGCGGCTCGTCCAGCGGGATCCGGCCCATCGGGTGCTCGCCGCGCAGCGCGAGACCCACCTGGCGCGGCAGCTCCACGGTCTCCGCGTCGCGGCGCAGCAGCAGACCGGCGGTGAGCAGCCGGCGCACCGGGTTGTCCGGGTCGCCGCCGGACGCCGCCCGGGTGCGCCCGATCGGCGGGCCGGCGGCCAGCGTCTCCAGGAGCTTGCGGGCGTCCGGGTCCAGGCCGGCCAGCAGCACCCGCACCGTGGCCTCGTCGAGCACCGAGGACGGCCGGCCGAGCCCGCCGGGGTGCCCGGGCACGGCCTCGCGCGCCGCCGGCGGCACGGCGAGCGCGGAGTCCTCGCCCCAGCACAGCGCCCGGTCCCGCAGCAGTTCCACGGCGGCCTTCAGGCGCCCGGTCGGCACGTCGGCGCCGAGCAGCTCGTGCACCTCGTCGACCGGCACCGGCGCGGAGTCCGCGTCGGCCAGCACGAGCGCCTCCAGCACGGTCAGCGTGAACGCGTCCAGGTCGTCGCAGGCGCGCACCACGGACGCGCGGATCGCCGCCCGGGTGGCCAGCACCGAGCTGTCCGCCGGGGTGGGCACGGCGAGATCCGGCCGGGCGCGCAGCAGCGCGGCCAGCGCGGAGTCGTCGAGGGCCCGCAACCAGTCGGCGAGCGTCGTGCCCGGCATCGCGGTCCACGGTAGCCGGACCCACCGTCACCTCGGAGCCGGGTGATCGGGCACACTGGCGGCATGGTGAAGCAAGTCCGCACCGAGCGCACCGACCCCGCCTGGCCGGACCACGACGGCGCGGCGCCGGTCACCGAGCTGCACAGCCCCCTGCAGGGCGCGCTCTCGCCGTTCGGCGACGTCGAGTTCCCACTGCCGGCCGAGGAACTGCCGTACCGGCACCCGGTCACCAGGATCAACAAGTAACGGTGCGACGGCCCCTGCCCGCGGCGGTCCCGGTGCTGGTGGCCGCCGCGCTGGCCGCTGCCGGCTGCTCCGGCGAGCCGGACGCGCGACCCGACCTGCAGCCCGCCGTGCTGCCGGTCATCGACCGGCACCTGGAGGAGAACCCGGACTTCCGCGGCATGCTCGCCGACCGTGACTCCACCTGGTTCTGCAGCGAGCACGTCATCGAGATCCGGGAGCAGCCGGGGAAGCTGCTCGTCGGGCTGATGGCCACGTGCGACGAGTACGTCGAGCTGGACGGCGCGCTGGGCGCCGGCTCCGGCTACCGCGGCCCGAAGCTGGTCACGGTGCGGGACGAGGACGGCAGCTACGCCGTGGAGTCGGTGCAGTCCGCCGAGGACGGCGACGGCTACCGGGCGAGCGTCGACCGGATGTTCACCGAGGAAGGCGCCGGCGCCGTGCTCGACCACGAGTCGCACGAGCTGGAGAACAACACGGTCGCCGCGAAGATCGCGTTCGGGCTGCCGCCGGACGCCCCGGTGGTGCCGGGCCAGCTCGCCGAGGGGCAGCGATAGGGTTCCGGCCATGCCAGTGCCCGGCCCCGGTTACTCGATCACCGTGCGGCTGCAGGCCCCGCCGTCCGCCTCGGCGGCCGGTGAGCTGACCAGCGCCGTCGGCCAGGTCGGCGCGGTGATCACCGCGTTCGACGTGGTGGAGTCGCACGCCGACGCGATCGTCGTGGACATCACCTGCAACGCCAACAGCGAGGACCACGCCAAGCAGGTCAAGGAGGCGCTCGCCGCGCTTCCCGGCGTCACCGTGCGCAAGGTGTCGGACCGGACCTTCCTGGTGCACCTGGGCGGCAAGCTGGAGGTGCAGTCCAAGGTCGCCCTGCGCAACCGTGACGACCTGTCCCGTGCCTACACCCCGGGCGTGGCGCGCATCTGCCAGGCGATCGCGGCCAACCCCGAGGACGCGCGGCGGCTCACCATCAAGCGCAACACGGTCGCCGTGGTGACCGACGGCTCGGCCGTGCTGGGCCTGGGCAACCTGGGGCCCGCCGCCGCGCTGCCCGTCATGGAGGGCAAGGCCGCGCTGTTCAAGCGGTTCGCCGGCGTCGACGCCTGGCCGGTGTGCCTGGACACCCAGGACCCGGACGAGATCGTGCGCGCGGTGGAGCTCATCGCCCCGGTGTACGGCGGCATCAACCTGGAGGACATCGCCGCGCCGCGCTGCTTCGAGATCGAGGCCCGGCTGCGCGCGGCACTGGACATCCCGGTGTTCCACGACGACCAGCACGGCACCGCGATCGTGGTTCTCGCGGCGCTGCGCAACGCCCTGCGCGTGGTGGGCAAGGACATCACCGACTGCCGGGTCGTGGTGTGCGGCACCGGCGCGGCCGGCAGCGCCATCATCCGGCTGCTGCTGCCGCAGGTGCCGGGCGACGTGGTGGCCGTGGACATCGGTGGCATCGTGCACGCCGGGCGCACCGACCTGGACGACAACCGGCGCTGGATCGCGGCGCACACCAACGGCTCCGGGCTCACCGGCTCGCTGCGCGACGCGCTGCGCGGCGCGGACGTGTTCATCGGGGTGTCGGCACCCAACCTGTTCGGCGCCGACGAGGTGGCCACCATGGCCAAGGGCGCCGTGGTGTTCGCCCTGGCCAACCCGGACCCGGAGATCGACCCGCTGGAGGCGCAGCAGCACGCCACGGTGGTGGCCACCGGCCGGTCGGACTACCCGAACCAGATCAACAACGTGCTGGCCTTCCCCGGCGTGTTCCGCGGGCTGCTGGACGCCTCGGCGCGGGAGATCACCGACCGCATGCTGATGGCCGCGTCCACCGCGATCGCCGACGTGGTGGACGTGGGCATGCTGAACCCGTCGTTCATCATCCCCAGCGTCTTCGACGCCGCCGTGGTACCGGCCGTGGCCGAGGCGGTCCGCTCCGTCTACTGACCCTCCGGCCGGTGCCCCGCCCGCTCCCCGACGCGCCCGTAGTGACTGAAAGGCGCCTTCAGCTGCTTGATGTGGCCGAAAGGCGCCTTCAGCCGCCTGATGTGACTGAAAGGCGCCTTCAGCTGCCTGATGTGACTGAGAGGCGCCTTCAGCCGTTCGATGTGGCCGAACGGCGCCTTCAGTCGGCAGGCTCGGCGTGCGTGGTCGTCCGGTGTCCGATGGGACGCCGGACTACCCTGGCGCGCGTGTCACTGACCCACGTGGACGAGTCCGGCGCGGCGCGCATGGTGGACGTCTCCGGCAAGGAGGCGTCGGCCCGCGAGGCGGTCGCCACCGCGTTCTTCCGCTGCGCTCCCGAGGTGGTGGAGTTGCTGCGCGCCAACGCGCTGTCGAAGGGTGACGCGCTGGCCACCGCCCGGATCGCCGGGATCATGGCGGCGAAGCGCACCCCGGACCTGGTGCCGCTGTGCCACCCGATCGCGCTGTCCTCGGTGGTCGTGGACCTGGAGGTGGTGGACGACGGGGTGGTCGTGACGGTCACCGCGCGCACCACCGACCGTACCGGCGTCGAGATGGAGGCGCTCACCGCGGCCGCGGTGGCCGGGCTCACGCTGCACGACATGGTGAAGGCGGTGGACCCCGCCGCGACGCTCACCGACCTGCGCGTGGAGCGCAAGAGCGGCGGGAAGACCGGGGAGTGGACGCGCTGATGGACCGGAGGCACGCCGTCGTCGTGGTGGCCTCGAACCGGGCCGCGGCCGGGGTCTACGAGGACCGCACCGGGCCGCTCATCGTGAGCTGGCTGCGCGAACGTGGCTACGCGGTGGACGAGCCGGTGGTCGTACCGGACGGCGACCCGGTGCGCGACGCGCTGCGCGCCGCCGTGTCCGCCGGCGCCGCCGTCGTGCTCACCACCGGCGGTACCGGCATCTCGCCCACCGACCGCACGCCCGAGGCGACGCGCGCCGTCCTCGACCACGAGGTGCCCGGCCTGGCCGACGCCATCCGCGCCGCGGGCCTGCCGGCCGTGCCGACGGCGGTGCTGTCCCGCGGCCTGGCCGGCGTGGCCGGCCGCACGCTGGTGGTGAACCTGCCGGGCTCCACCGGCGGCGTCCGCGACGGCCTGCGAGTCCTGGAGCCCGTGCTGGACCATGCCGTCGACCAGCTCCGCGGCGGCGACCACCCCCACCGACCGGCACCCGCGACGCCCGAGCCGGCGGCGCGCCGGGCCGTCGAGCCCGGGACCACTGAGCCGGGGGCAGCCGAGGCCGGGGACGCGGACGGGGCCGCCGAGGCCGGGGACGCAACGGGACCTCGGCCCGGGCCCGGTCCGTCAGCCGGACACCGGGCCGCCGACGGAGGTGGGGCATGAGCGACGTCCTGCCCGCGCCCGTGGTGGTGCGGGCCGAGGTGAGCACCCGGCCGCTCGACGTGGCCGAGCACGGTGACCTGGTGACGCGCGCCGCCGCGGGCGCCGTCGTCACCTTCGCCGGCGTGGTCCGCGACCACGACCACGGACGCGGCGTGGTGGAGCTGGAGTACAGCGGTCATCCCACCGCCGGCGCCGTCATCGCGTCCGCGGCCGACGCGGTGGCGGCCCGCATGCCCGGTATCCGCGCCCTGGCCGTGTCGCACCGCCTCGGCCACCTCGCCATCGGCGACGTCGCCCTGGCCTGCGCCGTGTCCGCCGACCACCGGGGCGCCGCCTTCGCCGCCTGCGCCGAGCTGGTGGACGAGGTGAAGCGCGTGCTCCCGGTGTGGAAGCGCCAGGTCTTCACCGACGGCACCGCGGAGTGGGTCAACTGCCCGTAGACGGCGTCCGGCCCTGGTCCTGCCGTCTGCTCTGACCTGATGCCGCGGACGTGCGGGCCCGAGCCGCACGGCAGACCGGCGGTACGGGTAGTGGCGCTCAGTGGGCGCGGTCGATGGCGCGGCCAGGAAGTGTCCTCGAAGCCGTCCGCCGTCTCGCACCATCCGGCTCCGCACCGGGGCGAATGGACCGTTTCGCCCACCGGCGGGGCAAACGGTCCATTCGCCCACGCGTACTCGGGGTGCGTCGAGGTCCTGCGGCATGTCGAGTGCCAGTGGGCCGCCCGCCCCAGTGCGTCGGTGGCGCGTGCCGTGGCATGGCCGTCTGCCGCCGCGTGCTCGCGCCTGGCGGGACCGTGGCATGGCCGTCGGTCGCTGCGCGTTCGTGCCTGGCGGGAACGAGCTGTGCGATCGAGCCGAGGCGCAAGGTGGTGGTGCGGGCCGCGGCGCGAGCTGGGTGCGTGCTGTGGCGCGGGCCCGTGGCGGTCGTGGTCCTGCTGGGCGTTCGGGTGGCCCCGACCGGTCGGTGGCCCGAATGGCGCGGGTCGGTGCTTTGCCAGGCGTTCCGGGGGCCGGTCGGGCCGAGCTGTCCGGGCTCGGCGACGCCGGTCGGGCTCGGCGACGCCGGTCGGGTGGCGTCGGTCGTTGTCCTGCCGTGCCTCGGAGAGGCCGGTGAGGAGGGACGTTGGGTCGACCAGGTGTGGAGCGGGGGCGGCGGCATGCCTCAGGCACGTGGTGCCGCCCCCGCTTCACGACTGCGTCAGCGAAGGTCGATCTGCTGATTCGGGAAGATCAGGTTCGGGTCGCTGATGATGTCGCGGTTGCGGTCGAAGATGACGCTCCAACCACCGGCGACTCCCTGCTCGGCGGCGATCTTCGACAGCGTGTCGCCGGGCTTGACGGTGTAGTCGGCGCCGCTCTTCGGGGCGGCCGCAGCCGGAGCGGCGGCGGGCTTCTTCGGGGCAGCCTTCTTCGGGGCGGCCTTCTTGGGCGCGGCCTTCTTGGCCGGCGCGGCGGCGGCACCGCCGCCGTTGTTCCACCCGGTCTTGCGGGTGCAGGCGGGCCAGGCGCCAGGGCCCTGACCGGCGAGCACACGCTCGGCGATCGCGATCTGCTGCTCGCGGGACGCGCCCGCCGCGGAGGGGGCGTACTGCGTGCCGCCGTAGGCACGCCAGGTGGACGGGGAGAACTGCAGGCCACCGGAGTAGCCGTTACCCGTGTTGATGTTCCAGCGGCCACCGCTCTCGCACTGAGCGAGGGCGTCCCAGTTCGGCGCGGCCTGAGCGGGCGCTGCGAGGGCCAGGGGGGCCCCTGCGACGAGACCCGCCAACGCGAGGCGGGCGACGGTGCGCCCGGTACTGGAGCTGCGACGGTGCTTGGCCATTTCTCGGTTTCTCTCCTCACCACGCCCGGCCGTCGAGGACGGACCCCCTGTCCAGCGGGGTCGGGATCGGGCAGGAGGCCGCTGGACAGGGCTCGGCGTGACGGCCTCCTGGGGTCGTGCTCGGTGACCGGGCTGGCCGGTCAGCCGACGACGCTACGTAGCCGAAGCCCGGAGAGGGAAACCCAAGCCGATGTGATCGTGATCACGTAACGAAAGCAGAAAAGCGACGTACAGGGCCATTTTCCCAGCTCAGCTACCTTGCATTCACCCTTCGGAAGGGGCGTGATCAAGCTGAGATCGAACACGATCGGTGAGTCCTGGTTCACAAGCGCACCCCCTGAATGGAGCAGCGCGTGTTGTGAGCCGCCCTCACCGCGGCCGTGGCAGGCCGCGCCGTACCGGTCACCGAACGCGATGAGGGGCCGGCGGCCGGGGAGCGGAACGACCTGTGCCCGGAGGGCTGGGAACGCCCCGCCGTCGGGCCAGAACCGGCGCCGGGCGACGGCGCGGTCGCCGGCCGAGAACCCGGGCGGGGTCGGCCCGGCTCGGTCGCCGGCGAACCGGGCGGCCCGGCCGGGTGGTCCGGCTCAGCCGTGGGCGAACGGAAGCTGCCCGCCGGGTTGGTCCGGCTCAGGTGCGGCACCCGGAGATGACTCGGCGAGGTGGTCCGGGCTCAGCTGAGGGCGAACGAAAACGGCCCCACAGGGTGGCCTGGTTCAGCCGCCGGCGAACCGAGGGTCGCAGGCCCCGGTGGCCGGGTCAGCCGCCGGCGAACGGAGGGAGGACGTCGAGGGTGGAGCGAGCTGGGAGCGTGTGGTCGCGGGCGCGGACGGCCACCTCGTCCAGCAGGAAACTGCACGCCGCCAGCACCTTCTCCAACCCCGGCCCGTGCCGCCGCCCCAGCTCCGCCAGCACGTCGTCCACGGTGGCCCCCGCGGGCACGGACAGCACCTCGGCCTCCGTGCCGGCGGCCGCCCTGGCTCCGGCGAAGTAGCGGACGGTCAGCTCCGTGGTGGCACCCGTCGTCATGGTCAGCCCCCGATCGCGCTCATCGGCCGGGTCGGCTGCGCGAAGTCCGGCGAGTCGATGCCGTGCCCGGCGGCCTTGCCCCACATGGCCGTCCGCCAGAGGTCGGCCAGCTCGGCGTCGGTCGCGCCGGAGCGCAGCGGCGTCCGCAGGTCGGTCTCGGTGGCCGCGAACAGGCACGTCCGCAGCTGCCCGTCGGCCGTCAGCCGGGTCCGATCGCACGCCTCGCAGAACGGCCGGGTCACCGAGGCGATCACCCCCACGGTCCCGGGGCCGCCGTCGACCAGCCAGCGCTCGGCCGGGGCGGCGCCGCGCTCCGCCGGGTCGGGCTCCAGCCGGAACTCCGCGCGCAGCAGCTCCAGGATCTCCGCCGCGGTGACCATCGACGTGCGATCCCAGCCGTGCTGGGCGTCCAGCGGCATCTGCTCGATGAACCGCAGCTGGTACCCGTGGTCCAGGCAGAACCGCAGCAGCGCCGGCGCCTCGTGCTCGTTGCGGCCGCGCATCAGCACGGCGTTCACCTTCACCGGGTCGAACCCGGCGGAGCGCGCGGCGGTCAGGCCGTCGATCACGTCGGACAGCCGGTCGCGCCGGGTCAGCTCGCGGAAGGTGTCCTCGCTGAGGGTGTCCAGCGAGACGTTCACCCGGTCCAGCCCGGCCGCCCGCAGCCCGGCGGCGCGCCTGGCCAGGCCGAGGGCGTTGGTGGTCACCGAGAGCTGCGGACGCGGGCGCAGCGCCGCGGCCTCCGCCAGGATCGTCTCCAGGTCCCGCCGCAGCAGCGGCTCGCCGCCGGTGAAGCGGACCTCGCGTACGCCCAGCTCCACCACGGCCACCCGGATCAGCCGGGACACCTCGTCGGTGGTGAGCACCGCGGCGCGCGGCAGCCAGTCCAGGCCCTCCGCGGGCATGCAGTAGTCACAGCGCAGGTTGCAGCGGTCGGTGAGCGACACCCGCAGGTCGGTGGCGACCCGGCCGAACCGGTCGACCAGCGCTGGGCCGGCCGGCCGGTCGGGCCGGGTTCGCACGTCGGGCAGACCGAGCGATACCTGCGTCACTCCGTCCAGAGTAGTTGCCGTTGGGCTCAGCAGTACTTCGTCGTGGGCGACCGGAACTGGTCGACCGAGTGCGAGCCGAGCGAGATGTGGCTGCTCACGTAGATGCAGCCGTACGAACCGACCGCGCCGGCGTAGTACTGGAAGACGCCGGTGTCGTAGGCGACGGTCTGCCAGATGTCCCGGCGCACGTTCACCCGGGTCTGCGTCGGGGCGCCCGCGTGGTGGTACGTCAGCGCGCAGCGCATGCCGCTGCTGTGCCGGTACACCACCTGGCGGCCCTGGGTCTCGCCGAGCTGGTTGACCAGCGTCCGGTCGCCGACCTTGGTGCCGCCCTCGCACTGGGCGGCGGTCAGCAGGTAGTACCCGGGCGGGGTGTACGACGCCGCCTCGGCGCCGGACGTCCCGGCCAGCAGCGCCGCCACCGCCAGCGCGGCGCTCGCCCCCGTCAGGCGCAGCTTCCTCATCCGATCCTCCTGGTGCTCGTGCCCACCTCCGGTCCGGGTGGGCGCGGCACGGACCCTGCTCGGCGGCGCTCACAAGCCGCTCACAGGCCGCGCGGCCGCTAGCCTCGGCGCGTGAGCCGTGATCCCGTCGCCGACCTGCGCCGCATCGCGTTCCTGCTGGAGCGCGCCCAGGAGGCGACCTACCGCGTGCAGGCCTTCCGTCGCGCCGCCGCCGTGCTCGCCAAGCTGGAGCCGGCGATGCTGGCCAGGCGCAGCGCCGCCGGCAACCTCACCGAGCTGGCCGGCGTCGGCGACGTCACCGCGCGCTGCGTGGCCGAGTCGCTGGCCGGCGAGGAGCCGGTCTACCTGCGGCGCATGGAGGACGCCGCGGAGACCGGGCCGGTGGACGAGGCCACGACGGCGCTGCGGGCGGCGCTGCGCGGCGACTGCCACAGCCACTCCGACTGGTCCGACGGCGGCTCGCCGATCGACGAGATGGCGCTCGCGGCGCGCGACCTGGGCCACGAGTACCTGGTGCTGACCGACCACTCGCCGCGGCTCACGGTGGCCAACGGGCTGTCCGCGGACCGGCTGCGCCGGCAGCTCGACGTGGTGGCCGCGATGAACGAGGTGCTGGCCGAGGACGCCGAGCGGCCGTTCCGCATCCTCACCGGCATCGAGGTGGACATCCTGGCCGACGGCTCGCTCGACCAGGAGGACGAGCTGCTGGGCCGGCTGGACGTCGTGGTCGCCAGCGTGCACAGCGACCTGCGCGCGCCGGCCGAGAAGATGACGCCGCGGATGCTCGCCGCCGTCGCCAACCCGCACGTGGACGTGCTCGGCCACTGCACCGGCCGCAAGGTGAAGGGCCGCAACCGGCCGCCGAGCGCGTTCGACGCCGAGGCGGTGTTCGCCGCGTGCGCCGAGCACGGCGTGGCCGTCGAGGTGAACAGCCGCCCGGATCGGCTCGACCCGCCCAAGCGGCTGCTGCGGCTCGCCGTGGAGGCCGGCTGCCTGCTGTCGATCGACACCGACGCGCACGCGCCGGGGCAGCTCGACTGGCAGTGGCTCGGCTGCGAGCGCGCCGTGCTGTGCGGCGCGGACCCGGCGCGGGTGGTCAACACGTGGTCCGCGGCGGACCTCTGCGCATGGGCGGCGACCCGCGCGCGACCGAACACCTGAGCGATCGAGCTGTCGGTGGTGCCGCGTAACGTGCCGGCATGACGATCGACCACATCGCCGTGATCGCGGACAACGACGAGGCCTTCACGGCGGCGGTGAGCGCGCCGGGCGCGCTGCGGCAGAAGGTGCCCTCGTGTCCGGACTGGACCGTGGCCGACCTGGTGTACCACCTGGCGGAGGTGCAGGCGTACTGGACGCTCGTGCTGCGCGCCGGCGGCGAACGGCCCGACCACGAGGAGGCCGCGGCGGCCGGTGAGGCGGGGGACGACCTGCTCGGGTTCTGGCGGCGCTGCCGCGACGGGCTGCTGGCCGCGCTGCGGTCGACCGACCCGGACGCGCCCACGTGGTGCTGGTGGGCCGCGGACCGCCGGACCACGGCGCGCGACGTCACCTGGCGGCAGGCGCACGAGGTGCTGGTGCACCGCTGGGACGCCGAGCTGGCCATCGGCGAGCCGCGGCCCGTGGACCCGGCGCTCGCCGCCGACGGCGTGGACGAGTTCGTGGCCCGTTACGTGGACGACGCGCCGTGGGCGGCCACCGAGGGCGGGCTGGTCGGCCTGCGCGCCACCGACGTCCGCGGTGAGTGGAAGTTCCTGTGCGAGCCGTCCGGGGTGCAGCGGTCGCGCGCGGCGCACTCCCGCCCTGACGTGGTGGTCGCCGGGACGGCCGAGCAGCTCGACCTGCTGCTGTGGCGCCGGGTGTCCCTGGCCGACCTGGCGGTGAGCGGCGACCGCGCGCTGGCCATGGCGTTCCTGGCCGCGCCGGACCTGTCGTAGGAGTCCGCCGCGGCCGGGGTCCC
>DASWTI010000602.1:0-1510 GCA_036402215.1 Pseudonocardiaceae bacterium
GCTGCCGTGGCGCGACGTGCTGCACCTCGGGCCGGTGCCCGCGCTGCCGCCGGACGCGCTGCGCCGGGAGCGGGCCGCGTTCCTCGCCTCGTGCGGCTGGACCACCGAGGCCGCCGCGGCCTCGGACCTCGGCACCCGGGACGCCACCCTCGCCCGGCACCGCGGCGAGCTCGTCCTCTGGTTCGAGGCCGACCTGTACGACCAGCTGCAGCTCGTCCAGGTGCTGGCCGCGCTCGCCGCGGACGGCGCCGACCCGGCGCGGATCACGCTCGTCTGCGTGGGGGAGTACCCCGGTATCGGACACTTCGGCGGGCTCGGTGAGCTGACCCCGGAGCAGCTGCTGGGCCTGCGCCCCGGCGGTGCGACGCTCACCGCGGCCGCGCTGGACCTGGCCGCGTCGGCCTGGGCGGCCCTGACCGCGCCCACCCCGGAGGGCTGGGCGTCCGTCGCCGCCACGGTGTCCGGGGAGCTGCGGTTCGTGCCGGAGGCGTTCGACCGGCTGGGCCGTGAGCTGCCGTCCACCCGCGACGGCCTCTCGCTCACCGAGCGCCGGGTGCTCGCCGCGTCGGCCGGCGGGCCGCTGCCGGCCGCTGCCGTGTTCCGTCAGGTGTCCGCCAGGGAGACCCGGCCGTTCCTCGGCGACAGCGGCTGCTTCCGGCTGATCACCGGGCTGGTCGCCGACGGGCTGCTCGCGGCCGCCACCCCGGTCGGGCCGGACACCGAGGTGGCGCCGACGGGTGACGGGCGGCGCGTGCTCGGCGGCAGCGCCGACCGCGTGGACCTCGCCGGGTTCGACCGCTGGGTCGGCGGCACGCACGTGGTGGCGCCGGACGCGATGTGGCGCTGGGACGAGGGCACCGAGCGCGTCACCCGGTGGCCCGCTCCCTGATCAGCGCCGCGCACCCCGCCGGGTCGGTGACCGAGGTGTCCACCTCCAGGTCGTAGCGCATCACGGCGTGCACCACGTCGTGATGCGCGCGGGCCTGCCCGACCGTGCGGTCACCGCGGGCCCGCTCGCGCCGCTCCAGCTCGTCCAGCGGGCAGCGCACCCCGACCCGCAGCACCGGGTGGCCGGCCAGGACCTCCTCCAGGTCGGCCACCCACCGCGGCTCCAGCAGCACGTGGTCCACCACCACGTCCCAGCCGGCGCCGGCCGCCCCGGCCACCATCCGGTGCAGCCCGGCCATCAGCCGGTCACCGAGCGGGCCGCCGCCGATCCGCAGCCCGTCCGGCGTCTCCCGGTACCGGTACACCTCGTGCCAGAGCGGCGGGTTCAGCCACCGCCGCGGCAACCCGAACACCACGGTGTCGACGCCGATCGTCAGGTACGGCACCGGCATCACCGCCTGCACCGCCGCGGCCAGCGTGGACTTGCCCGAGCTGGACGCCCCGTTCAACACGATGATCACGACGGGCGACCCTACGACGCCCCGGCCCGCGGCCCGTCCCCGCCGTCCGCGCTGCCGGTGCCCCTCGGGCCGTCCCCGGTTCCCCGCGCGGCCCGCCGGCG
>DASWTI010000603.1:0-3438 GCA_036402215.1 Pseudonocardiaceae bacterium
GCCACGGCGAGCCGATCGCGCCGCCGGAGCCGCCGGCCGCCCCCGACCTGTCCGCCTTCCCCGGCCGGTACGCCGGCCCGGACGGCACCCGGGTGGTGGACGTGGCCGAGGGCGTGGTGCGGCTCGACGGCGTCCCCCTGCGCCCGGTCGGCGAGGACACGTTCGCGCTGCCCGGGGACCCGTACCTGGTGACGATCGCCGACGGCGCGCTCACCCACGGCCCGGGCAGTTGGTGGCGCGACGGCGGGCGCGCCCCTCGGCCGCACCCGCCGCGGTGGTCGGCCTACCCCGGCCTCTACCGCGCGCACAACGTCTTCCAGCCGGCGTTCCACGTGCTGCTGCGCGACGGGGAGCTGCTGTTCGCCTCGCCGTACGGCCGTGAGGTGCCGCTGGTACCGACGGAGGCGCCCGGCGTGTTCCGGCTGGGCGACCGGATCGAGACGGTGGCGTTCGACACCGAGGTGGACCGCCGCACGCTGCGCGCCGTGCGCTCCGGCTGCCCGTTCTACCGCGCCCTGCCCGCGTGACACCCCCGCCGCCCGCGCGGGCCGCGCTGCTCGACGGGCTGGCCGCGCAGATCGGCGCGCTGCCGGTGCCCGGGCCGCCGGGCGTGCTGCGGGTGGCCGTGGACGGCGTGGACGGGCCGGCACGACCCGGACGGCTTCTACCTGGACTCGTTCGACCTCGCCCTGCTGCGCCGCGTGCTGCTCGACCCGCTCGGCCCGGGCGGCGACGGCCGCTACCGCACGGCCGCGTTCGACCACGTGACCGACCGGCCGGTCGCCGCGCCCGAGCTGCGCGCCGGGCCGGGTGCGGTGCTGGTGTTCGACGGGATCTTCACGCACCGGCCGGAGCTGCGGGACGCCTGGGACCTGTCGACAACACCGACCTCGCGGCGCCGTTCCGGTGCGGTGCAAGGATGGGTGGCATGCGCGGCGACCGGACGGCGGCCACCCACGAGGAGTACATCGAGTCCCTGGAGGAGCCGCGGCGCAGTGACGTGCGGGCCCTGCACGAGCTCATCCTGAAGGCCGCCCCGGCCCTGCGGCCGACGATGGAGTTCGGCATGCCGGGCTACGGCAAGTACCACTACCGCTACGCCTCCGGCCGCGAGGGCGACTGGATGCTGGTGGGCCTGGCCAGCAACCGCAACTACATCTCGCTCTACGTCACGGCCACCACCGAGGACGGCCGGTACCTCGCGGAGCTCTACCGGCCGCGGCTGCCGCGGGCCTCGATCGGCAAGAGCTGCGTGCGCTTCCGCCGGCTGGCCGACGTGGACCGCGGCGTGCTCGCCGAGCTCATCCGGGACGCCGCGGCCAACCCGCCCGGACCGCTCACCCCCGCCTGAGCCACCCCCGGCCGCCGCGCTCACCCGGCGTGCCACCAACCTCACGGAACCGGCGCGGCGCGTGGCGCGTCCAGATACTCTGGCTCCTGCATCGTTCCCGCCGGAGGTGTGTCGTGCCCTTCTTCAGTGGTGTCGGAGAACCCGTCGGTGCCGTCATCGGTGCGGCGGCAGGGGCGGCAGCGGGGGCGGGCGCCGCCGCCGCGGCCCAGGCCGCGGCGAGCTCCTCCGGCCGCCTGCGCATCGAGCCCGACCAGGTCGACGGCGCCATCACCGTGTTCCGCAACGCGCTGGCCAACGTCGAGGCCGAGGTCGCCCAGGCCCGCTCCGACATCACCGCCTTCGCGCCGGCCGGCGACGCCGTCAGCAACGACGTCGCCTCGGCGTTCAACGAGGTCGGCACCACCAACGCGCTCGCCGCCTGGGAGGGCGCGATCGAGCAGCTCCGCTCGATCATCGAGCAGCTCGAGGCGGCCAAGCAGCAGCACCTGACCACGGACGCCGGCAACGCCGGCATGCTGCAGCAGCCCTCGGCATGAACCCTCGTCCCGCCCTCGCGCTGACCGCCGTGCTCGCCGCGGTGGTGGTCGCGGGCTGCGGCGGCACCGAGAACGGCTCGCCGACCACGGCGCCCCCCACCACGTCGGCCGGCGCCCCGCCGTCCCCCGGCGGGTCGAACGGGTCCGGCACGCAGCGGCCGGGCGAGATCGACCTGGCCGGCGCCGACCCGTGCGCCGCCGTCACCGAGCAGCAGGCCGCCGCCTGGGCGGTCGACCGCGCGCCGATCGCCAAGCAGATGGGCGCCAGCACGGCCATCGCCGGCGCGCCCTCGTGCGTCTTCGGCAGCTCCGCCGAGCAGACCACCTTCCTCATCGCCACCAGCGGCGACGTCGGCCTGCCCGACTTCGTCGAGGCCACCCCGCCCTCGCCGACCCGCGAGGAGGTGGAGGTCGACGGCTTCCCCGCGGTGGTGCAGGAGGGCGTGACCAGCGCGCCGGAGCGCGGCAGCGGCGAGTGCTACGCCGTGGTCGACGTGGCCGACGGCCAGCTGCTGCTCGTCCAGTTCAGCCAGGTCGCGGCGGGCGCCGACAAGCGCCTGCCGCTGGACAGCTTGTGCGCCAAGGCCCGCGAGGTGGCCGCGGCCGCGTTGACGACCCTGCAGGGAGGCTGATCATGAGTGGGGAGAACGGCAACAACTACCCCATGATGTGCCGCAACTGGATGGCCATCAGCCACCGCCAGCTCTACGACGACATCCACACCGGGCCGGGCCCGGCCGGTACCCAGGGCACGCAGCAGACGTACGCCCGGATCGGCGCGCTGTTCGCGCAGACAGACCAGGACATCCAGACCGGCCTGCGGCAGCTCGGCGTGGCCTACGAGGGCGCGGGTTCCTCGGCGGCGCAGTCCGGCATCACGGTGCTGCGGCAGTGGACGACCGACGCGCAGTACGGCTCGATCGCCGCGAGCGACGTGGTCGGCTGGCAGGCGGACAGCTACTCCTACGCGCGCGACACCATGCCGGAGCCGGTGCCGGTGACCGCGCAGGACGGCTTCTTCGACCAGGTCTACGACTTCTTCGGCGGCACCACCGCGCGGGAGGAGCAGGAGGAGCAGGCCCGCCAGGCGCACCAGTGGGCGGCGCAGGTGATGAGCGAGTACGACGTGAACTCCGGCGAGGCGGCCAACGCCATGCCGACGTTCGTGCCGCCACCGTCGGTGACCGTCGACGTGCCCGCGGCCACCGAGTCCACCAGCACCATCGGCAGCAACAACAAGCAGGTCACGCAGACCGGCGGCCCGGTGGACCCGCCCGCCGGCCCGCCGGCCACCACGCCGTCCGTCTCGCAGACCCCCACGGTGAACGGCACCGGCAACCCGCCGTCCACGAGCACCACGGGCAACCCGCCGATCACCGGCATCGGCCCCATCCCCACGCCGCCGACCGGCAGCACGCCGGTCCCGACCACCCCGGTCGGCACCCCGCCGGTGGCCACGCTGCCACCGCCCGGTCCCACGCCGTACCCGCCCGGCACGTACCCGCCCGGTGGCTATCCCCCCGGTGGCTACCCGCCCGGCACGTACCCCCC
>DASWTI010000604.1:0-2532 GCA_036402215.1 Pseudonocardiaceae bacterium
CCCATGCCGGCCGGCACCGGCGTGGGGCTCAGCCAGGGCGCCGGGTCGAGCCGGGTGCTCGCCGTGGCCAGCACGAACCGCCCACCGGCCAGCCCGAGCGCCGCGGCCAGCAGCGCGAGCCCGGCCAGCTCGGCCAGGTACGAGCCGTACAGGTCACGGGCCCGCAGCCCCATCCGGGCCAGCAGTGCGTGCGCCACCGCCGTGGCCCGGCGCCGCGCCTCGACCGCCACCAGCAGGGCGGCCACCGCCACCGCGGCGAGCACCGCGCCGAGCGTGACGAAGAAGTCGAACGTCCAGGCCACCACCAGGAACGGCAGCGCGTCGTTGGCGCCGCGCGCGGTGAACGCCCAGCCGGTGTGCTGGCCGGCCGCCTCCAGCTCCCGTGCCACGGTGGCGGCGTCCTCGAAGCTCATGACGTACCGGGTGAAGCCGCGGCGGTCGGCCGTGGCCAGGCCCTCCCAGGACATGATCAGCATGGACTCGGCGTGCTCGCGGCCGGGGAACGTCCGCACCGTGCCCACCACGCGCACCGACTCGATGCCGTCCGGCACGAGCCGCTGCGGGTCGATCGTGCCGAACGCGATCACCGGCACCGCGCCGTCCGGGCCGGCCGGGCCGAGCAGCGACATCAGCTCGTCCAGCCGGGCGCCGCCGCCCCACTCCGGGCGCCACGGCATGCCGTCGGCGATCGTCGCCGGGTCCACCGCGAGCACCTTGCCGGCGCGGCCGGTGAGGTCGAGGTCGCGCACGCCCACCTCGGTGGCCCGCCCGCGCAGCGACTCCGGCACCGCGGACCGGCCGTCCGCCGGGGGCGTGCTGGACAGCAGCCGCACCGCCGTGTCCGAGCCGACGAACAGCCGGCCCTTGTCCAGCACGGCCTGCCGCTCGGTGCCGGAGATGCCGACGCCGACCGCGACCACGCCGACCGCCAGGCCGGCGACCGCGAGCAGGGCCACGGTGAGCCGGTGCTGCGCCGCCGCCCGGCGCGCCGCCCAGACCACGGCCGGCCACCGCCAGCCGCGTGACCGGTGCCCGAGCCGCAGCGCCAGCCCGGCCAGCCGGGTGCCGACGCCGGTGATCACGGCCAGGCAGAACAGCGGGAACATCAGCGCGAGCACGTCCACCCTGGGCAGCAGCTCGCTGCGCGAGACCACGAGCGCGCCGTCGGACAACCGCTGCCAGGAGACCACCGCGAGCGCGGCCGCGCCCAGCTCCCAGGGCAGCCAGCGCAGCGCCCGCCGCCACCGGCCAGGCCCCGCCGCCGCGGCCTGGAACCGCCGCCGCACCCGCAGCGTGGTGGCCACGGCGAGCACCGCGGCGCAGGCCAGCCAGGCGAGCCCGGTCGCGTACCCGGCGTACACCGGCGCCCAGGCGTCCAGGTAGGTGGACGGCGCGAGCACCGGCACCCCCAGCCAGGCCACCAGCCAGCCGAGGGCCGCGCCGACGAGCAGCGGGCCGCCCAGCTCCAGCACCGCCTTGCCGCCGATCGCCGCCGGGGGCACGCCGCGGGTCCAGAGCAGCCGCACCTCGGCGTGCCGCCGCAGCACCCACTGCCGGGCCAGGCCGACCACGGCGCCCAGCCCGATCAGCAGGCTCACCCCGCTGAGCGGCAGCAGCGACTCGGTGACGGCACGGTGCGCCTGCGGGCCGGTGCGGCCGAGCAGCGCGGCGTGGTCGTCGATCCGCAGCGGCTGCCCGACGATGCCGCGTACCCGCCCGGCCACGTCGGCCACCCGGGCGGCGTGCGCCGCGGCCTCCGCGCTCGTCCGGGCCGGGCGTCCGGCCGTGATCCGCACGGTCTCGCCGGTGAGCGGCGTGATCGCGTCCAGCACGGCGTCCGGGACCACGATCAGCGCCGCCGGGGCCGTGTCGGCCAGCGTGTTCGGCACGAGCTGCGAGCGCTCGGCGCACCAGTAGTCGTCGAGCGGGTCGGTCAGCGCCGGGTACACGGCGGCGACCGGCACCACGGCCCCCGCCACGGTGATCGAGTCGCCCGGCGTGAGGCCCAGCTCCGGTGGCACCCAGGCGCCCGGGCCGGACCCGCCGGCGATCGGCCGCAGGTGGTCGGTGGCACCGTCCCTGGCCACCAGCCGCGCCGCCACCGGCTCGCCGCGCACGGTGACCGGCGGCTCGGCGTACCGGGTGCGCCGCACCACGTCGAGGCCCTGCGCGGCGGCCGCCTCGCGGATGGCCGGCAGCGACGGACCGAGCGGCACGGCCGGGCGGTCGGCGTAGTAGTGCGCGTCGGCGACCAGCCCGGTGTCGTCGGCGCAGCGGTTGTCCAGCACGTACCCGGTGGCCGCCGAGCCGGACGCGGACACGTGGAACACCGTGCCGGCCGCAACGAACGCCACCACCGCCCCGGCCACCACGGCGACCAGCATCGTCAGCGGGCTGACCAGCGCGGCGAGCGGCGCGGTGAGCAGCAGCCGTCTCACGCCCGGCCACCGCCCACGCCGGGCGTCATGTGAGGCCGCCGCGCAGCAGCTCGCGGACCGGCGCGCGCACCGCGGCCCGGGTGGCCACCGCCGC
>DASWTI010000605.1:0-15171 GCA_036402215.1 Pseudonocardiaceae bacterium
GAGCACCACCAGGCCACCGGTGGCACCGACGGCACCGACGGCACCGGCGGCACCGCTGTGGGGGAGCCGCCGCTGCGGGTGCCGCCGCTCACCGACCTGCGGCTACGCCCCGACCGGCCGCGGCAGAACCTGGAGCCGTCGGCCTGGCTGCCGCCCATCCGAACCCGGCGCGGCCGTCCGCTGCTGGTGGTGGCGGCCGTCGTGCTGGTCGCGGCCACCGTGCTCGGCGGCATGGCGCTGGTGGCCGACCGCGTCGGCGGCGACGAGCCGGAGCCCGCGGCGCAGCGGACCGGGCAGGACGGGGTCTCGCCGCGCCGGTCGATCCCCGGCCTGTCGGCCAGGGACGCCACGCCGCCGCGCGTGCTGTTCGGCGCCGGCGACCGGGCGGACACCGCGCTGGCCAGCGGCCTCGGCCGCAACGGCGCGGCGATGCTGACCACCGTGTACGCGAGCCGCGAGAACCTGGACGAGCTGCTCGCCTGGAAGGACTCCGTCGTCCCGCAGGCGTACGCGCAGGGGTACGCGCTGCACCTGGTGATCGCCGACCGCGGCACCGCGGCCACGGTGGACACCCCGGCCGGCGCCGCCTGCGGCCGCCCGTACTCGCTCTCACCGCTGCTCATCGAGGATCTCGGCCGCCTGGCCACGGCGTTCGCCGGGGACGTCAACGGGCCGCCGCTGCTGGTCACCGTGTTCGACAGCGTCCAGGACTACGCGTGCACGCCGGGCGCCTACCGGGCCAACGACGCCACCAAGCGGTACTACGACGCGCTGGCGGACCAGTACCTGCGGGCGCGCGAGACCGTGCTGCGGGCGGCGCCGAACGCCCTGGTCGGCCTCGGCTGGGACAGCCGCGTCGTGAGCACCAACGACCCCGCCATCGGCGGGGGCCGGTCCATGGTGCTCGAGCTGCGGCGGCTCATGGAGGCGTCGGAGTTCACCAGCGTGTCCGCCGTGCGCACCGACGACAACGTCGCCGACCTGCGCGCGGCCGTCGCCCAGCTCGGCGCCCACGCGCCGGTCCTGGTGGCGTACGGCCCGTCGGGCGCCGCGTTCGCCCCGGACGTCGCCGCCCTGCTCACCCCGGACTCGCTCGCGGACGTGACGGCGAAGGGCCTGTTCGCCTGGACCTTCGCGTCCGCGGACGTCCTCGACCGCTTCCCGCCTGCCTACCAGCTCGCCGCCGCCGCGGTCACCCAGCACGGCCGCCCGGCTCGTTAGAACAAGTAGGTATCGGCCGCCGCGAGGCGTACCTGAAGGGGCGTTCACCCGGATCGGGAGCCAAGTCGCGTCCGCGTCCCGGCAGGTGGGATGCACGGTCGGACGCACGCCCGAGAACTACGCCACCACGCGCGTCCCGGGGTCCGCCATCTACGTAACCCCGGCTGATGTCTCCCGGTGCCCCCGGAGCCGATTCTTGTTGGGGCGCAAGGCCTACGGGGTGCCGGCGCCAGAGGAGGTAGACCCATGGAGCACCGGTTCCGGCACGGCCCTCCCGCAGACCTGGGCGCTGCCGACGAGCTGACGGTCCGGCGCCTGCGCTGGCTCAGCCTGGACGAGCCGCCCGGCATTCCGTCGCCGCGGCCGCCCAGCACCGAGCCGATGGGCTACGAGGCCATCGACGACCCGGAGGACCTCCGGATCGCCATCCGCGAGCTGCGCCGGGTCCGCGCCTGGATCGGTCAGTTCGCGGACGTGGCCGCCGAGATGCCGGACTTCGCCCCGGAGAGCGCCGTGGGCGCCAGGGCGACGACGGCCGTCGTCACCCTGCTGATCGAGAGAGCGGAGGCACGACTGCGCGTTCTGGCCAGGAGGACCAGTTTTTCCGAGCCGCCGGACGGTGCCGGCGTCATCGCTGCCGGGTGATCAACCCACTCGGTCCCGGAAGGGAGTACGGAATGAGCTCAATACCGGAGCAGCGCGTGCGGGTTGACCACACGGCTCAGCACGATCTGCGCGTCGAAGTCGACATGCTGACCGGCCTCGTGAACGAACTGGACCCGGCGACGCTCTCGGTGCTGGACATGCGGGCCATGCTCCTGCGCCGTCGGCAGTCCCTGCTGGACCGGCTCGCCGCGGTGAACCCGACGCCCCCGAACCGCCGGCCGGTGGTCCTGGACCCGTCGAAGCTGAACGGCCACATGTCCCGGCAGGGCCAGCCGCTCACGCCGGTCATCACCTCCGAGGTGGCGCCCACCCTCGGGCTGTCCTCGGCGCAGGTCTGGATGCCGCCGCACCACACCTCGTTCGCCCACGTGCACCGGCACACCGGCGTCAGCGTGCTGGTCATGCAGGGCAGCGCCATCACGCTCTGGTGGGACGAGAACGGCGACCTGCACGAGCTGCCGCAGGGCCCGGGCCAGCACCTGTACATCCCGCACGGCGTGCCGCACGCGGCGATCAACCCGCACAACGTGCCGGTCGTGGCGGCGGAGTTCCGCAGCAACCCGGTGTTCAACGCGGACAACGAGCTGCTGCCCGACCTCGACCCCACCGTGGCCGCGCGGATGACCACCGTCCTCGCCGCCGCATGATCCGTTCCGATATACGCACATAGGCTGATGTCTCGGCGGTAGACCCTCCTGAATGCTGTCGGGATCGGCGAGTGCTGCTGGGGGCACTTCCCCTGAGGGAGGTGCCCCCAGCAGCGGGTTCTCACATGTCGTGCGTGATGTCAGTGTTCTGCGTAGGTGCGGAGCCCGTCGATGCGGTCGCCGGCCCGGCCAATGGGCCGGCGACCACTAGGACGGCTAGGGCCGCGGCAGCAGCGAGTGCGGCTACCGTCTGCCTGATACGCACGGGGATCAACTCCTGTTCTCTTCGGTTTCCGGGGTACGCCCGTGTTCACACACAGGCGGCTCCTAACCTGCCATCAATCCGGGTAAGAGTGGTAGCAGGTAGTAACAACAGATCGACGAACGTCACCTGAGGTGCGTATCGCACCACTCTGCGGTACGCGATCAGGTGCTCTGCGAACTAGAATCAGGTATGCCCGCGACGCCCCCCGCCGCTCTGGTCGGCCGGCGTTCCGAGCACGCCGAACTGGTGGCGGCGGTGTCCGCGCTGGTCACAGGGCGTGGCCGGGCACTTCTCATCGAGGGCGAACCGGGCATCGGCAAGTCCACCCTGGTGCGGGCCGCGGCCGATCAGGCCACCGCCGAGGGCTGCCAGGTGCTGTGGGCCTCGTGCGACGAGCTGAGCCAGGCCTTCTCGCTGGTGCCGATCCTGGACGCGCTGGGCGTGCGGGAGTCCGCGCCGGACCCCCGGCGTGCCGGCGTCGCCCGGCTGCTGCGCGGCGACCCCACCGAGGCCGTCGGCACCGACGTGGTGACCGCCGCGGCCGAGCGGCTGCTCTCGCTGGTCGACGAGCTGTGCGGCACCGGGCCGGTGCTGTTCGCGGTGGACGACCTGCAGTGGGCCGACGCGGCGACCGTGCTGGTGTGGAGCCGGCTGGCCCGCGCGGTGCAGCAGGTGCCGCTGCTGCTGATCGGCATGATGCGCCCGGTGCCGCGCCGCGAGGACCTGGTGGCGCTGCGCCGCGTGGTCGGCACCGACGGGCGGCTCGTGCTGTCCGGCATGCCCGACGAGGAGGTCGTGCGGCTGGTCACCGAGGTGGCCGGCGGGCCGCCCGGGCCGAAGCTGCGCGGGCTCGCCGCCGGGGCCGCCGGTAACCCGCTGTACCTGACCGAGCTGTGCGCGGAGCTGGTGCGCTCCGGGAAGCTCCAGCGTGACGGCAGCAACGTGGAGCTCGGCGAGATGCCCCGCTCCACGTCGCTGTCGGTGGCGGTGTCCGGCCGGCTGGGCTTCGTGTCCGAGCCGACCCGCGACGTGCTGCACACCGCCGCGCTGCTGGGCAGCGACTTCACCGTGCCGGAGCTCGCGGTGGTGTCCGGGCGGCGCGCGCACGAGCTGGCGCCGGCCATCGAGGAGGCCATCGCGGCCGGCGTGCTGGCCGACGACGAGGCGCACGGCCTGGCGTTCCGGCACCCGCTCATCCGGCAGGCCCTGTACGACGGGGTGTCCCCCGCGGTGCGCGCCGAGTGGCACGCCGAGGCGGGCCGCGCCCTGGCCGGGGCGGCGGCGCCGGTGGACCGGGTGGCGCGGCAGCTCCTGGTGGCGGTGAACGGGCCGCACCGGCCGTCCGGCCTGGAGGACGACTGGCTCACCGAGTGGCTCGTCGGCGCCGGCGAGGAGATGGTCTGGCGGGTGCCGCAGGTGGCCATCAAGCTGCTGCGCGCCGCCACCGAGGGCCGCCGCGGCACCGCGCTGCTCACCTCCTGGCTGGCCGACGCGCTGTACCGCACGGGCGACGTGGACGGCGCCGAGAAGGTCGCCGCGGACGGGCTGACCCGGGAGCCCGAGCCGGACGTGCTGGTGGACCTGCACTGGACGAGCGCGCAGTGCCTGGCCGCCCAGGGCCGCTCCGCGGAGTGCGTCAGCACCCTGGAGACCGCGCTCGCCACGTCCGGCCTGGAGCGGCGGCACCGGGCCCGGCTGCTGGTGCTGCTGGCCCGCGCGCACCGCAACCACGGCGACGTGGACGCGGCGCGCCGGGTGGCCACGCAGGCGCTCGCCGAGGCCGACGCCGTGGAGGACCGGTCCACCACCGGGTGGGCGCTCGCGATGCTCGCCATGGTGCAGGTCATGCGCGGTGAGCACGCCGAGGCGCTGCCGCTGTTCGACCGGGCGCTCGCCGTGGCGGCCGGCGACGAGCGGCTGGCGGACCTGTCGCTGCTGCTGGGCATCAACCACGCCGTGGCGCTCGGCGAGCTGGACCGCTACGACGACGCCATCGCCACCGCGCAGGACGCCTGGCGGCTGGCCGACAACGTGGGCAACGTGGTGCGTGGCTCACAGGCCCAGAGCGTGCTGAGCGAGCTGCTCTTCGACACCGGCCGCTGGGACGACGCGCTCGCCGACGTGCCGCTGATGGACAGCCGCCTCGGCTACTCGCGCAACCCGGTGGTGGAGTGCGTCGGGCACGGCATCGCCGCCACCATCAAGCTGCACCGCGGCGACATGGTCGGTGCCCAGGGCCACCTCGCCGCCGCCGAACGGTTCGCCCCGATGATCGGCCGGCGGGTGGTCGGTCCGCTGGCGCTGGCGCGCAGCCTGGAGCGCGAGCAGGCGGGCGCGCTGGACGACGCGCTGGCCGTGCTCACCGAGGCGCTGTCCGGGGACGCCGAGGAACTGCAGGAGAGCGAGGACCTGCTCGCCGACGCCGTGCGCCTGGCCGTCGCCACGGGCAACGACGAGGCCGCCCGGACGGCGCTGACGCGCGCCGAGGAGCTGGCCCGGCTGTCGGACGCCCCGCGACGGCTGGCGGCCGCCCAGCACTGCCGTGGGCTGCTGCTGCACGATCCCGGCCAGCTCGCCCTGGCCGCCGAGGGCTACCGGGCGGCGGGGCGGCCGCTGCCGCGCGCGCAGGCCCTGGAGGCCGCCGGCCTGGCCCTCGCCGAGTCCGGCGACGTGGTGGGCGCGCGCCGCCACTTCACCGGTTCGTTCGCCGGCTACGAGGCGCTGGGCGCGGTGCGCGACCTGTCCCGCCTGCAGGCCCGCTTCCGCGGCTACGGCATCCGCCGTGGCCCGAGCACGCCGCACCGGCGTTCCCGCTCCGGCTGGGACAGCCTCACGGCCACCGAGCTGCGGATCGCCGGCATGGTCGCCCGCGGCATGTCCAACCCGGCCATCGCGGAGGAGCTGTTCCTGTCCCGCCGCACCGTGCAGACCCACGTCTCGCACATCCTCACCAAGCTCGGCCTCAACTCCCGCTTCGACGTCGCCCGGTACGCCCCGCCGCCGCCCTGAGCCCGCCGCCCGGGAATTGTGTGAGGGTCGTTCTCTCTCTCGACCGTACGAGCCGGCTCGTCGCCGATTGCCGGTTTTATTTGGTTCTTGACGGCCCGCCACGGCCGTGCTTGACTGGTCGCCGCAATCGCGAGTGGGGGGCTGCCGCGATGGGGGAGCAATTCCGGGCCAGTGGCCCGTTCGACTTCTTCGGGATACGGGTCTCCCCGCCGCGTGCGGGTACTGCCGTTCAGGGGGAGATTCGATCATGTCATTCATCAGGCGGTTCGCAGCCGCATCGTTCGTGGTCAGCGCCATGGTGGCGGTCGGCGGGGTGGTCGCGGCCGCTCCGGCCTCGGCGGGGTGAACTGCTCGTCCGGCTACCACTGCCTGTTCTACTCGACCATCGACTCGTCGAAGCACCAGTTCTTCAACTCCGACACCAACTTCGCCGACAACACGTTCAGTGGGGGCAACGGCATCGGCAGCGGCCAGACCGTCAACAACAACTCGTGGGCCGCGAGCAATTCGAGCACCGGCGGCTACGAGAGCCACTACTACGACGGCACCGGCTACACCGGTGCGTTTCTGTTCTGCGTGAACCCGGGTGCCACGGTGCGCTCGCTCCCGACGAGCCTGCGGGATCGTGCGAGCTCGCTGCGGCTGCGCGGCACCACGACGATCCCGTGCATCAGCAACTGACCACTGTGCGAGGCGGCCGACCCGGCGACTCCGCGTCGCCGGGCGGTCGCCGCTCCCGGTGGATCGTGGCCCTGGCGGTCGCCGGCGCGGGGGTCGCCGGGCTGCTCACGGCCTCGGCGCCGCCGCAGGAAGCCGCCGCCCAGGCCCGCGCGGTGCCGCCGATCCATCGCCTCGTCTACGTGATCACCGAGGCGGACCGGCGGATCACCGAGGCGAGGCACCGGCTGATCGCCGAGTGCGTGGCGGCCCAGGGGCTCGCGTACACCGCCCGCGCCGAGACGGTGACGGGTGATCAGGCGCTCGCCGAGCTGCGGCCGTTCGGCCTGGAGCACCTGGAGGGGGTCACGTCCACCGCCGTGCCACCCGAGACGCCGGCGGCCGACGAGCGGCTGGCGAGGGCGCTGTTCGGCGACCCCGAGCGGCGGGTCGTCGCGCGCGGCGAGCGGCTGGAGGTCTCGCTGCCGGCCGAGGGGTGCCAGGCGGAGGCGGAGAACCGGCTGCTGGGCCCCGAGAACCGGGTGCGGGCCACCGAGGTGCGGCTGCGCCTCTACGACGGCGAACGCGAGGCCCGGGAGCAGGTGGACGACGACGCGGCGCTGCGGCGGGCCACGGCAGCCTGGCGGTCCTGCCTGGCCGGGCTGGGCTTCGACGCCCCGGACCCGGTGCGGCTGCTGGCGACGCTGCCGCCGGACGCCGACGTCCGTACGCACCCGGCCACCGCGGCCGACGTGCGGTGCAAGCGGCGCACCGGGTACCTCGACGTCGCCTACGAGCGGCTCGCCGCCCGGCAGCAGGCCTGGCTGGACGCCCACCCGGGGCTCGCCGACGAGTGGCGCGCGCTGCGCCACCGGCAGGCCGTCGTGGCCGCCGTGATCCTGGCCGGCTGACCGTCAGCCCGCGGCGTCCGGGCCGGCGCGCGTCGGCGTGAGGACCAGCAGGACCCGCCGCTCGCGTTCCATGTCGGCGCGGTACTCGTCCCAGTCCGGGTGCTCGCCGGAGATCCCCCGGTAGTACTCGACGAGCGGCTCCATGGCCTCCGGCAGCGACAGCACCGACACGGTGCCCTCGATCTGCACCCAGCGGCCGAAGAACTCGTCGGGCAGGACGCACAGCCAGGCGCGCGGGTCGCGCCGGACGTTGCGCGTCTTCATGGCGGGCTCCCGCGAGCTGACCACGAGGGTGTCGCCGGAGCGGCCGACCAGCACGGGGGACATCTGCGGGGTGCCGTCGCGGCGCAGCGTGGTGAGGACGGCCCGGTGCTGCGAGTCCACTACGGCGAGTGCGCGATCGAGTTCCATACCGTCAGCAAACCCCCGCCGGGCGGGGCGCGCCACTGCGACGTTTGCGTGAAGTATCGCCGCCGTTCACTCCCCTGGGTAAGGATGCGACTCACGCACACGATGTTGGAGGAATGTTGACCCCGATACCTCGGCGCCTCGTGGCCGGCGGCGCGGCCGCCGTCCTGGCCGTCGCGTACGCAGCCCTGCTCCCGGCCCCGGCCACCGCCGCGCCCTCGACCGGCGCGGTCATCGCCGAGGTCTACGGCGGGGGCGGCAACTCCGGCGCCACCCTCACCAACGACTTCATCGAGCTCGGCAACCGCGGCGCCGCCGCCGTGAGCCTGGCCGGCTGGAGCGTGCAGTACCTGCCGGCGGTGCCCTCCGCCGCCTCGCAGTGGCAGGTCACGCCGCTCACCGGCTCGGTGGCCGCGGGCGGCCGCTACCTCGTCCAGGAGGCGGCCGGCTCCGGCGGCACCACGCCGCTGCCCACGCCGGACGCCACCGGCTCCATCGCGATGGGCGGCACCGCCGGCACCGTGGCCCTGGTGAACACCACCACGGCGCTCACCTGCAAGACCGCCGCGGACTGCGCGGCCGACGCGCGCATCGTGGACCTGGTCGGCTACGGCACCACCGCCGTGGTCCGCGAGGGCACCCCGACCGGCAACCTCTCCAACACCACGTCGGCCTCGCGCAACGGCACGCCGCTCACCGACACCGACGTCAACTCCGCGGACTTCACCGTGGGCGCGCCCTCGCCGGTCAACTCCGGCGGTGGCGGCGACCCCGAGCCCCCGGACCCGACGCCCGGTCCGCACCGCGTCCACGACGTGCAGGGCAACACCCGGCTCTCGCCGCTCGCCGGCCAGAACGTCACCAACGTGCCGGGCATCGTGACCGCGGTGCGCGCCTTCGGCTCCTCGCGCGGCTACTGGATCATCGACCCCGCGCCGGACGCCGACCCGGCCACCAGTGAGGGCCTGTTCGTGTTCACCGGCTCCATCACGCCGGCCGTCGCGGTCGGCGACTCCGTCGTCGTGTCCGGCCGGGTCACCGAGTTCTACCCGCTGGCCTCCGGCGAGACCGTGGCCACGACCTCCAACCAGTCGATCACCGAGATCACCCAGCCGGCGACCATCGTGGTCTCCTCGGGCAACCCGGTGCCGGCCGCCGAGGAGCTCACCCCGGACACCGTGCCGACCGCCTACACGCCGACCGCCGGCGGCGGCTCCATCGAGTCGCTGGTGCTGCAGCCCTCGGTGTACGCGCTGGACTTCTACGAGTCGCGTGAGGGCATGCCGCTGCGCGTCACCGACGCCCGCGTGGTCGGGCCGACGGACGGCTTCAACGCGCTCTGGGTGACCAGCAAGCCCAACCAGAACCGCAGCGCGCGCGGCGCCACCGTCTACACCTCGTACGACGACCCCAACTCGGGCCGGCTGAAGATCGAGTCGCTCATCCCGTTCGCGCAGCGGCCGTTCCCGGTGGCCGACGTCAACGACTCGCTGGCCGGCGTCACCGAGGGCCCGCTGGACTACAGCCGCTTCGGCGGGTACGTCCTGCAGGCGACCACCCTCGGCGAGCTCGTCGACGGCGGCCTGGAGCGCCAGTTCGCCGCGCGGAACTCCGCGAACCGCCTGGCGATCGCCACGTACAACGTGGAGAACCTCGCCTTCACCAACGACGCCGCCAAGTTCAACCGGCTGGCGCTGGGCGTCGTCGCCTACCTGGGCAGCCCGGACATCGTTGCCCTGGAGGAGATCCAGGACAACAACGGTGCCACCAACAACGGTGTCGTCGCCGCCGACCAGACGCTGCAGCGGTTCGTCGACGCCATCGTGCTGGCCGGCGGCCCGCGCTACCAGTGGCGGCAGATCGACCCGGTGGACGGCGAGGACGGCGGGCAGCCCGGCGGCAACATCCGCGTCGGCTTCCTGTTCAACCCGTCCCGCGTGCAGTTCGTCGACCGCCCCGGCGGCGACGCCACCACGGCTGTCGGGGTCACCGGCTCCGGCGCCGCCACCGCGCTGACCATCTCGCCCGGCCGCATCGACCCCGCCAACCCGGCCTGGGAGGACTCCCGCAAGCCGCTCGTCGGTGAGTTCGTGTTCAACGGCAAGACCGTGTTCGTCGCCGCCGTGCACTTCGCCTCCAAGGGCGGCGACCAGGCCCTGCACGGCCGTTTCCAGCCGCCGAACCGGGTGTCGGAGATCCAGCGCCTCGCCCAGGCCCACGCCACGCACGAGTTCTGGCACCAGCTCCAGGACGCCAACCGCCTGGCCAACTTCGTGCTCCTGGGTGACGTCAACGACTTCCAGTTCTCGCCGGTCACCAACACCCTCGTCGGCAGCGGCGGCGAGATGACGACGCTGCACGACCTGCTGCAGGAGACCGAGCGCTACAGCTACGTCTTCGACGGCAACGCCCAGGTCCTCGACCAGATCCTCGTCTCCCGCGGCGTCCGCAACCCGGACTTCGACGTCGTCCGCATCAACGCCGAGTTCGCCGACCAGGCCAGCGACCACGACCCGTCCATCGTGCGGTTCGTGCCCCGGTAGCCCGGTCCTCGCACCACCTGCCGGCCGCCCCTGGGTCTCTCCCGGGGGCGGCCGGCGGCGTTTCCGCCCACTCGTTCCGCCGGATCATGGGTGGTCCGCCCGCACCGGGCCGTATCGAGGCGTGGCCGGAGACCCCGTCACGCGGTGGCTGGTAGGACTGGGCCATGGAGTCGCGTGATCGGCCGTGGCCGGAGCCGGAGCTGGGGTTGCGGGAGTCGGTGCTGGAGTACTTCCAGTTCGTGCACACCACGGCTGTCAACAAGGTGGCGGGGTTGTCCGAGGAGGCCGCCCGCGCGACGCCGTTGGCGTCGTCGCCGGTGATGAGCGTGCTGGGGTTGATCAAGCACCTGACGGCGGTGCAGCGGCAGCACGTCCAGCTGCACGTCGGCGGGGCGGAGCTGCCGCAGCTGTGGCGGCACGAGGACACCACGTGGGACTTCCGAGTGGCTGCGGACGAGACGATCGACTCGGTGGTGGCGGCCTTCGACGCCGAGTGGGAGCGGTCGCGGGCGACGCTGGCGGCCGCGGACTGGGACGCGACCGTCGAGGTGTACGGGCGGCCGGTGCGGGTGGGGCGGCTGCTGGTGGACGTGCTGCAGGAGTCGGCGCGTCATCTCGGCCACCTGGACATCGTCCGGGAGCTGGTGGACGGGGCCACCGGGGAATAGCGCGGCCGGCCGTCCGATAATGGACGGCCGGCCGCGGGAATTCGTCAGAGCAGGCCGCGGCGGGTGAGTTCGGCGGTCATCCGGCGGCCGAATTCATCGGCGTCGGTCAGCGTGGCCAGGGAATCGGGGACGTCGACGACGCGAAGGTGCTGACCGGGGCCGGCGAGCAGTCCGGCACGAACTGCTCCGTCGGCTCCGGTGGTGGCCGGGCCGCCGTCGACGGGGCGCCGGGCGTCGCCGGGGGTGGCGGCGATCAGCTTCCCGTCGGCCGTCACGATGGTCATGATCATGTCAACCCGCCACCCTCCAGGTTGTGGTAGGCGCCGGCGCCGCCGACGTTGATGATCGTCACGTAGTACTCGGTGTAGCCGTTGAAGATGGCTTTGCCGAAGTCGGTGGCGTTGTGCCGGATGCCGGGCGACTTGACGTCGGCGGTGAACAGCTTGGGTCCGGGGTCGCCGCCGTAGCTCAGCCACCAGTAGGAGGCGCCGCCGGGGTTCAGCCAGGTCCACGCGCCGATGTTGCGGGTCGCGTCGATGCCGGGGCCGGCGGCCGCCGCCGGGGCCGCCGCGGCCGTTCCGGTCAGGGCAACGGCGGCGCCGGCGCCCAGGACGCCGCCGGCCTTTCTGATGAAGTCACGACGAGCGGTGCCGCCGTTGTCGGGTTCGGGCATGCGACCCTCCTCAGAAAAGGGGTTTCGTTCGGACCGGGCCGAATTCGGAGCAGCGCCAAGGATGGGGGAAATGGAGATCCTCAACAAGGCGTATCATCCTGCAAGGCCAATCGTCGCCATGAGTACGGCGAATATGACGGGGCCGCCCCACGCGGGTACGTGGGGCGGCCCCGGGGAGCCGCGCCGCCCCGCACGCCCGGGACGGGGGTGCCCGGGACTGGGGTGCGCAGGGCGGCGCGATGTCCGTCAGCAGGCGACGTCGCGGCGGGGGAGGGTGCCGCTGACGAGCCAGGCGCCGACGGTGGTCTCGACGCAGGCATCGGGGTACTCGCCGAACACCGCGTGGTGGCTGGCGTCCACCGTCACCATCCGCAGGTTCGGGTGGTCGTCCTGGGTGTGCACGGCGCCGGGGAACGGCGTCGCGGGGTCGCCGGTGGACTGCACGAGCAGACCGGGGCGGTCGCTGCCGACGCGCGGCAACGGCGAGTACCGGGGCCAGAAGACGCACGGGCCCATCAGCGCACTGGTCATGGCGCCGACCAGCGGGTAGCTCGCGGCGTCGGCGGCCAGCTCGCGGCGGAAGCGGCTCTCGCCGCCGACGTACAGGGAGTCCTTGCAGTTGATGGCGTGGAAGATCGCGGCGCCCGAGTCGTCGGTGCTCGGCCCGCGCAGGTTGCTCAGGAAGGCGAGGTCGGCGGCCAGCGGCACCTCCCGGTTGAGGGTGTCCAGGAAGCGGCCGAGCCAGTCGAACCGGTTCTCCGCGTACAGCAGCCGGAAGACCACCATCCGGATGTCCTCCTCCGGCCACACCTCCTCGCCGGTGCGGATGGGTGCGGCGGCGGCGCGGGCGAGGATGTCGTTCACGGTGCGGTGCACGGCGGCCGCGTCGGTGCCCAGCCGGTAGCGGGCCGGGTCGGCGGCGGCGAACGTGGCGAACAGACCGAGCATCCGCTCGAACTGCGGGCCGAAACCGCGGTACTCGTTCTGCCGCAGGGCTGCCGGGTCGGTGTTGCTGTCCAGCACGAAGCGGTCCGCGTGCCGGGGGAAGAGACCCAGGTAGGTGCGGCCGAGGGTGGTCCCGTAGGAGTAGCCGAGGTAGGAGATGCGCTGCTCGCCGAGCGCGACCCGGATCCGGTCCAGGTCCCGCGCGGCGTCCTCGGTGCCGGCGAACGGCAGCGCCCAGCCGGCATTGCGCACGCAGCCGGCGGCGATCTCGCGGGCCCGCCGCACCTCGCCGTCCAGGTCGGTGACGTCGGCCCAGCGCAGCGTCTCCATGCGGTCGCCGGTGAGCCCGCAGGTGATCGGCGTGGACTCGCCGACGAAGCGCGGGTCGAAGCCGATCAGGTCGTAGCGGGCGAACATCTCCGGCCGGTGCTGGAAGAGCGACACCAGGTACTCCGGCAGGTAGCGGCCGCCGCCGCCCGGGCCGCCGGGGTTCACCAGCAGCACGCCACGGCGGTGCGCCTGGTCGGTGGCGGGCAGCCGGCCGACGGCCAGCTCGACGGTCGGGCCGTGCGGGTGCCGGTGGTCCAGCGGCACGGTCACGGTGCCGCACTGCATGGTCGGCGCGACGTCGCCGCACGGCTGCCAGGCGATGCCGCGGGATCCGGTGGGCCGGGCGTGGCCGGGGCCGGTGGCCGCCGCTCTCCTTGCCACGGAAGGGATCGCGGCGGGCGGTACCAGGTCGCCGAGGCCGAGCGGGGCGGCGGCGTCGAACCCGTCGAACCCGTCGAATCCGTCGAATCCGTCGGGTGCGGCGGAGGTGGGCGCGCCGGGGAGAGGCGCGGGGGTGGGCGCGGGTGCGGCGGCGGCCGGTGGGACGGCGAGGGCGAGGCTCAGGGCCGCGGCGAAGGCGGCCGTCACCGCGGTGCGGGCACGTCGCATGGGTCCTCCTGGGTCGGGTGGACGGCCAGCGTCGCGGCCCGCGGGCGGCAGCGGCACCGTGCCGGCCGCCAATTCGGACTGGAGGCCTGCCTCCATCCCCGCCGTCCGTCGGTCCCGGCCGCCGGGTGCGGCACGGCACAATGCCGCGGTGTCCGCCGTCGTCGTCCCCGGCCGCGGCGCCGGACGCTCCGGGGCGCTGCCCGGGGTGCTCGGCGGCGTGCTGGTGCCGGCCGGCGCCGCCGCGCTCGCGGTCGGTGCCATCGCCGCGGTGGCGAACCCGTACGCGTGGAACGGGCTGCTGATCCTGGTGCTGGTGCCCGCGCCGTTCTTCGTGGCCGGCGTGCTGGCCCGGCGGCACGCCCCGGCGCACCCGGTGACGCTGACGCTGCTCGGCTGCGGCGCCGGCGGTGCCGCCAAGATCGCGGTGGAGTACCTGGTGTTCCGCGGCGGACCGCCGGCCGCGCACCTGGGCACGGTGACGCTGGTGATCGCCGCGGACTGCCTGCTGCTGGTGCTGTTCGTGCGCCTGGTGGCGCTGGTGCCGGACGGGCGGCCCGGGCCGCGGTACGAGCGGGTGGTGCTCGGGGCGTTGTGGGCGTACCCGGTGCTGCCGTTGCTGAGCGAGCTCACCGCGCACCCGGTGTCGCAGACGCCGCGGATGTTCGACACGCCGGGGCGGGTGCTCCTGCTGCTGGGGCCGCTGCTGCTGGCCGTGCGGTACCGCCGGGCCGGGGCGGAGGAGCGGCTGGCCATGCGCTGGATCTGGCTGGCCTGCGTGGTCTGGTGCCTGAGCTACCTGCTGGTCGCGGTGCCGGTGACGGCCGGGCTGATCCCGGCGTCGGACCCGGTGTACGTGCTGGGCTGGCTGGACATGCTGCGCTGCGCGCTGATCTCCGGCGCGGTGCTGGCGGCGACGGTGCGGCGGCGGTTGTTCGACGTGGACGTCGCGCTGCGGCGCACGCTGGTGTTCGGCGGCTGCTGGCTGGCGGTGGCCGCCGGATACGTGGCGGCGGCGGGTGCGCTGGGCGCGGTCGCGGCCCGGGAGCTGCCGCTGCACGTGGCGGTGCTGGCCACCGCGGTGGTGACGCTGGCGCTGCACCCGGTGCGGTCCCGGCTGACGGCGGCGGCCCGCGAGCGGCTGCTCGACCCGCCCGAGGCGGGCACCGGTTCGCCCGGCGACGTGCTGCGGCGGCGGCTGCACGACGGCGTGCAGCAGGAGCTGGTGGTGCTGGCCGCCAAGCTGCGCCTGGCCCGCAACCGCCTGGACCGCGGCGAGGACCCCGGCGCCCTGCTGGTCGAGGCCCAGGACGACGCCGCCCGCGCCATCGAGTCCGTCCGCGCCGTCGCGCACGCGGCACCGCCGGTGGCACCGTCGTCCCCCATCGAGCCGGTGCCCACGCTGACGGACGCGCTCGCCGCCCGGCTGCGCGCCCTGCCGCTGGCGCTCGACCTGACCGTCGACGGCCCGCCGCGCCGCTACCCGCCGGCCGTCACCGAGTCCGCCGTGCTGCTCGTCGCCGAGGCCGTCGCCAACGTCCTCAAGCACGCCGACGCCCGCGCCGTGGCCGTCCGGGTCCGCCTGGCCGGCGAGCTGCTGCACCTGGAGATCACCGACGACG
>DASWTI010000606.1:0-1648 GCA_036402215.1 Pseudonocardiaceae bacterium
CCGTGGGGACCGGGGCCGTGGCTCGGGTGGCGCCGGTGAGCTGGGCCGCCCTGGCCGGGTCCATGCGTCCGGCGATGAGGGCGCCGAGCCGGGCGGGCGTGTCGGCCTGCTCGAACAGCTCGCGCATCGGCACCCGTACGCCGAAGATCGCCTGTAGCTCACGGAGCAGGTTGATGATCAGCAGCGAGTCCGCGCCCAGGTCCAGGAAGTCGCGTTCGGCGGTGACCCGGTCGAGGTCCTCGCCGAGGTGCCGGGCGGTCAGCTCCCGCACCCGCCCGCACACCGTGTCCGCGAGCGACGGCCCGGGCGCGGTGGCGTCCGGCGGCGCGGTGGCGGGACCAGGCACGGCGTCCGGCGGCGGCGCGGCAGTCGGGGGCGCACCGGCGGCGGGCGCACCGGTCGGGGTGTCGGCCTCGGGCATGTCGGGCTGGCCTTCCGTGCGGGGCCGGTCATCGGCCCAGGACCGATCGTCGGCCCGGTGCCGGCCGTCGACCCAGTGCCGGCGTGGCTGGAACGGGTAGGTGGGCAGCGGGATGCGGCGGCCCCCAGGGGCGAGCGCGGGCCAGTCGACGTCGACGCCGCGGGCGTAGAGGGCGCCCAGCGCGCCGACCACCGGCTCCGCGCCGGGCCGCCGCCGCAGCGGGATCCACGTCGTGCCGGGCCAGGCCCGTCCCAGCCGGGACAGCACCGCCTCCGGCCCGAGCTCGACGAAGGTGTCGTGACCGGCCTCGACCAGGGCGTCGACGGCGCCGTGGTGGTCGGCCGGCTCCCGGGTCTGCCGGTGGACGTGCTCCGGGCCGAGGACGGTGCCGGGTTCGAGCAACCGGCCGCCCAGGTTGCTCGCCAGGGGCAGCCGCAGCGGCCGCCAGTCCGGCGTCGCGGCGTGCCGGGCGAGGTCGTCGAGCACCGGCTCGACCAGGGCCGAGTGGAACGCGCGGTCGCCCGGCAGCCGCCGGGCGTCCAGGCCCGCATGGTGGACGGCGTCCTCGGCCTCGGCGATCGCGTCGACGGTCCCGGCGAGGACGTGGTGCGCGGGGCCGTTGCGGACGGCGAACTCCACGCCGGCCAGGTCGCCGAGCGCTTCCCGGACGGCGTCCCGGCCGGCGAACACCGCGAGCATGGCGCCCGGCGCGGTCCGCTGCAGCAGGCTGCCGCGCGCCGCGGCCAGGTGCAGCCCGTCGGTCACCGACAGCGCGCCGGCCACGCACAACGCGGCGTACTCACCGGCGCTGTGGCCGAGCACCGCGTCCGGGCGGACCCCGGCGTGCTCCAGCAGCCGGGCCAGCCCCACCTGCAGCGCGAACAGCGCCGGCTGCACCAGCTCGGTGGTCCACTCGTGCCGCGGCGCCAGCATCGCGTCCAGCAGCCCGGTGCCCCAGTGCTCGCGGTAGTACGCGTCGCACTCGTCCAGCACGTCCCGCAGCGGCGGGTAGCGGTCGGCCAGCCCGAGCGCCATGCCCGTGCAGTCCACGCCCTGCCCGGTGAACGCGAACACCAGCGGCCCGGCCGGCACCACCGTCCCGCGGACGAACCGGCCACCCCCGGCCCCGGCGGACGTACCGACGGACCCACCGGCCGGTGCTCCACCGCCCGCCCCGGTTGCCGGGGCATCGGCCGGCGCGCCGCCTGGTCCACCGGCCGGCGCGGC
>DASWTI010000607.1:0-6108 GCA_036402215.1 Pseudonocardiaceae bacterium
CGCGGCGGAGTCCCGCGCCGTACCCGTCTGGCGCGCCGCCGGCACCACCACCTCCCCCGACTGACGCGCCCGGTGGCACCCGGGGCCCCGACCGCCCGCACGGTGCCACCGCGCTCGCCGCCCGTCGCCACGACCAGGCTCGCGGTCTCCAGATCGGTCCCGGCCCGGACCGCCCGCGTGGCCCGGTGGGCGGGTCACCACGGCCCGTCCACCCCCTACCCCCGGCATGACCGACCGCGCCCGGTTGCGCCGGGTGTGAGCCCCGGCGTCGCGTTGCCCCCGCGGCGCCGGGGCACTCACAACGGCTCCACCGGCTCCTCGGCGCGCCGGCTCACCTCTGTCGGCACGACGCCGGGCCGCCCGGCGACCCCGATCCCGCGGCACCCACCACCAGTGCCCTCACCCGTCCCGGCGCCGCACCCCACACTCCGGGGCGACGGCCGTCCAGGAAGCCTGCGAGGCCCTCCGGCCGCCGCGTCCCGGGCGGCCACCCACCGCGGGCACCTGTTCATCGACCGGTCCGCCACCACGCGCCTCGTGCCGGAGTGATCACGCTCCGAGGTTCTGTCAACTCGATCGAGGAGCGTGTATCTGCGGCGGCAGTCAACTCCTCTACTCAGGTGTGGCAACCACCTCGGTGGTGGCCGGCCATCCGCAGCTACGAGGGGCAGTTGCGGCTGGTGATCACCCCGCGGCGAGTGACGGCGCCGCACGGGTACGGAGTACGCGAGCACCGATGACCTGGGGAGGGACCACGGTGACTCGCTCTCAGGGGGAGGGCCGGGTGGCCCGGCGGAGTCTGGGAGCGGCTCCGCCGGACCACCCGGCTTCTTCTGTTCCGGGGCCGTGCCCCGTGCCGCCGCCCTGGTAACGGCTGCCGGCTCGTGCCGGCGCCGCGCGGGTGCTGAACCTTCGGCGTGAGTGGGCCCGTATGTATCGGTGGGCCGTCGCCGCGCTCTGTTCGTGAGGAACCCCCGGCGACGCGGACCCGTCCGAGCCGCCACCACGAGGCCTCGCGGAAGAGGAGCACGCCGTGTCCACCGAGCTGACGAACAGGCACCACGCGCTGCTGCGCGCCGTCGGCGCGGGGCGTTGCGAGCTGATCTGCAGTTGTGAGCCGACCCTGTACATCGACGGGCGGAACTGCTGTGACCAGCAGGCCGTGAGCCTGCTGGCGCACGCCGGGCTGATCACGTACGCGGAGCCCGGCCGGATCGGCCAGCGGGTGCCGGCCGCCCTGACCGCCGCGGGCCGGGCGCTGCTCGGCCCTGACGCCCCCGGGCGGCGTGGCCCGGCGAGTGACACCGGACGGCGCGGCGCGGCGAGTGACACCGGGCGGACCGCTCCGGTGCGCCAGGCCGGAGTGAGCGACGCCCCGGGGCCCGCGTCGGCGCGCGGCGCCTCGCTGCTGCGGCTGCCAGCCGTCGCCTGACGCACCGCGACCCGGCCACGGCGTCCACGACCGCGCGGCACCTGTGGCAGAGGCAGCCGGGATCAGACGGGGATGACCTCGTGCTGCAGCAGGGACGCGGGGACGCGGGCCGGGCGGTCCGGGTCCAGCCAGAGGACGACCTCACCCAGTTCATGGAACGCGGCCTCGTCCACCTCTCGGACGACGGCCTGGTCGCCCTTGTACCAACCGGTGATGATCTGCACCCTGCTGCCCACCGGATAGCGGCGACGAGCGGCCTCGAAATCTCCTCTGTGCTCCATGGGGGACGGAGCCTAGGTACCACTTAGTGGACTGCCCATCCCTCGATCCGGCAATAGTCGGCAACGGCCGGTAATCACTTGACCTGGGTGAGCCCACAATTCCGCGCGGATTCCGCCGTGCGCGTTTTCCGGCACGCCGAGGACGGCTCAGCCGCGAGCCGGGAGCCGGCTGTCGAGGTGACGCAGGAGGTGCACCAGCAGGTCCGGTGAGGTGAGGAAGACGTCGGCGGCGCGGCGGACCTCGTCGACGACGGTGTCGTTGCCGATGCCGACGGCGAGGCCGTGGAAGGCGGGATCGGCGGCGGCGCGGGCGCGGAGCGCGGCGAACGCCGGCAGGTCACCGAGGTCGTCGCCGAAGTACCAGGCCGCGCGCAGGCCGGCGACGAGCGCCGTGAGCGTCGTGCCCTTGTCCACCGCGACCGGCGGCTTGAGCTCCACTGCCATCCGCCCCGGCTGCACCACGAAGCCGGTGCGCCCGGCCGCCTCGGCCGCCCAGCGCTCCACCTGGCCACGCAGCGACGGCGCCCGGCGGTAGTGCAGGCCCACGGAGAGCGTCTTGTCCTCGACGTACACCCCGGGCAGCGCGCGGACGGCCTCCGCGAGCAGCGCGCGAGCCGGCTCGACCCAGGCGCGTGCCGCGTCCACCACGGTGGCCACGCCGTCGCGGTCGATCCGCTCCAGGCCGTACAGCCCGTGGAGCTCGACGCCGGGCAGCGCGCCGAGCCGATCGCGCAGGAACGCCGCGTTGCGGGCCGAGACCAGCGCAACGGTGCCGACCTTGGGCAGCAGCGCGGCCAGCGCGTCGACCACCCCGTCCATCGGACGCACGGACTCCGGGTCCGGCTGAATGCGGGCCAGCACGCCGTCGAAGTCGAAGAACAACCCCGACCCCGCGCCGGCCGCCACCAGGGCGTCCACGGCCGCGCGAACCGGCGCCGCGGCACCGAGGTCATCGGCGGCACGCAGCACGACGGTCACGGGGCCAGGCTAGTCGAGCGGAACGTGACCGCGACCCGGGCCGGATCCGCCGCGGCGCCGTCACGTGCCGCCGTGTGCCGCTAGCGTGACCCCATGGCCGTCGACCTCTTCGCCGGAATCTCCGTTCGTGACCACCAGGCCGCCCTGGCCTGGTACGAGCGGCTGTTCGGCGCCCCACCGGCCTTCTTCCCCAACGACGTCGAGGCCGTCTGGGAGGTCGCCGAGCACCGGTACGTGTACATCGAGCACCGCCCGGAACACGCCGGCCACGCCATGGTGACCATCTTCCTGGCCGACTTCGACACCGTCATCGCCGGCGTCTCCGCCCGTGGCCTCGAACCCGCCAGGCAAGAGACCTACGAGAACGGCGTCCGCAAGACGACCTACCACGATCCCGACGGCAACGAGATCAGCTTCGGCGGCGCCCCGCTCTGAGCGGAGCCGGTGGCGTCAGACCAGCAGGCGGCGGGCCTCGTCGCCCTGCCACTCCACGAGCATGACGGTCGCGTCGTCCTGCAGCCGGCCGCCGTGGTGGTCGAGCAGGCTGCGCATCAGGCGGCGCAGGGTCTCCGGCACGGGCAGGCCGTCGGACTGCCGGCGCAGCGTGAGGTCGACGAACCGGTTGAGCCCGAACGGCCGGCCGTGCTCGTCGCGGGCCTCGACCACGCCGTCGGTGTACAGCAGCAACCGGTCGCCGGGTTCGAGCTGGTAGGTCCACTGCCGCGGCTCCGCGTCCAGTTGGAAGCCCATGGGCGGCGCCGGCGGGCGGTCGAGGCGGATCAGCCGGCGGCCGCCGCGGATCAGCAGCGGCGGCGGGTGCCCGCGGTTGACCCAGTGCAGCTCCCCGGTTCGCCGGTCCAGGTCCGCCAGGACGCCGGTGACGAAGCGGCGGCGGCCGAACTGCATGCCGACGGCGCGGTCGATCGCCTCGCTGGTGGCCACCAGGCCGGTGCCCTGGCGCCGCTCGTTGCGGCAGGTGCCGGTGGCGATGGCGGTGATCAGCCCGGAGGACTGGTCGTGCCCCATCGCGTCGAACACCGACACGTGCGCCACCGAACCGCTGAGTGCCAGGTCCACGATGTCCCCGCCCACCTCGTACGCGGGTTCCAGCTGGGCGCACACCACCAGGTCCGGGGTGGCCACCGTGAGCGGCGGCAGGAGCGGCCGGATGACCTCGGCGGGCAGCGTCATCGGCCGCGACCGCACGAGCCGGGCGTAGGTGTCGCTGTGCGGCCGCTTGCTGACGATCATCAGGGCGACGAGCGAGGCCAGCGCCCGCAGGTGCTCCCGCGCCACCGGCCCCCACTCGGGCACCGTCGCGCCGAGGACGCCCAGACGTTCGGTGCCGTCCAGCAGCGGCAGCCACACCCGGTGGGCGGCCGGCGGCCCCGATCCCTGCCCCCGTCCCGGGGCGCCGGGCATCTTCGGTGTTCCCGGTGTTCCCGGCGTTCCGTGCGTTCCCGGCTCGCGGACGACGATCTCCACGTGACCGTAGGCGCGGCCGGGCAGGCTGCTGTCCACCGGCTGATGCCGCCGATCGCCCTCCGTGCCGGCGGCGGTCAACTCGACCAGCATGTCCTGGCACAGGTCGGCCAGGTAGATGACGGGATCTCGCAGACCCACGCGCGCCGCGTGCCGGGCGACCAGCGCCGGAACGTTCTCCAGGGTCGCCAGATGGCTGGCCTCCAACAGCTCGGCCAGCATCCGGTAGCCGCCGTCACCGTGAACCTCGGCCATCGCGCCCTCCCGTTCCACCGGCTCGGCCCCACCCGACCCTGGCCCCGAACGATCGACGGGGTGAGTCAGGCCCACGAGCGGCCACGCGGATTCATGCTCGGGAACGGTCACGTCGCCGGCGCCCCGGCAGCATGGCACCAACGCGGCCCACGCCCGCGTCCGGGTGTGGCGGGCCGGGCGTGGCTGTCACCGGGCACGAAGCCGTCAGGACGACTTCCGGGCGATGAGAAAGCACTGCGGGACCTTCGCCGCCGGGCTGGTCGGCTCGGGCGCCCTGACGAGCCGCGCGGTCAGGTCGAATCCCGCGTCGCCGAGCAGCGCCACCATCGCGTCGGGTTGCAGCCGGTGGAAGTCGAGCGCGACCTCGTGGCCGAACGCCTCATCGAGGTGCAGCGTGTCGTCGCCCACCTGGAAGGCCAGCAACACGTAGCCCCCAGGCCGGAGCACCCGGTGGAACTCACCGATCACATGCGCACGCCGGTGGGCTGGTACGTGGATGACCGAGTACCAGGCCACCACCGCGGCCAGGCACCCGTCCGTCACGTCGAGCGCGCCCATCTCCCCCACCTCGAAGCTGATCCCCGGGTGCTCGCGACGCGCCAGTTCCACCATGCCCGGCGACAGGTCGATCCCGCACACGGCCACCCCGAGCCCCTGGAGGTGAGCCGCAACATGACCCGGACCGCTGCCGGCCTCGAGCACCCGCGGATCGGGATGATCCCGCCGGATCAGCTCCGCGAACCCGCCCAGCAGCGCCCGATCGAGCGGACCCTCCTCCAGCGCGGCACGAGACAACTCCGAGTACCGCTCCGCAATGACGTCGTAGCCGTTCCTCGTCGCGCTCAGCTGCACAGCCTCCGCCACGCCACGCAGACTACGAAGCCACGTGCGACATGCCCTGGACGGGCCACTTGCCCTGCGCCGCACCGCCCCGGCCGAGACGCCAGCAGGGATCTGACCGCGTCCAATGAAGTGACCGGGTAACTGACCCCAGCGAATCACTAAGAACTCAACAGCGTTTCCATCAACACCCAGTCCCGGTAAGCCGGATTAGCAACGACAATAGGTAGAGCAATTACACACGGGACTTCGTACGGATGTTCGGCAACGGTGCGGTGGATTATAGCCGTCACGTGGGACCGTCGCGTATGAAGCGAGACTCGATGCTCCGGTTCGTCCTCTATCGAGCCTCGCGATCGATAGATCGACCGATCAAGCGTGAGCAAGTGACCACAGGCCGCCAGGTGTTCCGCGACTGGACGGGCTGTTGCTCGCCCGCCTCGTACCGGCGGATCTGCCTGACACCTACTCCGGCCGCGCTGGCCAGGTCAGCCTGGGACATGCCCAGGTCGTGCCTGCGCTGCCGCATCACCTCTCCCAAGTTCACCACCCCATCATGAGGGGACTACTCGACACGCAGGCGCCCGCGTGGGGGCTACAGGCTTGGGTCTGACCTCGGACGCATGAATGCCGTCTCAATACCCATCAGTTTGGGTCTTCCGACTCGATGTTGGTGCGGAGCGCGGTGTACTACGGTGCCGGGGTGGAGGGGCCGGAGTGGGATGACCTGGCCGGGGCGTTCGCTGATATCGCTCGGCAGTTGCAGGCCGAGGCGACGCCGGAGCAGATCTGGGGACGGATCGTGGAGGCGGCGGTGGCCACGGTGCCCGGGTGTGATCA
>DASWTI010000608.1:0-10986 GCA_036402215.1 Pseudonocardiaceae bacterium
CACGTCGGCCAGCCGCGCCGCGGCCTCGGCGTCCTCCAGCGCCGTGGTCACCTGGCCAGCGTGGCCCACGGCGGTCGCGGTGTCGACGCGATTCCTCCCGGCGGGGAGGGGTCACGGTGCATCAGGACGGCCGCGGCGCACTCCGTCAGGACGATGGCCGTGCGTGAGGAGGGACGGACATGACCACGCCGCGATCCACCGCCGAGGACATCGTCGTCGAGGCGGCCCACCGGGAGCTGGTGCTCGCCGAGCTCGCCGCGCTCGGCGTCGGGCACGATCCGGCGGCCGGCGCCGAGGACCGCACGCTCGGTCTCGCGCTGCTCGCCGGGCTCACCGGCCTGCCGCGGCTGCGCACCGAGCACCCGCCGGCCCGGCCGGCCGCTCACCGCCCGTACACCGACCTGGACGTGCTGCTGGAGACGCTGCGCATCCGCTTCGCCGCCCGCTACGGCGGCTGGGTGCCGGAGCTCGGCCGGAACCGGCAGGCAGCGCCCGTGCTGCCCGCGGGCCCGGGCAGATCCGAGCCCATGGCCATCGGTGCCACCGGCTCGGTGGTCACCATCCCGGCCGGGCGGACGCTGACCGCCAAGGTCGCCCGCGTCGACGTGAAGGACGGCGACGCGCCGGTCCGGACGTTCGGCCCCGGCAGGGGGCGGCCGATGGACCAGAAGATCCTGGTGACCATCCACAGCGGCGACCTCCTGGCCACCGGCACGCTGAGCGGCGGCCCGGGTCTGGCCGACGACGTGCCCACCGGGACCGGCCCCGAACCGGCCCCGCTCACCGTGGCCCCGGGGACAGCGCCCGCGGACCCCGCGGCGGGCGCCGGCGTGGTGGTCGGCCTGGTCGACACCCCGCCGTTCCCCGACGACCCCGACGGTGCGCCGCGTGAGGCGGTCGCCGCGCACAGCGGGTTCGTGGCCGGCCTGATCGCGGCCCACGCCCCGGCCGCGGAACTGGTGCTGGAGCCGGTGCTGGCCGGCGCCGGCGGCCGGGCGTCGTTGTGGGACACCGCGACCGCGATGGCCCGCCTGGTCGGCCGCACGCCATCCGCGACCGTGCTCAACCTGTCGCTGGGCTGCCGCACCGAGGACGGCCGGCCGCCGTTCGTGCTGGCCCGGGCCGTGGAACGGCTGGCGCAACACGCGGTCCTGGTGGCCGCCGCCGGCAACCACGGCGGCTCCGAGCGGGCCACCGACCCGGTCTGGCCGGCGGCGCTGCCTGGCGTGATCGCGGTCGGCGCGCACGACGGCGACGGCGTGCCCGCGCCGTTCAGCCCGCGGCTGCCGTGGGTGACCGTCACCGCCCCCGGGGTTTCCGTCCCCGGGCCGCTGCCGAAGGCCACGCTGATCGTCGACGACGGCAGCGCGGTGGAGTTCGACGGCCTGGGCACCTGGAGCGGAACCTCGTTCGCCGCGGCCGCCGTCACCGGGCTGCTCGCCGCCCTCGGCCCGTCCGCCGCCGCGTCGCCCGCCGCCGCGGTGGGCGCGTTGCTCGACCGGGCGGCCCCGCTGGTGAGAACGGTCGGTCACACGCCATGATTGCCACCGTGCGTGACGATCCCACCGTGGTGGACCTGGTCGGCCGGGCGCGGGACGGCGACCAGGAGGCATGGGAGGCGATCGTCGAGCGTTACGCGACGCTCGTCTGGTCGGTGTGCCGGCGGCACGGGCTGAGCGGCCCCGACGCCGACGACGTGAACGCGGCCGTCTGGCTGCGGCTGGTGGAGAACCTGGGCGCGCTGCGCGAGCCGGCCGCGCTGGCCGGCTGGCTGCGCACCACCACCCGCCGGGAGTGCCTGGCCGTGCTGCGCGGCCGCCGCCGGCAGATCCCGGTGGAGGACCAGGACCTCGGCGACGAGGTGGACGCCGCGTCGGACGAGTGGCTGCTGCGCGAGGAACGGCACATCGCGCTGCGCGAGGCCTTCGACGGGCTGTCCGAGCGGTGCCGCGAGCTGCTGTCGCTGCTGTTCGCCGACCCCCCGCTGGAGTACAAGGAGATCAGCGCCAGGCTGGGCATGAAGATCGGCGCGATCGGCCCGAACCGGCAGCGCTGCCTGGAGCGGCTGCGCGGCAGCCCCGGGCTCGCCGCGCTGCTGGCGGCGTCGGGGAACAGGACGGACAGGCGATGAACGACGACGAGCTACTGGACGACCTCGGCGCGGCGATGCGGGCCCGGGCGTCGGTGCCCCCCGGGTTCCTCGCGGCGGGCCGGGCCGCCTTCGCCTGGCGCACCGTGGACGCGGAGCTCGCCGCGCTGGCGTTCGACAGCGCCGAGACCGGTGGCGTGCTGTCCGGTACCCGGGCCGACGACGCCGCGCTGCGCGCCCTGACGTTCGCCACGGCCACGCTGACCGTCGAGCTGGAGGTCGGCGAGGACGGGCTGCTCGGCCAGCTCGTGCCACCGCAGACCGGCGAGGTGCGGGTGGAGCGCCGCGACGGCCCGCCGGTCACCGTGACCGCCGACGACGTGGGCTGGTTCGTGGTCCGGCCGGTGCCGGCCGGGCTGGTGCGACTGCACGTCACCGCCGCCGAGGGCGGCACGGTCGTCACCCCCTGGACGACCCTGTAGCGCGGCGCTCGCGATCAGCGGGTACGTCCACTCGCGGCGACCGTGGGTGCTGCGCCGTTTCCGCAGGTACGGTGACCTCCTGGAACACACCGGCACCGAGCGCGCGGGGTGACGCCACCGGCCCCGGCCGGCGGGTACGACGGGCGGGCGGCCGGGCCGCGCACCGCACGGCGGCCCAGTGGACCGGCCGGGCTCGGCCGTTCGGCGGCTGGCGTGACGCCGTACGGCCTGGGAGGTTCGTGGTCATGAAGTGGGTGCCCGCCGTGTCCGTGCTGGTCGCGCTGGCCGGTCTGCTGTCCGTACCGGCCGCGCAGGCCCAGCCGTCGGCGGAGCACGACCCGCCGGCCGCCACCACGTGCGACCCGATCGACCCCGGGGCGTGCGCGCTGCCGTTCCCCAACGACTGGTTCACCGTGCCGGACCGGCACTCCGAGACCGGCCGCCGGGTGGCGTTCGCGCCGGGCATGCTGCCCACCAGCGCCGAGGGCCGCCCCATCGACCCCACCGAGTGGAACCGCAACGACGGCTTCTCGCCGGGCTCCATGCTGCTCACCCTGGTGCCCGGCGTGGACCTGGCGCGCAGCGGCATCGCGCCGATCACCGACATCGGTGCCTCGCTGCGTCGGGACGCGCCGATCGTGCTGCTGGACGCCCGCACCGGGCAGCGGCACCCGTACTTCGCGGAGCTGGACGCCCGGGCCACCGATCCGGCCCGGCGCGCGCTGATCATCCGCCCGGCGCGCAACCTGGCCGACGGCCACCGCTACGTGGTGGCGCTGCGCAACCTGCGCGACGCGGCCGGCAACGCCATCGAGGCCGGCCCGGCGTTCCGCGCGGTCCGCTCGTTCTGGCCGCCGCGCGACGAGGCCCTGCAACGCCGCTGGCGTTCGTTGCAGCCGGCCATGTGGGCGCTGCGGTTCGCCGGCGTGCAGCCCGGCGAGCTGTACCTGGCCTGGGACTTCACCGTGGCCAGCACCCGCGGCACCACCGGCCGTGCCGTGCACATGCGCGACGAGGCGTTCCGCGCGCTCGGCCACCGCGCGCCCGCGGTGACCGTCACGAGCAGCACCGACACCCCGGACGACCCGGCCTGGGCGCGCAAGATCCTCGGCGTGGTCGAGGTGCCCAAGTACCTGGACACCGCGGGCGGCACGCCCGGCTCCCGCCTGGTGTACGGCGCCGACGGCCGGCCCGAGCCGAACGGCGTGTACCGGGCGGTGTTCCAGTGCAACGTGCCGCGCAGCGCGACCGCCGCCGCCCCGGCGCGGCCGCTGCTGTGGGGCCACGGCCTGTTCGGCAACCACACGTCGGTCAACGGGCTGGGGCTGATCGCCAACGAGTCGAACTCCATGCCGTGCGGCGCGAGCTGGATCGGCATGTCCGCCGACGACGTGGGCTTCCTGCTCGGCGTGGTGCGCGACCTGTCGGTGTTCCCGGCCGTGCCCGACCGGATGCAGCAGGCGTACGTCAACATGCTGTTCCTCGGCCGGGCCATGATCCACCGCGACGGCCTCGCCACCCTGCCGGCGTTCCGCGACGCGGCCGGCGCGCCGCTGCTGGACCGCCGCGCCGGGCTGGGCTACGCCGGCGCCAGCCTGGGCGGCATCCAGGGCACGGCGCTCGCCGCGCTGGCGCAGGACTTCACCCGCGCCGCGCTCATCGTGCCCGCGACGAACTTCAGCACGCTGCTCAACCGGGCCAAGCCGTTCCAGCCGTTCATGCCCGGCTTCGACCTGTTCTACCCGGACAAGGTGGACCAGCAGCTCGGCTTCGCCCTCATGCAGATGCTGTGGGACCGCGGTGAGGGCAACGGGTACGTGACGCACCTGGTGCGCGACCCGCTGCCCGGCACGCCGCCGAAGCAGGTGCTGCTGCACGAGGCCTACGGCGACCACCAGGTGGCCAACATCGCCACCGAGACGCAGGCTCGCACCCTGGGCATCCCGATCCACCGGCCGTCCCTGGTACCCGGCCGCAGCCCTGACGTGGAGCCGCAGTGGGGCCTGCGTGACATTCCGCGGGACCCGTACCGCGGCTCGGCGCTGGTGCTCTGGGACAGCGGCACCCCCACCCCGCCGCTCGGCAACCTGCCGCCCACCGCCGGCCAGGACCCGCACGGCGACACCGGCAACACCCCCGCCGCCCGCCGCCAGGCCGCGCACTTCCTCGCCACCGGCCAGATCATCGACGTCTGCGGCGGCGCCCCGTGCGTGGCCATCCCGGTGGGCGGCTGACACGCCCCCGCGCCACCGGCAACACGGCACACTGGCCCGCATGGAGCACCTGGAGCGGGCTGGGCGGTTCACGGCGCCGGAGGCGGGCCGGGGGAACCACTGGGTGGAGCACCTGCGGGTGCCGGCGGTGAGCGTCGGGACGTACAGCGTGCCAGCCGGCGCGGAGGACACCCAGCGGCCGCACACCGAGGACGAGGTGTACGTGGTGACCGCGGGGACGGCCACGTTCGTGGCGGGTGAGCGGCGGGTGCCGGTGCGGGCGGGCACCGTGCTGTTCGTGCCGGCCGCGGAGGCGCACCGCTTCGTCGACGTCACGGAGGACCTGGCGGTGCTCGTGGTGTTCGCCCCGGCCGAGTACACCAACGCGCCACGGTAGGGAAGATCACCGCACGAAATAGTTAGCAAGGGTCAGCTGTTGCTTGTAACGTGCAACTAGTTGCAGGACGCAAGTAGTGGGGGACCCGCCGATGCCGGCCGACCTCGAGCTCGCCGACCGCCTGGCGCGGCAGCTCTTCCGCCTGATCCGCGCCGTCGAGCGCACCAAGGCTCAGGCCGCAGCCGCGCGTGGCGACGGACTGGAGCGCGCCTCCTTCGGCCTGCTGGCCGAGCTGGTCGACCACGGCCCGCGCCGCGCCACCGCGCTCGCCGAGGCCGTCTACGCCGACGCCTCCACGGTCAGCCGCCAGGTCGGCCAGCTCGTCGGCCTCGGCTACGTCCGGCGTGAGGCCGACCCCGACGATGGCCGGGCCACCCGGCTGGCCGCCACCGACGAGGGCCGCGCGCACGTGGCCGCCGGCCGGGAGCGCCGCAACCGCTGGATGGCCGGCGTGCTGCGCGACTGGGACGCCGCCGACGCCGAGCGGCTGGTGGCGCTGCTGGACCGCTTCAACGACGACTTCGAGAACCATCGGCCGCTCATCGTCGAGCCGGCACGGGCACGACAGGAGAGCACCGCATGAGCGTCACCGACCAACCGGCTGCCGAGCCGGCCGACCTCTCGCACCGCGAGGTGCTGGTCATCATCAGCGGCCTGATGATGGCCATGCTGCTGGCCGCGCTCGACCAGACGATCGTGGCCTCCGCCATGCGCGTGGTGGCCGACGACCTCAACGGCCTCAGCATCCAGGCCTGGGCCACCACGGCCTACCTGATCACCGCGACGATCACCACGCCGCTCTACGGCAAGCTGTCCGACCTCTACGGCCGCAAGCCGCTCATCCTGATCGCCATGGCGATCTTCCTGGTCGGCTCGGCGCTGTCCGGCTTCGCCACCACCATGTACGAGCTGGCGGTGTTCCGTGCCGTGCAGGGGCTCGGCGCCGGCGGGTTGTTCTCCCTGGTGCTGGCCATCATCGGCGACATCGTGTCGCCCCGGGAGCGGGCCCGCTACCAGGGCTACTTCCTCGCGGTGTTCGCCACGTCGAGCGTGCTCGGCCCGGTGGTCGGCGGCTTCTTCGCCGGCACCGGCGAGATCCTCGGCATCACCGGCTGGCGCTGGGTGTTCCTGATCAACGTGCCGGTCGGCCTGCTCGCCATCGCCGTGGTGATCAAGGTGCTGCACATCCCGCACGTGCGCCGCGAGCACCGCATCGACTGGCCCGGCGCGCTGGCCCTCACCATGGGCCTGGTGCCGTTGCTGATCGTGGCCGAGCAGGGCCGGCAGTGGGGCTGGGGCTCCGCCAGGGCGCTCACCCTGATCGGCGTCGGCGTGGTGGGGCTGGTGCTCTTCGTGCTGGCCGAGCGCCGCATCGGCGACGACGCGCTGATCCCGCTCAAGCACTTCCGCAACCGCACCTTCGTCATCGCCAACGGCGCCGGCGTGGTGATCGGCATGGGCATGTTCGGCGGCCTCGCCGTGCTGCCGCTGTACCTGCAGATCGTCAAGGGCGCCTCGCCGACAGCCGCGGGGCTGCTGCTGATCCCGATGACGCTCGGCATGATGTCCGGCTCGGTGATCTCCGGCCGGGCCATCGCCCGCACCGGCCGCTACAAGGTCTTCCCGGTGGTCGGCACCGCGCTCATCGTGGTGGGGCTGCTGCTGTTCAGCCGCATCGGCGTGGACACGCCGCTCTGGCAGACCGGGCTGTACATGCTGGTGTTCGGCCTCGGCCTTGGCTTCAACATGCAGCCGCTGATGCTCGCCGTGCAGTCCGCGCTGCCGCCGCGCGACATGGGCGTCGCCACCTCGTCGGCCACGTTCTTCCGGCAGATGGGCGGCACCCTCGGCACCGCGGTGTTCCTGTCGATCCTGTTCTCCACGGTCGGCGACCGGATCACCGACGCCTTCCGCACGGTGGCCCCGACGCCGGAGTTCCGCGCCGCGATCAGCGACCCCGCCGTGCTCGCCGACCCGGCCACCCGGCCGGCGCTGGACGTGATCAACGGCAACCCGGCCGGCCTCTCGCTGGACGACTCCTCGTTCCTGAACCTGCTCGACCCGCGGCTGGCCAAGCCGTTCCTGATCGGCTTCTCCGAGTCGATGAGCACGGTCTTCCTGGTGGCGGCCGGGATCGTGGCCGTCGGGTTCCTCCTCGTGGTGTTCCTGCGCGAGGTCCCGCTGTCCTCGAAGTCCGGCCTGGTCGCCCAGCGCGAGCAGCGCGAGGCCGCCGCGGCCGCCGCCGTCGCCGGCGACTGAGCGCGCGAGCCCGGCCCGGCACGTCCGGGCCGGGCCGCTGCCGCGGAGCCGGCTCGTCCGGCCCGCGAAGGGCTGTGAGGACGGGCCTAGTGCGGGTGCTGCTCGGCCAGCGCCCGGGCCCGCTCGTAGGAGGCCACGATCTCGTCCTCGGCGGCCTGCCGGCCCACCCAGGTCGCGCCCTCGACGCTCTTGCCCGGCTCCAGGTCCTTGTAGACCTCGAAGAAGTGCTGGATCTCCAGCCGCTCGAACTCCGGCAGGTGGTGGATGTCGCGCAGGTGCTCCTGACGCGGGTCGGTGGCGGCCACGCAGAGCACCTTGTCGTCTCCGCCCTTCTCGTCCCGCATCCGGTACATCCCGATGGCCCGGCAGGTGATCAGGCAACCCGGGAAGGTCGGCTCGTGCAGCAGCACGAGGGCGTCCAACGGGTCGCCGTCCTCGCCGAGGCTGTTCTCGACGAAGCCGTAGTCGGCGGGGTACTGGGTGGCCGTGAAGAGCGTGCGATCCAGCCGGATGCGGCCGGTCACGTGGTCCATCTCGTACTTGTTGCGCTGCCCCTTGGGGATCTCGATCGTGACGTCGAACTCCACGCGATTAGTGTGAACCATTCCGGCCACGGACGACGGGAGGGGCGCGGTGGTCAGCCGTTTGGGTACGCGCATCGGCCGCGCGTTCGACGCACCACGCACCACCGGCGGAAAGCTGCTGGCCGCGGGAGCCGTGCTGGTCGTCGCCGTGGCCATCGGCGTGGGCACCGCGTTCGGCGCGCCCGGCGTGCTGGCCAGCCTCAGCCTGGCCGCGAACCCGGTCAGCACCACGCCGCCGCCGGCCCCGGTGCTGCCGTCGCCGGCCCTGCGCGCGCTGGGCGACGCCGCGCCGCTGCCGAGCGAGCGCGGCATGTCCATCGCGCTCGACCCGCTGGCCACCACGGACGCGGTGGGCGACCTCACCGGCGCCGTGGTGGACGCCGTGACCGGCACCTCGCTCTGGGAGCGCGGCGGCACCCGGTCGCAGGTGCCCGGCTCCACCGCCAAGATCGTCACCGCCGCGGCCGCGCTGCTGGCCATCGACCCGGACCGGCGGCTGGAGACCACCGTGGTGTCCGGCGCCGCCCCCGGCACCGTCGTGCTCGTCGGCGGCGGCGACCCCACGCTGAGCGCGCTGCCTGCCGGGCAGGAGTCCGTGTACCCGGGCGCGCCGAAGCTGGACGACCTGGTGGCACAGGTGAAGGCGGCCGCGCCCGGCGGCGTCACCGCCGTGCAGGTGGACGTCAGCCGTTACCCCGGGGACCCGATGGGCCCCGGCTGGCTCGCCGCGGACATCCCCGGCGGCTACATCGCCCCCATCGTCCCGGTCATGCTCGACGGCGGCCGCGGCGTGCCGACCGAGCAGGACACCCCCCGCTCCGCCACCCCGGCGCTCACCGCCGCGGCCGAGCTGGCCCGGCGGCTCGGCGCCGACCCCGCCTCGGTCTCCGTCGGCACCGCGCCGCAGGGCGCGTCCGTGCTCGGCACCGTGCGCTCGCAACCCGTGCGTGAGCTCGTCATCCACGCGCTGCAGCTCTCCGACAACGTGCTCGCCGAGGTGCTCGCCCACGAGGTCGCCATCGCCGCCGGCGGTTCCCCGACCTTCGACGGCGCCATCGCCGCCATCCGCCAGGTCCTCACCAGCGCCGGCATCGACCTCGCCGGCCTCGACCTGGTCGACGGCAGCGGGCTGTCCGCGCAGAACAAGCTCACCGCCCGCGGCCTCGCCGCCGTCCTCGCCGCCGTCGTCGGCCCCGCCGGCGACCCCGACTCCGCCGCCCTGCGCCCCCTCCTCGACGGCCTCCCCATCGCCGGCGGCACCGGCACCCTCACCTCCCGCTACTCCGAGGGCGACGCCCGAGCCGGCCGCGGCTACGTCCGCGCCAAGACCGGCACCCTCACCGACGTCAACTCCCTGGCCGGCGTCGTCCTCGACCAGGACGGCCGCCTCCTCGTCTTCGCCCTGCTCTCCAACGGTGCCCCGTCGGTCACCGCCCGCCCCGCCCTGGACGCCATCGCCGCCACCCTCCGCACCTGCGGCTGCCGCTGACCCGGCCGTCGCCCGGTTACGCGCCGTTCCCCGGCGCCGATCGCCCGCCCGGCCGGCTGTCACGGCGCGGATCGGGAGGGTGCTGGTGAGCCACACGGACACGGCCGACTCGAAGCTCTCGGCGTCGGCGGTTCTCCTGGTCCTCGTGGCGTTCCTGCCGCTGGCCTTCAGCGAGGAGATCGTTCAGTGGGCCCATGAGCTCATGGACCCCCGGGGGAGGCGGCCGTGGTGGTTGCTGCGGGTCGCCGATGTCGTCCTGCTGGCCCTGTTCCTGCTGGTGGTGATCCTCCGCCACGTCTGCGGCGGCGGAGGACGGACCTCGCGCGTGCGCGGCCGGCCGCTGACGACCGGCGCCTGCGGTACCGGTGGTTCACCGTGGGCGCGCTGGGCACCGTCGGGCTCGACGTGGCCCTGGAGAAGGTGATTCATCCGCGGTGGTCTGCTCCCGGCTCGACGCCCGGCAGGTGTTCATCCGGCCGCACTGCCCCTGGCAGAACGGCAAGGCCGAACGGTTCAACCGCACCCTGACCACCGAGTGGGCCTACCGGCAACCCTTCACCAGCAACACCGCCCGCACCGCGGCACTTGCCCCCTGGATCGACCACTACAACACCCGACGCCGCCACAGCGCACTCGGCGGACACCCACCCATCAGCCGCCTGACACCAACCTGACGGCCGAGTACACCTAGCTGGTGTAGACGCGGGGCTCCAGGGTGCCGATGCACGGCAGGTCGCGGTAGCGCTCGGCGTAGTCCAGGCCGTAGCCGACGACGAACTCGTTGGGGATGTCGAAGCCGACGTAGCGGACGGCGGGGACGTCGACCTTGATGGCGTCGGGCTTGCGCAGCAGGGTGCACACCTGCAAGGAGGCGGGGTTGCGCGTGGCCAGGTTCTTGAGCAACCAGGACAGCGTCAGGCCCGAGTCGATGATGTCCTCGACGATGAGCACGTGGCGGCCGGCGATGTCGCGGTCCAGGTCCTTGAGGATGCGCACCACGCCGGACGACGAGGTGGAGGAGCCGTAGGAGCTCACCGCCATGAACTCCAGCTGCACCGGGATGGGCAGCGCGCGGGCCAGGTCGGTCATGAACATCACGGCGCCCTTGAGCACCCCTACGAGCAGCAGGTCACCGTCGGTGGACTCGGGGGGGAAGTCGGCGGCCACCTTGGCGGCGAGCTCTGCCGTCTTCTCCCGGATCTGCTGCTCGGTGATGAGCACCGTGGCGATGTCGTCCTTGTACCGGCCGAGGGGGAGTTCTGCGCTCACTCCGGGCAGCCTTCCATGCGGCCGGCCCCATCACCACGCCCGGGGGTCGAGCACCAGCCGACCCCGCTCCCGGGTGACCTCCAGTCCCCCGGGCAGGGTGACGGCGCCCCGGCCGCGCCGGCGGTCCGGGTCCACCAGGGCGTCCACGTCCCTGAGCTGCGCGTCGGTGAGCCGGGGGACGCCGCGGGCCAGCAGCCAGGCCCG
>DASWTI010000609.1:0-27413 GCA_036402215.1 Pseudonocardiaceae bacterium
CGGAGGCCCGTCCGCCGGCCGCGCGGGCCGCGTCCGTTCGGCCGTGCCGGTGCCGTCCGCCAGGGGCACCGGACCCGCCGTTCGGCGCGGGCCGTAGCGGGAAAGTGATCATCGGTGTGGTCGATGATCGCCGCTCGCCGCGGGCCGCCGCCGTCCGGCCGAGCCGTCCCCGGCGCGCCGTGGCATTCCCCGCGGTGACAGGGCATGGTGGCCTAGGGTGTCCACGCGGAGCTTCAGGGTGATCACGCCGAACCGATCGCCCGGTCGCGGACCCACCCCGATTCCCCCGGACGCGAACCAGAGAGGACCCCTGCCCCCCATGCCAGACCCGCTTGTCCTGACCTTCGCCGAGATCGAGTTCCTGCTGCGGGCACGGCCTCCGGTGAACGTGGCGGTCCGGGAGCTGCTGGACCTGGGGCCGGAGGAGGACGCCGACGTGGCCGCCAAGGCCGGGCTGTCCTCGCTGCTCGCCCGTGGCCTGTGCACGCCGCGCACCGACGAGGTGGAGCTCGCCACCGAGCTGCGCGTGCTCATGGCCGGCCTGGCCACCGCGACCATCGGCACCCGCGCGCTCGGCTGGCACGACGGCCAGAAGGTGCTCGTGCACATCTTCGTCGGGCCGACCGTGAACCTGGCGCTGTTCGCCTCGCAGCACGGCCGGTTCACCGTGCGGCGCCTGGACTCCGCGGTCTCCATGCTCGACCAGCTCACCCGGTTCGTGGACACCTGCCTGCCGCACGACTCCCGCAACTCCGTGGTCATCCAGTCGATCACCAAGAACGTCCGGGTGGGCATCGCGGTGGCCGCCGACGAGCACGGCAAGTGGTTCGTGTCCGACTCGGAGAGCGTGCCGCACAAGGCCCGGCCGTCGTCGCGCGCCCGCGCCCTCGCCCGCCTCGGGGAGCTCCTGCCCACCTGACGCCCGGAGCCGGCGTCGCGTTCCGGCGGCCCGGGCCACCGCGGCTCGCCCTGCGGGTCGGGTGTTCCGTGGTTACCGTCGGACCATGTCCGGTCCGGTGATCGTGGTCATGGGGGTTTCCGGCAGCGGGAAGACGACCATCGGCGCGCTGCTGGCCGGGCACCTCGGCTGGGCGTACGCCGAGGCCGACGACTTCCACCCACGGTCCAACGTGGACAGGATGGCCGCCGGCCTGCCGCTGGACGACGCCGACCGGTGGCCCTGGCTGGAGGCCATCCGCGACTGGATCGCCCGGCAGGGCCGGGACGGCGTGGTGTCCTGCTCCGCCCTCAGGAAGGCGTACCGCGACGTGCTGCGCGACGGGAACCCCGGCGTGCGCTTCGCCTACCTGCACGGCACCCGTGAGCTGATCGAGCGGCGGCTGGTGGCCCGGCACGGCCACTTCATGAAGGCCGACATGCTGGCGAGCCAGTTCGCCGCGCTGGAGCCGCCGGACCCGGACACCGAACCGGACGTGGTCACGGTGTCGATCGACGCCACCGGCGCGGAGATCGTCGACGCCATCGTGAGGGAGCTCGACCTGCCGCAGGCCGAGGGCTCGGCGCCGGCCTCCCCGCCGGCGAGGTGATCTCCCTGTTCCAGGAGGGCTCCGGCGCCATCGGGACGTGATCGTCCGGCCCGGCCTCCCGGGGCCGCCACCCCGGGAGCCCGCCCGCCGGTCAGCGCACGCACGAGATCTTGCCGCGGCCCGGGAGCTGCGGCCCGATCTCGCCGCCGGTGTTGGGGAAGTTGTCCCGCCGGCCGCCGTCGGAGTGCGTCAGGCACAGCCGCCCGCCGGTCAGGAACGGGCTGGTCGGGAACTCCATCGGCCCGGTGTTGCGCAGCCGCGTCGCGGGGTCCACCGCGTTGCGGAAGTACTCCGCCACCCGGCCGTCGCGTCCGACGGTGACCACCGCGTTGCGCTCGTTCACCGCGCCCCAGACGGTGCCGGCCCGGTCGATCACGATGCCGTCCACGCCCTCCAGCAACGGGTGCGCGACCAGCACGGCGTCCAGGCACAGCGTGTTCGGCGCGAACGTGGTGTCGCAGCCGGTCGGCGTGCGCAGCCGCCCGCGGTGGTCGAGCACGACCTTCCAGAGCGCGCCGCGCGCGGTGTCCGCCACGATCAGCGCGCCGTCGCGGGTGAACGCGAGCCCGTTGGCCACCAGGTGCTGGGAGCCCTCGGTGTTCGCCGCCGAGCGGCCCGTCGGGGTCACGGTCACCGTGGCCGGCGGCGCCGAGCGCGGGTCGCGGCCCACGCCGCCGACGCCGTTCACCAGGTTCACCTCGTTGACCATGGGCTGCGCACGGAACGCCTCGGCGGGCACGCCGTCGCGGCCGACCCGCCACACCCGGCCCTGCCCGGTGGTGCCGTCGGACACCCACAGGTCGCCGCGCCGGTCGAAGGCCAGGCCGTTCGCGCCCGGCACCCCGGCGGCGAACACGGTGGCCGCCGGCGGGTTCACCGCGTCCGGGCGCAGCACCACCACGCGACCGCTGTCGGCCACGTAGAGCCGGCCGTCCGGCCCGAAGGTCAGCCCGGCCGGGCCGCACGGCGCGGGGATGGTGCCGACGACGGCGGCCTCCCCACCGCCGGCGGGCACCCGGTACACCGGGCACGGGTCACCGCCGCGCCCGGCGGAGTAGAGGTTGCCGCGGCTGTCGCCGGTGAGCCCCTCGATGGCCAGCGGCGGGGTGAACACCGTGGTGAAGGCCGTCGCGGAGGGCGGCCGGGCCGAGTCGGGGCCGTGCCCGGGGCCGTCGTCGGCACCACTGGCCGGGATCGCGGCGACCACCGGCGCGGCCACCGCGAGCACCGCGGCGAGCCGGAAAATGGGTCGGGCGGGGATGCGCATCGGGACCTCCCAGTTCGAACGGGGTGTCCCCTACCTGTACGCCCGCCCCGCCCGGTCGGCTCGATGAACCAAGGTTCACCACCCTGGGTGACCGCGACTTGGCTAACGCCACCGGGGACAAATGCGATCTGTAACCGCAGGTGTTCCGCTGGGCGGCATAAGGGGTTGGGTTGAGCACACGACAGGTGAAGGTTCGCAGGGCCGTGGTGGCCGCCGTGGCGGCCGGGGCGGTGACCGCGGGCCTCCCCGCGGTGGCCTCGGCGGCGCCGGGGACGCCCGCCTTCGCACCGTACGTGCCCTACGCGACCGGCATCGCGCCGTTCTCCGTGGCCGCCGGGATGCTGGACGCCGACGCCGTCCCGGACCTCGCGGTGGTGAACTCCGTGGGCGGCACCATCTCGGTGTTCCGCGGCACCGGCGACGGCGGCTTCGCCCCCGCGGTCGCGGTGCCGGCCGGCCAGGGCCCCCGCCAGGTGGTGATCGCCGACGTCGACGGCGACGGCCACCGCGACCTGGTGGCGGCCGACCACACCGCCGGCGCCGCCGTCGTGCTGGGCGGCGACGGCACCGGCGCGTTCGCCGCCCCGGTGAGCTACCCCGTCGGCGCCGGGCCGTTCACCCTCGCCGTGGTGGACGCCACCGGCGACGGCCGCCCCGACCTGGTGGCCGCGAGCTCCGGGAGCAGCGCGGTCACCGTGCTGGCCAACACCGGCGCCGCCTTCACCGAGCTCGGCTCGTTCCCCACCGACGGCACCCCGGTGGCGCTCGCGGCGGGTGACCTGGACGGCGACGGCGATCTCGACGTGGCCACCTCCAACCTCAGCCGCGACACCGTGTCCGTGCTGCTGAACAACGGCGACGGCACCTACGGCGCGCGCACCGACCGGCCGGCCCCCAGCAATCCCTACGACGTGGCCATCGGGGACGTCACCGGCGACGGCCGCAACGACCTGGTGCTGGCCAACTTCAGCGCCGACACCGTGTCCGTGCTGCCCGGCCTCGGCGGCGGCGACTTCGGGGCCCGCGTGGACCACCCGGCCGGCATCGCCCCGACGCACGTGGCGCTCACCGACGCGGACGGCGACCGCCGGACCGACATCGTGGTGGCCAACCAGCGCGGCAACTCCGTGGGCCTGCTGCGCGGCACCGGCGCCGGCGCGTTCGCCGCGATGAGCGAGTTCCCCACCGCCGGTGGTGCCCGCTGGGTCACCGCCGCCGACCTCGACGGTGACGGCCGCCCCGACCTGGCCACCGCGGACATGTTCGCCGACCGGGTCTCCGTGCTGCTCAACTCGACCGTCCGCAACGGCGTGCCGGTGGCCAACCCGGACACCTGGGCGCGCTCGGCCGGACCGGCGCCGAACGTGCTCGCCAACGACACCGACCCCGACGGCGACCCGCTCACCGCGGTCCTGGTGAGCGGCCCGGCCCAGGGCACGCTCGCGCTGCGGCCGGACGGCTCGTTCACCTACACGCCGGACGCCGGGGCGAGTGGCACCGACACCTTCCGCTACGCCGCGACCGACGGCTGGGACACCTCGGCGCCGGCCACCGTCACCATCGCGCTGAACGGCGCGCCGGTCGCGGCCCCGGACCGCTACACGCTGCTGATCAGCCTGGTCGGCATGCCGGTTCCGGCGCCGGGGGTGCTGGCCAACGACACCGACCCGGACGGCGACCGCCTCACGGCGAGCCTGGTGACCGGCCCCGGCCGCGGCCGCGTGGTGCTCGCGCCGGACGGCGGCTTCTGGTACCTGCCGAACCTGCTGTTCGCCGGCACCGACACCTTCACCTACCGGGCGGGTGACGGGCAGGCGTTCTCCGCGCCGGCCACCGTGACCATCCGGGTGCTGCTGCCGGGTCTCGGCGGACTGGGCTCCCTGCGGGCCCTGTAGCCGGGCCACCTTCCAACCGCGGGAGGACGCGGAAGGGCCCGCCCCGTGCACCGGGGCGGGCCCTTCCCGCTGTTGTGCGGTTCCGTTCCGCGGTCGATCAGCGGCGCATCGCGTCCCGCACCTTGTGGGCGGTGTCGGCCACCGCGTCCTTGACCTTCTCGGCGCCCTCGCGGACGTCGGCCTTGGTCTTCGCGACGCCGTGCTGCGTCCTGCCCTCGGCCTCGAGGTCACGATCGTCGGTCGCGCGTCCGGCCCACTCCTTGGCCTTGCCGCTCGCCTGGTCAACCCGGTCGTCGAACCTGCCGGTATCCGACATGACGGTGCTCCTTCCGCCGGTCTCGGCCCTCTGTCAGAGATCGGTTACCCGTCGCCGACGGGCACAAACATGGCGCGGGTCACCGCTTGCGGAGGTAGGCGTCCACCTCGCGGCGGGCCACCGCGGCGGCCACGGCCGGCAGGTGCCGCGCCAGGAACGCCATCACCCTGGCGTGCCGCGGCGCGACGATCAGGGCCTGGTTGCGCTCCACGCCGTGCAGTACGTCGCGGGCCAGCAGCTCCGGCGAGTAGGTGTGGCGCTGCACCCGGCCGATCTGCTCGCGGGTCCTGGCCGAGGCCCGGGTCGGCGGCAGCCCGGGGTTGATGTTGTCCAGCAACGGCGTCTCCACGAACGCCGGGCACACCGCGCTCACCCGCACGCCGCGCGAGGCGCCCTCCGCCCGCAGCGCCGTGCTGAGCGCCACCACGGCGTGCTTCGTCGCCGTGTACGGGATCATGATCGGCGGTGCCACCAGGCCGGCCAGCGAGGCCGTGTTCACGATGTGCCCGAAGCCCTGGCGCAGCATCAGCGGGTACGCCGCGTGCACCCCGTGCACCACGCCGCGCAGGTTCACGTCGATCGTGCGGTCCCAGTGCTCCAGCGTCAGCTCCTCGGTGAGGCCGCCGACGCCGATGCCGGCGTTGTTGAACACCAGGTCCAGGCGCCCGTGCTCGTCGTGCACCGCACGGTAGGCCGCCTCGACCGCCGGGCCGTCGGTGACGTCCAGGTGCAGCGCCGTGGCGACGCCGGGGCCGGCGGCCGAGAGCTCCTTGGCGGCCAGTTCGGCGGCCTCGTCGTTCACGTCGGCCAGCACCACCGTGTCGCCGCGCCGCACCAGCGCCGCCCCGATCGCCCGGCCGATGCCCGACGCCCCGCCGGTGACCACCGCGACCGTGCTCATGCCGGTACCTCCGTCCGCTCGCTCCGTACCTCGAGGTCCTCCGTGCGCGGGGTCCTGGTGCGCAGCCAGTACGACCAGGTGAAGCCCGGCCAGATGGTGCGGTTGCGGCCCTGCTCGTCCAGGTACCAGCTCCGGCACCCCGTGCCCCACACCGTGCCACCCAGCCGCCGTTGCAGCGCGTCGTTGAACCGCCGTTGCGCCTCCGGGCGTACGTCGATCGTCGCGTTCTCCTTGCCGCGCAACAGCTCCAGGCACCTCAGCAGGTAGTGCACCTGGGCCTCGATCATGAAGACGATGGAGTTGTGACCGAGCCCGGTGTTCGGGCCGGCCAGCAGGAACAGGTTCGGGAAGCCGGACACCGCCACGCCGTAGTAGGCCTCCACGCCGTCGCGCCAGGCGTCCCGCAGCGTCCGCCCGTTCGCGCCGGTGATCGGAATCCGGTCCAGGGCGTCCACCACGTGGAAGCCGGTGGCCAGGATGATCGTGTCCACCTCGTGCTCGGTGCCGTCCGCGGTGACCACGGAGTGCTCGCGCACCTCGGCGATGTGGTCGGTCACCAGGTCCACGTCCGGCCGGGCCAGCGCGGGGTAGTAGTCGTTGGAGATCAGGATCCGCTTGCAGCCGATGGTGTGGTCGGGGGTGACGGCCGCGCGCAGCCGCGGGTCGTCGATGGCCCGGCGGAGGTGGGCGCGCGCCAGGCGTTCCACGAGCCTCATCAGGCGCGGGTCGAACACCATGCCGAGCACGCGCAGCTCGTGCAGCCAGTAGATGACCGCGCGGCGCAGCCGTTGCAGCGGCGGCACCAGCCGGTACGCCGTGTGCTCCGCTCGGCCGATCCGGCGGTCGGACTTCGGCATCACCCAGGGCGCCGTGCGCTGGAAGACGGTGACCCGCGCGGCCCGCCCGGCGATCCGCGGCACGAACTGCACCGCGCTCGCCCCGGTGCCGACGACGGCGACGCGCCGGCCAGTGAGGTCGTGGTCGTGGTTCCAGCGCGCGGAGTGGAACATGGTGCCGCGGAAGGACTCCAGGCCCTTCAGGCGTGGGATCGAGGGGAGGTGCAGCGGACCCATGGCGCTCACCACCACCCGGGCCCGCAGCACCTCCCCGCCGGCCGTCGTCAGCCGCCACAGCCGCGCTCCGTCGTCGAACTCGGCGGCGGCCAGGCGGGTGCCGAAGCGTAGGTGCGTGGTGAGGGCGTACTTGGCGGCGCAGTGCCGCAGGTAGTCCCAGATCTCCTGCTGGCGTGGGTACTGGCGGGTCCAGTTCGGGTTCGGCTCGAAGGAGTACGAGTACAGGTAGGACGGAATGTCGCACGCGCAGCCCGGATACGTGTTCTCCCGCCAGGTCCCGCCGACGTCGTGCGCCTCCTCCAGGATCACGAAGTCCTGCTCGCCGGACCGCTTCAGCCGGATCGCCATGCCCAGGCCGGAAAACCCCGCGCCGATGATCGCGACGCTGTACACCTTGTCCTTGCCCGGCACGGCATACCTCCGCTGCGGTGGGTTCCCCCCCGGTAACTTACCAGCGGTAACTTACTCTCGGTAGGTTGAGCTAGGATGGTCGATGTGACGCGGATCCCGCCCAACGCCCCACCGCCGCCCACCACCCGCCGCGGCATGTCACCCGGCGCACGGCCCGCCATCGCCACGGGCGCCGTTCCTGCCGTCGCGGGCGTGCCGGGCGTCCCCGCTGTCCCCGCCGGTTCTGGCCCCGGCGGCTCCGGCGGCTCCGGCGGCAGCGTGCCCGGCGTGGCCGGGGGCACCGCAGGCCCGGCCGGTGCCCTGTCCGCCACGGCGGGCGCCGGTCCTGGAGACGCTCCTGCTGGTTCCGGCCAAGGTTCCGCTGCCGGTGCCGGTCCGGGGGACGCCGTTCACGCTGCTCCTGTCCGTCCTGCGGACGCTCCTCCTGCTGCCGGTCCTGCCGCGGGCGCCGCTGCCGGGGCCGGGGAGTCCGAGCCGGTGGAGCCGGGCGCCGGTGGTGCGCCCCGGCGGCGGATGGCACGGCCGGAGCGCGAGCGCCAGATGGTCCGCGTCGCCGAGCAGGTCTTCGCCGAGCGTGGCTACCAGGCGGCGTCGATGGACGAGATCGCCGAGCGGGTCGGCGTCTCCAAGCCGATGCTGTACGCGTACTTCGGCTCCAAGGAGGGCCTGCTGCTGGCCTGCATGCGGCGCGCCCGCAACGGCCTGCGCGAGGTCACCCTCGCGGCCATCGCCGAGGGCGGTTCCCCCAGGGAACTGCTGCGCCGTGGCCTGGAGGCGCACTTCCGTTTCATCGACGCCCACAAGCCCGCCTGGGCCGTCCTGCGCGCCGAGACCGCCCTCGTCGGTGAGGCCGCCGCCGAGGTGGAGCAGGTGCGCAGCCAGCAGGCCGAACTGATCGCCACCTCCACCGCGGCCCTCGTCCCCGACATCGACCCACTGCTCGTCGAGGCCTACGCCCACATGCTGGTCGGCGCCACCGAGCGCGTCTCGCTCTGGCGCGAGCAACACCCCGAGATCACCCCCGAGGCCGCCGCCGCCCTCATCCTCGCCGTGATCTGGAACGGCGTCTCGTCCCTGGCCCCGGGACCACCGACCCCCTGACCCGAGCCGCCGTCCCTGAGCCGCCGCCCCCGCGCCACCGGCCGGCGCGCAACCCTCCGTCGCCACCCGGCCGTCGCAATCAGGCTGTCCCGACCTGGGCTGTCGCAACCCGTGGCACGGCCCGGACCGCGGCCACCGCGGCTGCCCGCCCCGCGGATGAACGCCCACCGGCTCAGGCCGGGGCGATACCGGGCTCCGGTTCCGGCGCCGTCCCGCCGTCCACCGCGGGCGCCGGTACCGGCCCTGCCGCCCGCCCGGGTCCTGCCACCCCCTGCTCCGCGGGGCCTGGCCGGGTATCCGCCACCACCGCCTCGTCGTCGGTCTCGATGCGGCGCAGGCGCTCGCGGAACACGTAGCGGAAGACCACCTTCATGGCGGCCGCCACCGGCAGCGCGGTGAGCGCGCCGATCACCCCGAGCGCGCTGCCGCCCACCAGCACCGCGATGAACACGGCCACCGGCGAGAGGTCCACCGCGCTGGAGAACACCCGCGGCGCCAGCACGTAGTTCTCGAACTGCTGGTACGCCACGAGGAACGCGAGCGTGATCAGCCCGAGGGCCAGGCTGTCGGTGAGCGCCACCAGCGTGCAGACGACCGCGCCGATCGTGGCGCCGATCTGCGGGATCGCGCTGAACAGCGCCATCGCCACGCCGAGCACCGCCGCGTACGGCACGCCGAGCAGGCCCAGCACCACCCCGCTCACCACGCCGGCCACCAGCGAGACGGTGAGCTGGCCCGTGACGTAGCCGCCGATCCGGGCGAGCGAGCGGTCCATCACCTCGACCCGCTCCGGGTCGCCCAGCGCGCGGCCCACGAAGCGGCGGATGCGCGGCAGCCACAGCATGAAGTACAGCGCCAGCGCGATCACCGTGAACGCCGTGAAGATCGCGCTGACCACGCCGCCCAGCACCCCGTACACCGCGCCCAACGAGGAGCCGAGCAGCGACGGCAGCTTCTCCGCGATGCCCTCCAGCCGCTCCCGGATCGCCGGGTCGTCGAACCGCACGCCGAACCGGTCCAGGCTCGCCGTGAGCTGGTTGAGCAGGTTCGGCAGCGACTCGATGAGCTGGCCGATCTGCTGGACCGCCGGGTACACCAGCAGCGTCACCATGCCGGCCAGCACCACGAGCGTCCCGAGCGAGAGCACCGTGACCGCCCAGCCACGGCTCAGCCCTCGCCGCTCCAGCCAGGACAGGAACGGCTCGGCCGCGATCGCCAGGAACAGGCCCAGGAAGACGGACAGCGCCACCGAGCGGATCTCGTACAGCGCGACCGCCGACACCACCACGGCGATCACCACCGCGGTCACCTTGGCGTAGTACGGCAGTGGCGGCAGCTCGCGGCGCCCCACGGTCTCGCTCATGGCCGCGCATCCTGCCATTCCGCCGACGCCCGTTCGGGTCGCCGCCCGGTCGCCGAAGGGGCAAGATGACCTCCAGGTCACGCCGGGAGGTCGCATGAACACCAGGAGTGCCATCACCGCACTGGCCGTCGCCTTGGGAACGGCACTCGCCCTGAGCACCCCCGCCACCGCGCAGCCCCAACTGGGCGCCGCCGCCCAGACCGCCCCGGACGCCGCCGAGGTGGCGACCGCCAGGCCGGGGACCGCCGAGCTGCGGACCGGGTTCGAGCTGACCAACGGCGCGCGCTGGACCACCGAGGCCGAGGAGCAGTCGTACCTCGACGCCCTGGACCGGGGGAGCGACCGGCTGCGGATGCGCACCCTGGCCACCACCCCGCAGGGCCGCCCGCTGCGGCTGCTGACCATCAGCGCCGTGCCCCGCCTGCCCGACGCCGTCATCGCCGCCGGCAGCAGCGTGTTCCTGACCTGCTCCCAGCACGGCGACGAGCCGTCCGGCCGCGAGGCGTGCCTGACCCTGGCCAGGGAACTCGCCACCAGCACCGACCCGGCCACCGTGCGGATGTTGCTGCACACCACCGTGCTCATCGTGCCCACCGCCAACCCCGACGGCCGCGCCGCCGACACCCGCGGCAACGCCGCCGGCGTGGACATCAACCGCGACCACCTCGCGCTGGCCACCGTGGAGGGCCGCGCGCACGCCCAGGTGCTGCGCGACCTGCGGCCGGACCTGGTGCACGACCTGCACGAGTTCGGCGTCGTGCCCGGGTTGTACGACTGGCACTACCTGTACCTCTGGCCCCGCCACCTCGACGTCTCCGACCGGGTCCACGACCTGGCCGTCGAGCTGAGCGAGGCCTACGTCAGCCCCGCCGTCGAGGCCGGCGGCCACACCACCAGCGTCTACGGCATCTACCGCGACGGCCGCCAGGTCGCCGGCGACGGCCAGGAGCGCATCCTGCGCAACACCGCCGGCCTACGCCACGCCGCCGGCGTCCTCGCCGAGACCGCCGCCGACCCGCTGTCCCCCGCGGAGGCCGCCGACCCCGCCCTGCTCAACCGCCGCCGCGTCACCACCCACCTCGACGGCGTCGACGGCACCTTCCGGTTCCTCCGCGCCCACTGGGTCACCCTGGCCGTCGCCCAGGCCGAGTCCGCCGCCCGGGCCACCCTGGAAGGCCGGCTCGGCACCGGCACCGTCCACTTCGGCGGCGCCGACAACCAGCCGCCCACCCCCGACCAGGTCGAGCCCAACCCGCCCTGCGCCTACCGCCTCACCACCCAGCAGCACGCGGCCGTCGCCCGTACCCTCGACCTGCACGGCATCCGCACCCGCCCCGCCCCCGGCGGCGTCGAGGTCCCCATGGCCCAGCCCTCCCAGCGCGTCATCCCCCTGCTCCTCGACGCCCGCGCCCAGTACGAAGTGGTCCAGGCCATCCCCATCCCTTGCCACTGACTCTGCCCCCAAAGCAGCCGGCGAACGTAAGCCGCTTCGAGTAGTTCGCCGCGCAGGCGGCCTCGCCGCCGCGGAAGCGCTGTCCTCGACGCTGGCCCGCTGGCCCGCTGGCCCGCTGGCCCGCTGCCCCGCTGGCCCGCTGCCCCGCTGGCCCGCTGGCCCGCTCGTCCGTTCTCCCGCTCGCCCGGCCATGCCACCCGGAGCCGGTCCGCCCCTCGTCCGTCAAGATCAACTGCCGTTTCTGTCGGGGTTCTGCCAACACACAGCCACCGCTCAATCGCGGTCGGTAATGTCGTGCGGTACCACTCCTCCAGAGAAGGGCAGCCAGTGCAGTACGAGATCAGTGACGACCCCGCGCGCATCGACCTCGATGTCGTGTACCGCTTCCTCAGCACCGAGGCGTACTGGGGCGCCGGCCTGCCCCGCGACGTCTTCGAGCGGGCGGTCGCCAACTCGCTGTGCCTCGGCGTCTACACCGAAGCCGGCGACCTCGTCGGCTTCGCACGAGTGGTCACCGACCGGGCAACCTTCTCCTGGCTGTGCGACGTGTTCATCCTCGGCGAGCACCGTGGCCGCGGGCTCGGCAAGCGCCTCATGGACGCTGTCCACACCCACCCCGATTTGCAGCGCCTCCGCCGCATGATGCTCGCCACCGCCGACGCCCAGGACCTCTACGCCCGCTACAACTACCGCGACGTCCGCGCCGACATCCTCATGGAGCACACCCGCCCCGCCACCGAACTCTTCCCCGACGCCGCCCCCGCCCCCATGACCGTCGTGCCCCCCTCGCTCCCCCTCCCCGCCAGACGAGCCAGCTGAGCCGAAGCCGCCCCCGGTCGAGCATCTGAACCGGCCACGGTCACCGCCGGTCGAGCAGCCGAGCGGTCGGACGGTCATTGCCGGTCGAGCACGAGCCGACCCCAGCACCGCTCTCCGGGCGGCCACCGAGTTAGCTCACGGTCAGCGGGTGCCCGCGAGCGCCTCACTGACGGCTGGCACTCGCCAGTGGCCCCCCACCGGACCAGGGTCGGCACACCTCGTGGCGATGGCCGCGCTTGCTGTTCGCACCTCCGACAGCAGCCACGGTGGACGCCGCCCGACTGCACCCACCGCCATCGCCCCGCCGGCTCGCCTGCTGCTCCTGCTGTGCTTGACCCGCCTACCCGCCTACCCGCTTTGGCCTGCCGACGTGCCTGGGCCCCGGCTGGACTGTCGCAGATCCCGGCTCCGCTACCGGGGCGACCCAGAGTGGCTGTCCGCCGACTGCCGGACCAGCCGGCCGTAAGACCGGCAGGCCGGCGGAGCGGCAGGCCGGCGGAGCGGCTGACCCGGGAAGCGGCTGAGGAGGAAATCGGTTGGTCGTGCGACCTACCGCCCAGGTCAGCGCCAGGACGGCAGCCAGAGCTCGGCCTGCCAGCGCGCCGGCGTGATGGAGTCGCCGACCAGGATGGGCCAGAGCCAGATGAAGTTGGCGACCACCAGCCCGACGTAGCAGGCGACCACCAGCAGTCCCGTGCTCCGGCGTTCCTCACCCGCGCGTGACCGGCCCAGCACCTCGCCCAGCGCCAGCGTGATCGCCAGCACCAGGAACGGCGCCAGCGGCGTCGCGTAGAAGAAGTACATCTGCCGGTCGAGGTTGAGGAACCACGGCAGGTACCCCACGAGGTACGCGAACAGAACACCGGCGTAACGCCAGTCCACGCGCCCGATCGCCCGCCACGCCGCGAACAGCAGCGCAGGCGGCGCCAGCCACCACAGGGCGGGCGTGCCGACCAGCATCACCGCGCCCACGCAGTCCGTGCGTCCGCAGCCCATCGCCCCGGCACCGGACTCGTAGTAGTAGAGCATCGGTCGATAACTGATCGGCCAGCCCCACGGCTTGGACTCCCACGGGTGCGGCTTGTCCTTCGGAGTCACCAGGTTGCTGTGGAACTCCAGCACGTTGCCGCTGTAGTACCAGAGAGCCCGGATCGGGTCCGGCACGAACCACCAGGCGCTGTCCTCGCCGACCTTGATGCCCACCGCGTTGCGATCGATCGCCGTCTCCGAGGTGAACCACGCCCACCAGGTCGCCGTGTACGCCAGCAACGGCACCAGCGCCAGCGCCCACACCGCCGGGGCCAGGTCGCGCCGCACCATCCCGGCGAACGGCCGTTCCACCCCGGCGGCCCGTCGCGCGGTGACGTCCCAGATCACCACCAGCAGCGCGAAGCCGGCCACGAAGTACGCACCCGACCACTTCACGCCGCAGGCCAGCCCCAGGCACACCCCGCCCGCCAGCCGCCACCAGCGGAAACCCAGCCGCGGCCCCCACTCGGAGTCGCCGATCCGCCCTTCGCGCACCGCAACCGCGAGCCGCTGCCGTACCTGGTCGCGGTCCACCACCAAGCAGCCGAAGCCGGCCAGCACGAACGTCGCCAGGAAGACGTCGAGCATCCCCATCCGCGACTGCACATGGCTCACGCCATCGCAGATCAGCAGTACCCCGGCGATCGCCCCGAGCAAGGTCGACCGGGTCAGCCGACGCGCGATGCGCACGATCATCAGCACCGACAGGGTCCCGGCTACCGCGGCCGCGATCCGCCAGCCCCAGCCGGTGTAGCCGAACATCCACTCCCCGAGGGCAATGAGCTGCTTGCCCAGCGGCGGGTGCACGATCAGCTCGAAGCCGGGGTTGTCCTCGTAGCCGCCGTTGCGCAGCGCCTGAGCGGCCTGCGGCACATAGTGCTTCTCGTCGAACACCGGCGTGCCCTTGTCCGTGGGCAGCCCCAGGTTCCACATCCGCACGATGCCGCCGATGAGCGCCACGGTCAGCGCCACCGTCCACCCGCGCAGCCGGTCCGACGGAGGTGGTGGACCCAGCCGGTCGGCCGGATCGCGCTCGATCGGCGCGGTGTCCTCCGCGTCGTCCGAGTACCCCTCGGGCCGGTCCTCAGGCCGGTCGACGAGCCCGGATGCGAGTGCGGTCACGCGCCCGATCGTATGACGAGCACCACGTGCCGGCCGTCAGCACCTGCGATCCACCATCCGATCACCCCCTCAGAAAGGTCAGCACCGCCATCACGCGGCGATGCCCGTCCACGTCCGGCGGCAGGTCGAGCTTGGTGAGAATGGAACTGATGTGCTTGGCGACGGCGGCCTCCGTCACCACCAGCCGCCGGGCGATGGCGGTGTTCGACCGGCCCTCGGCCATCAACCCCAACACCTCGTGCTCGCGTGGGCTGAGCCTAGTCAGCGGCCCTTGTCGTCGACCGCCGAGGAGCTGCCGCACCACCTCGGGGTCCACCACCGTGCCTCCTGCCGACACCTCGCGGACCGCGCCGGCGAACTCCTCGATCCGGCCGATGCGGTCCTTCAGCAGGTATCCGACGCCGCCGGTGTCCGTCGCCTCCAGCAATTCAGTCGCGTACGTCTGTTGTACGTACTGGCTCAGCACGAGCACCGGCAGCCCCGGCCAGCGTCGTCGCAGCCGCAACGCCGCCCGCAGCCCCTCGTCGGTGAACGTCGGCGGCATTCGTACGTCGGTCACCACCACGTTCGGCTCGTACTGCATCACGATCGACACCAAGCCCTCGGCGTCGTCCACCGCTGCCACCACCTCGTGGCCGAACCGTTCGAGCACCCCGATGATGCCCTCGCGGACCAGCACCGAGTCCTCGGCCAGCACTACTCGTAGGGACCGCGTCGCGGGCACGGCAGCTCCACCTTGATCGTTGTCGGTCCGCCCGGCGGACTCGTCACGTACAGCTGGCCGTCCACGACAGCCACCCGGTCGGCCAGCCCGATGAGCCCGGTACCCGAGTCCGGGTCGGCACCTCCCACGCCGTCGTCACTCACCTCCATGACCAACTTCCCGGACACCAGCCGTCCGCGCACGGTCGCCCTGCTGGCCCGCGAGTGCTTGGTTGCGTTGACCAGGGCCTCGCACACCGCGAAGTACGCGGTCGTCTCCACCACCGGTGGCAGCCGCCAGGGCAGCTCCACGTCGACCTCGACCGGCAGCGGCGATCGTCCCGCCACATCGGCCACCGCCGCCGGCAGACCTCGGTCGGTCAACACCTGCGGGTGAATGCCCCGCACCAGCTCGCGTAACTCGTCGAGCGCATGCTCCGCCTGTTCACGGGCGTGCTCGATCCGGCGCCAGGCGGGCGAGCCCTCAGGCACGTCCAGCCTGGCCATCCCGAGGGACACCGACAGCGCCACCAGGCGCTGCTGTGCACCGTCGTGCAGATCCCGTTCGATCCGCCGGTGCTCGGCATCGAAGGCGTCCACCAGCCGCGCCCGCGACCGGGTGGTCTCGACCAGCCGCTCACCGAGTTCGTGATCGGTCGGTCCGAGCACCGCGCGGGTCATCTCCGCGCGGGCCGCCGCCCACGCCGTCACCGGGTAGGCGGCGATCGGCAGCAGTGCCACCGCCGCGACCACCCCCACGATCTGCCAGTACCACGGCACGTTCTCGGTGGTGAGCACCGAGTTCACCATGGCGATCGGCATTCCCATGACGAGCGAGACGAGCCCGATGTCGATCCACCACAATGCGATGGCCGACACGATCGCGTAGCCCAGCTCGCGCCAGGTCACCGGTTCCCGGACCCTGGTACTCAGCCACGCGCGCCAGCCGCGTCCCTCCGGCCGGCGATGCGGGTTGCGAATCGGGTCGAGGTCCACGAGCTGTAGCCGCCGCCGCTCCATGACGGCCACCGGGATGCCGGACAGCAGGCAGATCGCGATCAGCACCACTCCGACGCCGACCACAGCCAGCATCACCCCGCCGACCGCCAGACCTCCGACCATGAGGACCGCGAGGGCGCCCAGCACCGGCCCGATCACCAGGTAGCCGAGGCATCGCCACGGCCACGAGGAGGTCAGGAAGCGTGCTGGTGGCAGCGTCAGTGCCTGCCAGGCGGTTCGTGGCGCCATGTCACGGACCGTACCGGCGGCGATGACGCTCTGACGGTAGTGCGCGCACTACCTTTCGAACTCCACCGTGCACTACTGCGCACGGACCCCGCCGCTCTGTCTCATATGGCGCGTGACGACAGACCCCGCCGTCGAGCTGCGATCCGTGACCCGGACGTACCGGCTCGGCACGCACTCCGTGACCGCGCTGGATGCCGTGTCCCTCGTGGTTCCCGCAGGAACGTTCACCGCCGTCATGGGCCCCTCTGGTTCCGGCAAGTCGACGCTCATGCACTGCGCGGCCGGGCTCGACCGGCCGGACGGCGGCACCGTGGTGCTGGCCGGGACCGACCTCAGCGGCCTGGACGAGAAGCGGCTCACCCGGCTGCGGCGCGACCGCGTCGGCTTCGTGTTCCAGGCGTTCAACCTGGTCTCGGCGTTGACTGCCGCGCAGAACGTCGCGCTGCCGCTGCGGCTCGCCCACCGGGCGCCGTCGGCGCGGGAGGTGCTCGCCGCGCTGGATGCCGTCGGCCTTGCCGCGCGCGCACGTCACAGGCCGGCGGAGCTGTCCGGTGGTGAGCAGCAGCGGGTCGCCGTCGCGCGTGCCCTGATCACCCGCCCGGCGGTGCTCTTCGCCGACGAGCCCACGGGTGCCCTGGACACCGTGTCATCCCGTGACCTGCTGGAGCGACTGCGGGGTCTGGTGGACGACCACGGGCAGACGGTCATCACGGTGACCCATGACCCGGTGGTGGCGGCCGTCGCCGACCGCGTGGTGTTTCTCGCCGACGGGCGCGTCGTGGACACGCTCGACCGGAGCGACCGGCCGGTGGATGCCGAGCTGGTGGCCGCGCGCATGGCACACCTGGAGGTCTGACCATGCTGTCCCTGACCACCGCCGCGCACCGCTGGCGGACGCTGCTCGGTACCGCGCTGAGTCTCGTCCTGGGTACCGGGCTGCTGGCGGCCACCGCGGTCGTCATCGCCTCCGCGACGGCGCAGGCGCCGCAGCGTTACGCCGCGGCGCAGGTTCTGGTGTCATCGCCCACCGTGTACACCGGTCGCATCGGGATTCCGGAGCACCGGCCGTGGCCGACCGAGGAGGCGGAGCGCCTGGCCGCCGGGCTGCGCGCCCTGAGCGGCGTGCGGACCGCCGTCGCCGACCGCACCTTCCCGGCGCGGGTGGTCGGTGGCCCGGAGACCGAGGGCCACCCGTGGTCGAGCCTGGCGCTGAGCGGAGAACGCCTGCTCGACGGCAGCGCGCCCACCGGGCCGGACGAGATCGCGGGACCTGGGCTGCGCACCGGCGCCGTGATGAACCTGTTCACCACGACTGGAATCCGGCCGGTCCGGGTCAGCGGCACGGTGTCCGGTGATCCGCTGGTGCACGGCATCTACCTGGCCGACGATGTGGCCGCGGACCTCGCGTCGGGCTCGCGGGTGATTGGCGTGGTGATCGACGACGGCGCCGAACCCGCGACGGTCGCCGCGGCGGTGAGCGAGGTCGTGGGTTCGACCGGCGCGGTGCACGCCGGCGCCGGCCGGGCGCGTCTGGAGACCGAGGAGGACAGCCGCACCCGCTGGGTCGGTGCCCAGTTCCTGATCGTGCTCGGCACCATCGCCGGCTTCGTGTCGGTGTTCGTCGTGGCCACCACGTTCGCCTTCGTGGTCACTCAGCGGCGACGCGAGATCGCGCTGTACCGCGCCGTCGGCGCGACGCCGGGGCAGGTCCGGCGGATGCTGCTCGGCGAGGCCGCGGTGGTCGGGTTGCTGGCGTCCACGGCCGGTGGGGTGGCGGGCGCGGCCCTGGCGCCCTTGCTGGGCGAGTGGATGGTGAATGTCGGCATGCAGCCGCTCGGCTGGCAGCCACGCACCGTGTTCCTGCCGACGGCAGCCGCGATCGCGGCAGGAGTCCTCGTCGCGCTGCTCGGCGTCTGGTCGGCCTCGCGGCGCGCGGCACGGATCCGGCCCGTCGAGGCGCTGCGGGAGTCGTCGGTCGAGCGCCGGCCGATGAGCCGGACGCGATGGTTGGTCGGCGTTGCCTCGCTCGCAGGCGGAGTGGCGTTCGCCGCGCTCACCCCGGTGGCCGCAGCCTCCACGCTCGCCTTGCTCGCCGTGCTGGCGGTCATTGCGTTCGTGGTGGGCGCGGCATCACTGGCGCCGGTCTACGTACCGGCTCTGGTCGGGTTGCTGTGCCGGCCGTGGCGGCGGCACCGCGGGCCGACGGCCGAGCTCGTACGTGAGCAGTCCGTGGTCGGGGTGCGCCGCGTCGCCTCCACCACGGCGCCGGTGCTCGTCACAGTCACATTCGCCGTGCTCATCACGGGGGTCATCGAGATGATGGACGACGCCCTGGCGGCCGGGGACGCCGCAGCCCAGCCCGCCCCGGTCGTCGTGTCACCGGCGCAAGGGCTGCCCGGCGTCACGGATGCCGCCGTGGCGCTCGTGCGCGATTCCGGCGTGTCACGGTCCGTCGCGGTGCTACCAACGACCGTGGTGGTGGACGGCCGGCAACTCAACGCCGCAGGGGTGGACGATCGCGTGGCCGGGCGCCCGTCCGGGCCGTCGCTGGATCCACCGGACGCCATTGCTGTGTCCGCCACGCTGGCCGCGGAACGTGGCTGGCGGACCGGCACCGTGGTACCGCTCATCTGGGCGGACGGAAGGCCCGGCCGGGCCACCATCGGCGCAGTCCTGGTCGACGCCCCGGCGCCCGTCATCCTCTCCTTGGCGAACGCCCGCGCGCACGACCCGGGTGCGCTGGTCACCGCCGTGTACGCCGACGGCAGGACACCGGAGGACCTGGCCGCAACAGTCGCCGATCAAGGCGCCGCGGCGACAACCGGTGTCGCGTACCAGAACGCCGAGGCCGCGGAGGAGGAACGGCTCGTCCGGCTGTTCAGCGTCGTCATGCTCGGGCTGGTACTCGGATTCACCGCCCTGGCGATCGCCAACACGCTGGTGATGTCCACAGCCGAGCGACGACGTGACTTCGCTGTGCTCCGGCTGTCCGGTGCCGGGGTCTCCCAGGTGCTCCGCGTGGTCGCCGTCGAGGCCGTGCTGCTCGTCCTCATCGGCACGGTGATCGGCGCGGTCGCCGCCGTCCCCGGGCTGCTGGGCACGGCTGCGGGCCTCGCCGACGACTTCGGGGTGGACGTGTCCATCACCGTTCCCTGGCGAACGGTCCTCGGGGTCGTGGCCGGTTGTCTGGCCATCTCCCTCGTGGCGAGCCTGGCGCCCGCCCTCGCCGCCATGCGCGGCTCGGCCGTCGACCACGTCGGGGACCGCCGATGACGCCGCGACGGATCTCAGGCCGGGGTCGGCTCCTCACCCGCTGCCGCGCGGAAGTGCAGGCGAACGGAGAACTGCTCGGGGAACGTCCGTACCTCGGCGCGGACGTCCCGGCGGAGGTCGGCGATCACGTCGGGCGGCCAGGCGTCGGTGGCCGGGGCGAGCCGCAGGTGCAACGCCACACCTCGCTCGGCAGTGCCATCGGCGACCACGGCGCTGGTCGCGCCGCAGACCCGGATGGCGCCGTACTCACGCCCGGCGAACCGGCCGGCCAGTTCCGCGCCCGCCGCCTCGAGCGCCGCCTCGGTCAACACGCGGCGAATGGTAGGCGGCTACCGGCCGGTCACCACCATCGTCGGCGCGTACTCATACTGACGAGTGGTGGTGACCGGTCCGGGCCGCCGGTCGGCGGCGCCGCACCGCGACCGCCGGCGCCTGCCGGATCAGGGCAGCGTCAGCCGCACGATGCGGTCGTCACCGGGGCGCGGCGTACCTCGGCCATCGGTGTTGTTCGTGACCAGCCACAGCGAACCGTCAGGCGCGGTCGTCACCAGCCGCAGCCGCCCGTAGGTCCCGCTGAAGAACGCCACCGGATTACCGTCCGGCGAGCCGTTGAGCACCGGCACGCCCCACAAACGCTGGCCGCGCAGCGTTGCCAGCCACACGGTGTTCCTGGCGAACGCGATGCCCGACGGCGAGGCCTGCGCCGGACTCCACTGGGCGATCGGATCGACGTACGAGGGGTTCCCCGCCCGGCCCTCGACGATCGGCCAGCCGTAGTTGCCGCCGGCCCGGATCAGGTTCAGCTCGTCCCACGTGTTCTGGCCGAACTCGCTCGCCCACAGGCGCCCGCCGTTGTCGAAGGCCAGGCCCTGCACGTTGCGATGCCCGAGGCTCCACACCCGGGAACCCGACGTCGGGTTGCCCGGAGCGGCGGCACCGGTGGGCGTCACTCGCAGGATCTTGCCGCCGAGCGACGACGGGTTCTGCGCGTTGCCGGTCTGGCCCGCGTCGCCGGTGGCGATGTACAGCATCCCGTCGGGGCCGAAGGCCAGGCGACCGCCGTTGTGAATGCTGGCCCGGGGAATGCCGGACACGATGACTTGCGGCGTACCCAGGCCGGTGTCGTACCGCATGCGCACGACGCGGTTGTCGCTCGTCGCCGTGAAGTACGCGTACACCAGGCGATCGGTGGCGAAGGTCGGCGAGACGGCGATGCCGAGCAGGCCACCCTCGCCGCTCGGGCGCACGCCCGGCACGGTGCCGATGGTGGTGACGGTGCCGCCGGCGATGCGCTTGATCCGGGCGGTGCCGCGCTCGGAGATCAACGCCGAGCCGTCCGGCAGGAACGCCAGCCCCCAGGGCACCGCGAGGTTCGTGGCCACGGTGCCGGCCACCTGCGGGGTGGGCGGCACGGCCAACGGATCGGCGCCCGGCGAGCCGGCGGACGCGGTGACTGTGGCGGTGGTTGTGGTGAAGACCGCGAGCAGGGCCGAGACAAGTGCGGCCGCGGTTCGGGACACGGTTGGGCCTCCTCGTGCAGGGGTGCGAGTACGGCTTCCGTCACTCATCGTCATGGGTCGATCACGGAGATCGCAACTGCGGGCACCGCGGCGGGACGGAAACACGCCACTGGATCGCCCCTGACTCAGCGGAGCCGAAACGCTGCTCCCTGCGTCCGAACTCGCGTACCGTGCGGCCCACAGCCGGAAAGGGGTGCCGATGTCCGGGGACGGCGCGTTCTTCTCCGTCGAGTACGACCAGGTGGGGAGGGTCGCCGGACGACTCTCCGAGGTCACCGACGCACTCGCCGATGCCAAGGCCGGAGCGGCCGACCTGCAGGCCGTGTCGGGTTCGAACGCGGGGTTCACGACCGTCGACGCCGCGTTGCGTTGCGCGCAGGCCTGGCTCGACGAGGTCGATCGGCTCACCGGCCGGGTCGAGACCGCCCGCACCCGTGTCACCGACAGCGTCACGACGTACCGGGACACCGACGACACGGCTCAGGGGTGGTTCCGCACCTTCGAGACCGGGCTGGAGGGCTGACGCCGTGGTGACCTTCGCCGAGCTGCGCCAGGCCCAGCCGGAGACCTACCGACAGGCCTCGCGCGCGTGGGCCACGTTGGTCGAGGTCATCGGCACCCAGGGCGACACGGTCACCAGCCGTGGCTCCGAGCTGGGGACCGTGTGGGCCGGCCCGGCCGCCACGGCCGCGACCGGGCACTTCACCCGCCTCGGCGAGGAGTTCGGTCAGGGCGCGCAGATCGCCGGCCGGATCCCCGCCGTGCTCGACACCCACGCCGCCGCCGTCGCGCAGGCCAAGGCCACCGTCGACATGGTGGTGTCCGTGCTCGCGCCGACGCCCGTCCTGGTGAGCCCGGCGGGAACCGTCAGCCTCTCGCCCGCGGCGTACGCCGTACCCGCCATGGTCCCGTTCTGGCAGGCCCTCGCCGCCCAGGCGCGGACCATGATCAATGGCGCCGTGCAGGCCGCGACCGCCGCCGACACCGCGGCGGCCGGACAGCTCAACGGCCTGATGCCGGTGGCCACGACGACGGCCGCGACCACCAGCTCGGCGAGCGTTCCGCTCAGCCAGGTCCCCGCCCAGGGCACGAACCCGCAGGCGGTCAACGACTGGTGGGAGGGGCTCTCCGACGAGCAGCGGACCTGGCTGCTGGAGAACCACCCGGAGCGGATCGGCAACCTCGACGGAATCCCCGCCGTGGACCGCGACGCCGCCAACCGCAGCGTGCTGGCCACCGAGCAGCAGCGGCTCGAGGATCGCCGCGACGAGCTGAACGCGCTGGGCGACGACCGCAACGGTGACCAGGACGACGAGCTGGAGCGGATCAACGACCAGCTCACCGGCATCACCGCGATCAACGAGCGGCTCGCCGACACCGGGCCGGGCAAGCAGCAGGCCTTCCTGCTCGGCTTCAGCACCGACGGGAACGGCCAGGCGATCGTCGCCATGGGCAACCCGGACACGGCCGACAACATCGTCACCTACGTGCCGGGAACCACGACCCGGCTCGGCTCCATCGGCGGTGACCTGGGCCGGGCCGACATCATGGTCGACTCCGCGCGGGCCGCCGACCCCTCCGAGTCCACGTCGGCGATCGTCTGGGTCGGCTACGAGGCGCCGCAGTCGATCATCAACACCGACCTCGGCGAGCTCGGCCAGGACGCCACCAACGACCGGTACGCCGAGGCCGCGCGCGACGACCTCGACCGGTTCCAGGACGGGTTGCGCGTCACCCACGAGGGCGAGCGGTCGCACAACACGGTGCTCGGCCACAGCTACGGTTCCACCGTGGTCGGCTACACCGCGCGCGACAACGGCCTGGACGCCGACGAGCTGATCTTCGTGGGCAGCCCGGGCGTGGGCGTGGACAACGCCTCGCAACTCGGCGTGGACCCGCGGCACGTCTGGTCGAGCACCGCGGCGAATGACCCCATCCAGTACGGCTACAACTTCGGCGACCTGGTGCAGTACGGCCTGGGGCTCGACCCGCAGGCTGACCTCATCCATGGTGCTAACCCGAGCCGCGCCGAGTTCGGTGGCCAGGTGTTCGCCTCCGACCCCGGTGACCCGCTGGTGCGCTGGACATGGGAGGGCCCGGGTCCGTTCGACGTGATCCCGGTGCCGCACTTCTCGGCGAACGCGCACTCGCAGTACTGGGATCCTGGTTCGGCGTCGCTGGAGAACATGGGCCAGATCATCACCGGCAACCGTCCGACCAGGAACTGAGCGAGGAGCGGGCGATGATGCAGACCCTCGACCAGCGCCAGGCGACTGATCGCCTGGAGGAGCACGTGAGCCGGGCCGTCGCGGCGCTGCCCGTGACGCCGCGGCTGGAGATCGCCTCCGACCTGCGGACCGAGTGCGACGACCCGTCGGACCTCGGGCCGCAGGGGCGCATCCAGGTGTCGCGCCGCTACTGGCTCGCCGGCCTGGACCGGACGCGCAACGCCGAGTGCTTCGAGGCGCTGCACGCGCACTGGACGACGAACGGCTACCGCGTGCTCGACGACGCGCGCGACCGGTCGGTGGAGGACATGGAGACCGGCGAGGTGCACGCCACCCCGATGCTCTGGGTGGAGCACGCCGACGACGGCTTCCGGATGAACCTGGTGAGCAGCGTGCGCGGGGACCTCTCGCTCGTCACCACGTCGCCGTGCATCTGGCCGACGGGTGAGCCGGAGCCGGCGGCGTGAGGCGGACCGCCGTCGCGGGTGCGTTGCTCGCCGGGTGCCTGCTGGCCGGTGGGGCGGCGTGCGCCGGGAACACCCCGTCCGGGCTGGACACCTCGGCCACGATCTCCGAGGCCGAGGCGAACCGGCAGGCAGCCGAGCGGATCACCGACGCGGCGCGCGAACTGGGGCCGGACGCGGAGCTGGTGGAGCGGCCGAACCAGGATGTGGCGTGCACCGGGCTGGGCAACGGCGGGCCGCAACAGGTCACGATCGGCAAGGTGTACCAGGTGAACGGGCTGGATCCGGGCCGCGGGCAGGAGTACGCCGACCAGCTCCGTGCCTACTGGACCGGCAAGGGCTACCAGGAACTGGACGGCTCCGCCACGTACCCGCTGGTGCGCGTGGAGCACCCGCAGGACCGGTTCAAGCTCTCGTTCTCGGTGCGCAACGACGTGGCCGAGCTTTCGGCGGTGATCTCGTGCATCTGGCCGGACGGCACGCCGCCGCCGACGACGGGCTGAGGCGCGCACTAGCCTGCGGGGCGTGAACGACGGCACCGTCGGCGGGCTGGTGCTCGCGGCCACCCCGCTGGGGAACGTGGGGGACGCGACGACGCGGCTGACGCGGGCGCTGGAGACGGCGGACGTTGTGGCGGCGGAGGACACGCGGCGGCTGCGGCAGCTCGCGGCTGCGCTCGGCGTGACCGTGGGCGGGCGGGTGATCAGCCACTACGACGCGGTCGAGGCGGCGCGGGTGCCGGCGCTGCTGGACGCCATCCGCGCCGGGCGCACGGTGCTCGTGGTGACCGATGCTGGCATGCCGTCGGTGTCGGACCCCGGCTACCGCCTGGTGAGCGCGTGCGTGGCGGAAGGGCTGCCGGTGACGTGCCTGCCGGGGCCGTCGGCGGTGACCACCGCGCTGGCGCTGTCCGGGCTGCCGTCGGACCGCTTCTGCTTCGAGGGATTCGCGCCGCGGCGGCCCGGGGAACGGCGGCGCTGGCTGTCGGCCCTCGCGGCGGAGTCGCGGACCGTGGTGCTGTTCGAGTCTCCGCATCGGCTGGCGGCGTGCCTGGCCGACGCGGTGGAGGTGCTCGGCGCCGCGCGGCCGGCGGCGGTGTGCCGCGAGCTGACCAAGCTGCACGAGGAGGTCCGCCGCGGCCCGCTCGGTGAGCTGAGCACCTGGGCGGCCGAGCAGCAGGTGCGCGGGGAGATCACCGTGGTCATCGGGCCGGCGCCACCCGCGGCGGCGGCATCCGTCGAGGATCTCGTGCCCGCCGTCCAGCGGCGCGTCGCCGCCGGCGAACGTCTCAAGGACGCGGCGGCCGCGGTCGCCGCCGAGTCCGGGGTCAGCAAGCGCGCCCTCTACGACGCCGCCGTCGCCGCCCGCTGACAGGTCCGGTGGTGCGTCCGCGGATGCTATGCGCGTGGTCCGGTGGGTGGCGTGGCCGTGGATGCTGTGCGCGTGGTCGGTGCGGCGGTGCGGCGGTGCGGCGGTGCGGCTGCGGATGCGGATGCGGTGCGGGCGGTGGCGGGCTCGGTGCGGTGGGGGACGCCGGGATACTCGGTGGGGTGACGAAGTGGCTGATGCTGGACTACGGCGGGGTGGTGTGCCATCACCAGTCCGAGGAGGTGCGGGCGGAGCTGGTGCGGCTGGCCGGGGTGGATGCCGCGGCGTTCTGGGCGGCGTTCTGGGGGCATCGGCTGCCGTATGACGCGGGTGAGGTGTCCGCTGCGGGGTACTGGCGGACGGTGGCGGGGACGGTCGGCGCGAGTTGGGCGGACGAGCACTGCGCCGACCTGACGCGGATCGACATCGGCGGGTGGCTGCGGCCGAACGAGGATGTGCTGCGGGTGGCGCGGGAGAGCGGGTTGCGGCTCGCGCTGCTGTCCAACGCGCCGGCCGAGCTGGCGCGGGCGGTGCGCGGGCTGGACTGGATGGCGCCGTTCGAGCGGCTCCTGTTCAGCTGCGACCTCGGCACGACGAAGCCGGACGCGCGCTGTTACCGCGATGCGCTGGCGCAGCTGGGGGCGGAGCCGCACGAGGTGATCTTCGTGGACGACCGTCAGGAGAACGTCGACGGCGCCCGCGCGGTCGGCATCCGGGCTGCCCTGCTCACCGATGGCGCGCGGCTGGACGAGGTGCTGTCGGAGGTGCTGGGACCAGCGTCACCAGGACGGTAGGGCGGGGATTCCCTAGCATCAGTGGGTGACCTCGGTGGATGAGTTGGCGCTGGCCGGGGAGTTTCCCGCGGCGACGCGTGAGCAGTGGCAGGAGCTGGTGCTCGCGGTGCTGCGGCGGTCCGGCGGCGATGTCCCGGACGACGTGGACGAGGCCCTGGGCACCCGGACCTACGACGGCGTGCTGATCCGGCCGCTCTACACGGCCGACGACGCGGCTCACGCGGTCGGTGGCGCGGGTTCGGCGACTGCGGCACAGGCTGGGGTGGTGCCGGGTGGACGTGGTGCGGGGCCCTGGGATGTGCGGCAGCGGCATGCGGATCCCGATCCGGTGGCGGCGGCCGCGGCGGCGGTGGCCGATCTGGAACACGGGGTGACCTCGCTGTGGGTCGTGGCGCGACCGGGTGAGCTGCGGCAGCGGCTCGACGGCGTCCTCCTGGACCTCGCGGGGGTCGCGCTGGGCGTAGCGGGCGGGGTGCCCGGCTCGAGTTCGGCGGGTGCGCGGGGCTCCGGTGGGGCTGCGAGCCCGAGTTCGGCCGATGTGGCCGGCCGGGGTCCGGCGGGTTCGGCGGGCTCCAGGGTCGGGGCGGAGTGTGGGGCCGCTGTTGCGTTGGCGGGGGAGTTCTTGGAGGTGCTGGGCGAGCGGGGCATCGGCGCGGTGCCTTCGGGGTCGCTGGGGTTGGACCCGATCGGGGGCCAGGCCGACGACGGCGCGCTGGACGCGGTGGTGGAGTTGGCGCGGCGGTGCGAGGCGGGGCATCCGGGGTTGCGCGCGATCACGGTGGACGGGCTGCGGTACCACGAGGCGGGTGGGTCGGCGGCGCAGGAGGTGGCGTGCACGGTGGCCGCCGGGGTGGAGTACCTGCGGGTGCTCACGGCGGCGGGGATGGACGTGGCAGCCGCGGCCGGGCAGCTCGAGTTCCGGTACGCGGCGACGGCCGACCAGTTCCTGACGATCGCGACGCTGCGGGCGGCGCGGCGGGTGTGGCACCGGGTGACCGAGGTGTGCGGGGCGCCGGCGCGGCAGGTCCAGCACGTGGTGACGTCGCCGGCCATGCAGACGCGGCGTGATCCGTGGGTCAACCTGCTGCGCTCGACGATCGCCTGCTTCGCGGGCGGGGTGGCGGGCGCGGACGCGATCACGGTGCTGCCGTTCGACCACGCGATCGGCCGGCCGGACGCGTTCGCGCGGCGGATCGCGCGCAACACGCACGCGCTGCTCGTGGAGGAGTCGCATGTGGCCCGGGTGGCCGATCCGGCCGCCGGCTCCTGGTACGTCGACACGCTCACCGAGGAACTGGCCGCCAAGACCTGGGAGCTGTTCCGGCGCATCGAGTCCACCGGCGGCATGCGCGGTGCGCTGCGGGACGGGACGGTGGCGGCCGAGCTGGCGGCGACCTGGGCGGCGCGGCGGGCCGACGTCGCGCACCGCCGGGCGCCGATCACCGGCGTGAGCGAGTTCCCCGATCTCACCGAGCGACCGGTGACCCGCCCGCCGTGGCCGGGTGCCGGCGCGGCGACC